>NZ_JBCLVC010000019.1:0-49277 GCF_039548475.1 Luteimonas yanweni | reverse complement strand
AAGCAAAACCGCGCACCCCGGCGGCCGTTGGCCGCCGTGATACGTGCTGCCGTTGATCCGGACCGGGGGTCCGGATAACGCCAGCGGCCATCGGCGGTACGCCGACGGCCTGCAAGGACGCCGGGGCGAGTCGGGAGCGGCTCGCCGTTGGCGTCTAAGAGGCAAGAAGAATTTACACACGCCAGTAGCTCAATTGGCAGAGCAGCGGTCTCCAAAACCGCAGGTTGGGGGTTCGAGTCCCTCCTGGCGTGCCATGCCACAACGAGGGCGATAGCGACTTGAACAGCAGGGTCCAACACACGCAGAGCCAGGCTTCGGCGGCCGACATTGCCAAGTACGTGGCCGCATCCCTGCTGCTGCTTGGCGGGCTCGTCGCGTTCTACTGGTTCGACGGCCAATGGCCGACGCCGCTGCGCGTGCTGGCCGTTGTTGCTGGCGTTGCCGCCGCGCTGGTGGTCTTCCTGACCAGCGCCAAGGGTCACCAGACCCGCGAATTCCTCTCCGAGGCCCGCTTCGAGCTGCGCAAGGTGGTCTGGCCGACCCGCCAGGAGGCCATGCGCATGAGCTGGGTGGTGATGCTGGTCGTGGTGATCATCAGCCTGCTGCTCGCGGGCTTCGACCTGGTCATCCAGTGGGCCATCCGCCTGCTGCTCGGCAACTGATGGAGATGTCTGAGTCGATGGAAAGCGAGATCATCAAGCGCTGGTACGTGGTACATGCCTATTCCGGCTTCGAGAAGTCGGTGGCGCAGGCGCTGCGTGACCGCATCGCGCGCATGGAGATGGACGAGAAGTTCGGCGACGTGATGGTGCCGACCGAGGAAATCATCGAGATGCGTTCCGGCCAGAAGCGCCGCTCGGAGCGCAAGTTCTTCCCCGGCTACGTGCTGGTCCAGATCGCGACCCATGACGAGGGCGGGATTCCCCGCATCGACAGCGAAAGCTGGCACCTGGTCAAGGAAACCCCCAAGGTCATGGGCTTCATCGGCGGCACGGCCGCCCAGCCGCTGCCGATCCGCGACGAAGAGGCGGACGCCATCCTCGCCCGCGTCCAGGAAGGCGTGGAGAAGCCGCGCCCGAAGGTCCTGTTCGAGGCCGGCCAGATGGTCCGCGTCGTCGACGGCCCCTTCAACGACTTCAACGGCGTGGTGGAAGAGGTCAACTACGAGAAGAGCCGCCTGCGCGTGGCCGTGCTCATCTTCGGCCGCTCGACCCCGGTCGAGCTGGAATTCGGGCAGGTCGAGAAGGCCTGATCCGGCCGCTTGGCCCGAGCCCCTGGAAGCTGCTATAGTAAGTGGCTTCCTGCCCGGAAACCGGGCAAATCGCATTGGCCGCCGCCCTGGCGGCCTTTGCGCGTGACGACGCGATACCGGGACGCGTGATTCCCGGCCCGATGGGGAGCCTGACAGGCGTTCGCACCCGGAGAGGACAATGGCAAAGAAAGTCATCGGTTACATCAAGCTGCAGGTCAAGGCCGGCCAGGCGAATCCGTCGCCGCCGGTGGGTCCTGCCCTCGGCCAGCGCGGCCTGAACATCATGGAGTTCTGCAAGGCGTTCAACGCCGCCACGCAGAAGCTCGAGCCGGGTCTTCCGACCCCGGTCATCATCACCGCGTACTCCGACCGCACCTTCACCTTCATCACCAAGTCGACTCCGGCTGCGGTGCTGCTGAAGAAGCTCGCCGGCGTGCAGAGCGGCTCCAAGCGCCCCAACACCGAGAAGGTGGGCAAGGTCACGCGGGCCCAGCTCGAGGAAATCGCGAAGATGAAGGAGGCCGACCTGACGGCGGCCGATCTTGAAGCAGCAGTTCGCACCATCGAGGGCTCCGCCCGTTCGATGGGCCTGTCGGTGGAGGGCTGAGACCATGGCACAGACCAAGCGACAGAAGAGCATCGTGGCCGCGACCGTTCCCGGCAAGGCCTACGCCATCGACGAGGCGCTGAAGATCGTCCAGGACCACAGCAAGGCGAAGTTCGTCGAAGCCGTGGACGTGGCCGTGCGCCTGGGCGTCGACGCGCGCAAGTCGGACCAGCAGGTTCGCGGTTCGACCGTGCTGCCGCAGGGCACCGGCAAGTCGGTGCGCGTGGCGGTGTTCGCCCCGGCCGGCGCCAAGGCTGAAGAAGCCCTGGCCGCTGGCGCCGACATCGTCGGCATGGACGACCTGGCAGAGAAGATGCAGGGCGGCGACCTCAGCTACGACGTCGTGATCGCCACCCCGGACGCCATGCGCGTGGTCGGCAAGCTCGGCACGCTGCTGGGCCCGCGCGGCCTGATGCCGAACCCGAAGGTCGGCACGGTCTCCCCGAACCCGGGCGAGGCGGTGAAGAACGCCAAGGGCGGCCAGGTCCGCTACCGCACCGACAAGGCCGGCATCATCCACTGCACCATCGGCAAGGCCGATTTCGAGCCGGCCCGCCTGAAGGAAAACCTCGAGGCGCTGCTGGTCGACCTGGTGAAGGCCAAGCCGGCCACCGCCAAGGGCCAGTACCTGCAGAAGATCTCGGTCAGCTCGACCATGGGCCCCGGCGTCGCCGTGGACCAGTCGACCCTGTCCCTGAAGTAATCACAGCAAGTTTTGAGGGCGTCGCCGAAGGCCTTGGGCCGGAGGCGGGGCCGTCAAAGACCGCAGGCGCGGCCTGTGCGGCAGCGACGACGGGCACGGATGCTCGAACTGGCATGGAATCGCCGTCGTTGCCACCGCAGGGCGCTTAATCCTCGAACCGCCAACGCGGGGACGGGCCTGCGCAGATGGTTGCCGACCCTCCCAAAGATCCGGATGCATCGATCCAGAAGGAAAACGGCCACCAACGGGATGCCGCTTGCGGCGTCCCCGGCACCAAGGGACTGGTGCTGACAAAGGACCAGCCGGGCGTGGATACGCCAGGCTGGATTGCGAAGTACGGAGGAAGTGCAATGGCTCTCAATCTGAACCAGAAGAAGGAAGTCGTTGCCGAACTGGCCGAGGTCGCCGCATCGGCGCACTCGCTGGTTGCCGCGGAGTACGTGGGCCTGACCGTCGAGCAGTTGACCAGCATGCGCAAGAAGGCGCGCGCCGAAGGCGTGTACCTGAAAGTCGCGAAGAACACGCTGGTCTCGCGTGCAGTGGAGAACACCGATTACGCCGTCGTCCAGGACGAGCTGACCGGTCCCCTGCTGTACGCCTTCTCGAAGGAAGACCCCGGCGCCGCCGGACGCCTGATCAAGGAGTTCGCCAAGGCGAACGACAAGCTGAAGCCGCGCCTCGTGGCGATCGGTGGGCAGAAGTACCCGGGCACCCATGTGGATGTCCTGGCTTCGCTCCCGACGCGCGACGAAGCGCTGTCGATGCTGCTCAGCGTCATGGTCCAGCCCGCCACCATGCTGGTGCGCGTGCTGGCCGAGCCGGCCTCGCAGGTCGCCCGCGTGACGAACGCGGTCGGCCAGCAGAAGGCGGCTTGAGGCAACAGTTCGGTCGACAACCGACCACAGACGTTTTCCAACATTAGATAACCAGAGGTATCGAGATGTCCCTTTCCAACGAGCAGATCATCGAAGCGATCAGCAGCAAGACCCTCATCGAGGTGATGGAGCTGGTCAAGGCGATGGAAGAAAAGTTCGGCGTGTCCGCCGCCGCCCCGGTCGCCATGGCTGCCGGTCCGGCCGCTGCTGCCGCCCCGGTCGAAGAGCAGACCGAGTTCGACGTGATCCTGAAGTCGCCCGGCGACAAGAAGGTCGAGGTCATCAAGGTGGTCCGCGCGATCACCGGCCTGGGCCTGAAGGAAGCCAAGGACCTGACCGAAGCCGGTGGCACGGTCAAGGAAGGCGCTTCGAAGGAAGAAGCCGAGAAGGTCAAGAAGGACCTGGAAACGGCCGGCGCCACGGTCGAAGTCAAGTAAGCGTTGTCGCGTCGCCAGCGTGATTGGCGACCACCGGGGCTGGGGGCGTAAGCCCCCGGCCTTCGGCCGTTGAAGCGACCGGATAGAACCGACACCGAGTCGGCAGTTGGAAGTGGCGGGAGAAGGCGTGCTGGTGCCGGCAATACCAGCGACTTCCAACTGGCGGTTCATTGTTCCCCCTGGGGCGCGCAGCGCGCGTCCCGCAGATGCCAAAGGCGGTAGCCCACCATGACGACGTCATATTCGTTCACCGAGAAGAAGCGCATCCGCAAGGACTTCGGCAAGCGCCGTTCGATCCTGGAAGTGCCGTTCCTGCTTGCCATCCAGGTCGACTCGTACCGCGAGTTCCTGCAGGCCGACAAGGACCCGGCGCGCCGCGATGACCGCGGCCTGCACGCCGCGCTCAAGTCCGTGTTCCCGATCACCAGCTACAACGGCTATGCAGCGCTGGAGTACGTCGGCTACAAGCTCGGCGACCCGGTGTTCGACGAGCGCGAGTGCCGCAACCGCGGCCTCAGCTACGGCGCCCCGCTGCGCGTGACCGTGCGCCTGGTGATCTACGACCGCGAGTCGTCGTCGAAGACCATCAAGTACGTGAAGGAGCAGGAGGTCTACATGGGCGAGATCCCGCTCATGACCGACAACGGCACCTTCATCGTCAACGGGACAGAACGCGTCATCGTGTCCCAGCTGCACCGTTCCCCGGGCGTGTTCTTCGACCACGACCGCGGCAAGAGCCACAGCTCGGGCAAGCTGCTGTACAGCGCCCGCATCATCCCCTACCGCGGCTCCTGGCTGGACTTCGAGTTCGACCCGAAGGACGCGCTGTTCACCCGCATCGACCGCCGCCGCAAGCTGCCGGTCAGCGTGCTGCTGCGCGCGCTTGGCTACAACAACGAAGAAATGCTCAACGAGTTCTTCGAGGTCAACCACTTCCATATCGATCCCGAGGAAGGCGTACAGCTGGCGCTGGTGCCCGAGCGCCTGCGCGGCGAGACCCTGGACTTCGACCTGGCCGATGGCGACCGCGTGATCGTCGAGGCGGGCAAGCGCGTCACCGCGCGCCACGTCAAGCAGCTGGTCGACTCCGGCATCGAGGCGCTGGCCGTGCCGGACGTGTACCTGGTCGGTCGCATCCTGTCGCACGACGTCATCGACGCCGCCACCGGCGAGCTGGTGGCCTCCGCCAACGACGAGATCACCGAGGAGATGCTGGAGGCGCTGCGCAAGGCGGGCGTCGACCACGTCGGCACGATCTGGGTCAACGACCTCGATCGCGGCCCCTACCTGTCCAACACCCTGCGCATCGATCCGACCAAGACCCAGCTCGAGGCCCTGGTCGAGATCTACCGCATGATGCGTCCCGGCGAGCCGCCGACCAAGGACGCCGCGCAGAACCTGTTCCACAACCTGTTCTTCACCTTCGAGCGCTACGACCTCTCGGCCGTGGGCCGGATGAAGTTCAACCGCCGCATCGGCCGCAAGGAAACCACCGGCGCGCCGGTGCTGTACGACGCGCGCTACTTCGCCGAGCGCAAGGATGACGACTCCGCCCGCCTGCGTGAAGCCAACGGCGACAGCTCCGACATCCTCGACGTGCTGAAAGTGCTCACCGAGATCCGCAACGGCCGCGGCGTGGTCGACGACATCGACCACCTCGGCAACCGCCGCGTCCGGTCGGTCGGCGAGATGGCCGAGAACGTGTTCCGCGTGGGCCTGGTCCGCGTCGAGCGCGCGGTGCGCGAGCGCCTGACCATGGCCGAGACCGATGGCCTGACCCCGCAGGAGCTGATCAACGCCAAGCCGGTCGCGGCGGCGGTGAAGGAGTTCTTCGGGTCCTCGCAGCTGTCGCAGTTCATGGACCAGAACAACCCGCTGTCCGAGGTCACGCACAAGCGCCGCGTGTCGGCCCTTGGCCCGGGCGGCCTGACCCGCGAACGCGCCGGCTTCGAGGTGCGCGACGTGCACCCGACCCATTACGGCCGCGTCTGCACCATCGAGACCCCGGAAGGCCCGAACATCGGCCTGATCAACTCGCTGGCCGTGTTCGCACGCACCAACCACTACGGCTTCCTCGAGACGCCGTACCGCAAGGTCGTGGACGGCAAGGTCACCGACGACGTCGAGTTCCTCTCGGCGATCGAGGAGAACGAGTACGTCATCGCGCAGGTGAACGCGCCGCAGGATGCCAAGGGCCAGCTCGACGCGCCCTTCATCGCCTGCCGCTTCCAGGGCGAGAACCTGCTCAAGCCGCCGAGCGAGATCCACTACATGGACGTTTCGCCGATGCAGACCGTGTCGGTCGCGGCGGCGCTGGTCCCGTTCCTCGAGCATGACGATGCCAACCGCGCGCTCATGGGCGCGAACATGCAGCGCCAGGCCGTGCCGACGCTGAAGAGCGAGAAGCCGCTGGTGGGCACCGGCATCGAGCGCGCCGTGGCGCGCGACTCGGGCGTGACGGTGAACGCGCGTCGTGGCGGCGTGGTCGAGCAGATCGACGCCGGCCGCATCGTGGTCAAGATCAACGAGGACGAGATTTCCGGCGAGACCGATGCCGGCGTCGACATCTACAACCTGATCAAGTACACGCGCTCCAACCAGAACACCTGCATCAACCAGACCCCGCTGGTCAACGTGGGCGACGTGGTCGCGCGCGGCGACGTGCTGGCCGACGGCCCCTCGACCGACATCGGCGAGCTGGCCCTGGGCCAGAACATGCTGGTCGCGTTCATGCCGTGGAACGGCTACAACTTCGAGGACTCGATCCTGCTCTCGGAGCGCGTGGTCCAGGAAGACCGCTACACCACGATCCACATCGAGGAGCTGACCGCGGTCGCCCGCGACACCAAGCTCGGGCCGGAGGAAATCTCCGCCGACATCCCGAACGTGTCCGAGCAGGCGCTGAACCGCCTCGACGAGTCGGGCGTGGTGTACATCGGTGCCGAAGTCCGCGCCGGCGACATCCTGGTGGGCAAGGTCACGCCGAAGGGCGAGAGCCAGCTGACCCCGGAAGAGAAGCTGCTGCGCGCGATCTTCGGCGAGAAGGCGTCGGACGTGAAGGACAGCTCGCTGCGCGTGCCCCCGGGCATGGACGGCACCGTCATCGACGTGCAGGTCTTCACCCGCGACGGCATCGAGAAGGACAAGCGCGCCAAGCAGATCGAAGAGTCCGAGATCAAGCGCGTCAAGAAGGACTTCGACGACCAGTTCCGCATCCTCGAGGGCGCGATCTACGCCCGCCTGCGCGAGCAGCTGCTGGGCAAGGTCGCCAACGGCGGCCCGGGCGTGAAGAAGGGCGACACCGTGTCCTCGCTGGTGCTCGACGGCGTCAAGAAGTCCGACTGGCTGCAGCTGCGCATGAAGGACGACGACGCGGCCGACGCGATCGAACGCGCCTCCAAGCAGCTGCAGGTGCACGAGGAGGAGTTCGAGCGCCGGTTCCAGGACAAGCGCGGCAAGATCACCCAGGGCGACGACCTCGCGCCGGGCGTGCTGAAGATGGTCAAGGTGTACCTGGCGGTCAAGCGCCGCATCCAGCCGGGCGACAAGATGGCCGGCCGCCACGGCAACAAGGGCGTGGTCTCGACCATCGTTCCCGTGCAGGACATGCCGCACATGGCCAACGGCGAGACCGTCGACATCGTGCTCAACCCGCTGGGCGTGCCGAGCCGCATGAACATCGGCCAGATCCTCGAGGTGCACCTTGGCTGGGCGGCGAAGGGCCTGGGCCAGAAGATCGACCGCATGCTGCAGGCCCAGGCCAAGATCGCCGACCTGCGCAAGTTCCTCGACCAGATCTACAACCACGACGACAAGCTGCACGGGCAGCGCGTCGACCTGAAGCAGTTCTCCGACAAGGAGCTGCTGGTACTGGCGCAGAACCTGACCGGCGGCGTGCCGATGGCGACCCCGGTGTTCGACGGCGCGGCGGAGGCCGAGATCAAGCACATGCTCGAACTCGCCGACCTGCCGATCAGCGGCCAGGCCCAGCTGTACGACGGCCGCACCGGTGATGCCTTCGAGCGCAAGGTGACCGTGGGCTACATGCACATGCTGAAGCTCAACCACCTGGTCGACGACAAGATGCACGCGCGTTCGACCGGCCCGTACTCGCTCGTCACCCAGCAGCCGCTGGGCGGCAAGGCGCAGTTCGGCGGCCAGCGCTTCGGCGAGATGGAAGTCTGGGCGCTGGAAGCCTACGGCGCGGCCTACACCCTGCAGGAAATGCTGACGGTGAAGTCCGACGACGTGCAGGGCCGCAACCAGATGTACAAGAACATCGTCGACGGCGAACACGAGATGGTCGCGGGCATGCCCGAGTCCTTCAACGTGCTGGTCAAGGAAATCCGTTCGCTCGCGATCAACATGGAGCTGGAAGAGAACTGAGGACGCAGCCCGGGGCAGGGCGCGCACGACGCGCCCGCCTCCGGTAAGCACCGCAGCCACGTCCTCGATTCCCGTTCCCGGAGAAACTCATGAAAGACCTTCTGAACCTGTTCAACCAGCAGCGCCCGGCGCTGGACTTCGACGCGATCAAGATCGCGCTCGCTTCCCCGGACCTGATCCGCTCGTGGTCCTTCGGCGAAGTGAAGAAGCCGGAGACCATCAACTACCGCACCTTCAAGCCCGAGCGCGACGGCCTGTTCTGCGCCGCCATCTTCGGCCCGGTCAAGGACTACGAGTGCCTGTGCGGCAAGTACAAGCGCATGAAGCACCGCGGCGTGGTCTGCGAGAAGTGCGGCACCGAGGTGACGCTGGCCAAGGTGCGCCGCGAGCGCATGGGCCACATCGACCTCGCAAGCCCGACCGCTCACATCTGGTTCCTCAAGTCGCTGCCCTCGCGCATCGGCCTGATGCTGGACATGACGCTGCGTGACATCGAACGCATCCTGTACTTCGAGGCCTTCGTGGTCACCGAGCCGGGCCTGACGCCGATGGAGCGTGGCCAGCTGCTCAACGAAGAGCAGTACATGCAGATGCGCCAGGAGCACCAGGACGACTTCGACGCCGCCATGGGCGCCGAGGCCGTGTTCGACCTGCTGCGCACGATCGACCTGCAGGCGGAGATGGTCCGCCTGAAGGAAGACATCGCCGCCACCGGTTCCGAGACCAAGCTCAAGCGCCTCACCAAGCGCATCAAGCTGGTCGAGGCCTTCCTCGAGTCGGGCAACCGCCCCGAGTGGATGGTAATGACCGTGCTGCCGGTGCTGCCGCCCGACCTGCGTCCGCTGGTTCCCCTGGACGGCGGCCGCTTCGCGACCTCCGACCTGAACGACCTGTACCGCCGCGTCATCAACCGCAACAACCGCCTGCGCCGCCTGCTGGAACTCAACGCGCCCGACATCATCGTGCGCAACGAGAAGCGCATGCTGCAGGAGTCGGTGGACGCGCTGATGGACAACGGCCGCCGCGGCCGTGCCATCACCGGCACCAACAAGCGCCCGCTGAAGTCGCTCGCCGACATGATCAAGGGCAAGCAGGGCCGCTTCCGCCAGAACCTGCTCGGCAAGCGCGTCGACTACTCGGGCCGTTCGGTCATCGTGGTCGGCCCGACCCTGCGCCTGCACGAGTGCGGCCTGCCGAAGAAGATGGCGCTGGAGCTGTTCAAGCCCTTCATCTTCGCCAAGCTGCAGCGCCGTGGCCTGGCCACGACCATCAAGGCTGCCAAGAAGCTGGTCGAGCGCGAAGAGGCCGAGGTGTGGGACATCCTCGAAGAGGTGATCCGCGAGCACCCGGTGCTGCTCAACCGCGCGCCGACCCTGCATCGCCTGGGCATCCAGGCGTTCGAGCCGGTGCTGATCGAGGGCAAGGCCATCCAGCTGCACCCGCTGGTCTGCACCGCGTTCAACGCCGACTTCGACGGTGACCAGATGGCCGTGCACGTCCCGCTGAGCCTCGAAGCCCAGCTGGAAGCGCGCGCGCTGATGATGTCGTCGAACAACATCCTGTCGCCGGCCAACGGCGAGCCGATCATCGTGCCGTCGCAGGACGTCGTGCTGGGCTTGTACTACATGAGCCGCGCGCTCGAGAACACCCCGGGCGAGGGCATGGCGTTCGCCAACGTCTCCGAGGTGAAGCGCGCCTATGACAACAAGGCCGCCGGCCTGCACGCCAAGGTCAAGGTGCGCATCACCGAGACCGTGGTCGACGAGGAAGGCAACCGCGAGAAGAAGACCTCGATCGTGGACACCACGGTCGGGCGCGCGCTGCTGGCCGAGATCCTGCCCGACGGCCTGCCATTCGCGCTGGCCAACACCGAGCTGACCAAGAAGAACATCAGCCGCCTGATCAACAGCTGCTACCGCATGCTGGGCCTGAAGGACACGGTCGTGTTCGCCGACAAGCTGATGTACACCGGCTTCGCCTACGCCACGCGCGCCGGCGTGTCGATCGGCATCGACGACATGATCATCCCGGACGAGAAGAAGGGCATCCTGGCCGAGGCCGAGACCGAGGTGCTGGAGATCCAGCAGCAGTACCAGTCGGGCCTGGTCACGGCCGGCGAGCGCTACAACAAGGTGGTCGACATCTGGTCGCGCACCAACGAGCGCGTCGCCCAGGCGATGATGAAGACCATCGGCACCGAGATCGTCACCAACGCCAAGGGCGAGAAGGTCGAGCAGAAGTCGATGAACTCGGTCTACATCATGGCCGACTCCGGCGCGCGTGGTTCGCAGGCGCAGATCCGCCAGCTGGCCGGCATGCGCGGCCTGATGGCCAAGCCCGACGGCTCGATCATCGAGACCCCGATCACCTCGAACTTCCGCGAGGGCCTGAACGTCCAGCAGTACTTCATCTCGACCCACGGTGCCCGCAAGGGCCTCGCGGATACCGCGCTGAAGACCGCGAACTCCGGCTACCTGACCCGTCGCCTGGTCGACGTGGCGCAGGACGTGGTGATCACCGAGACCGACTGCGGCACCCGCGACGGCCTGACCATGACTCCGATCGTGGAAGGCGGCGACGTGGTCGAGCCGCTGAAGGACCGCGTGCTGGGCCGCATCGTGGCCGAGGACGTGTTCCTGCCCGGCGACGACGAGGATCCGATCGTCACCCGCAACACCCTGCTCGACGAAGCCTGGGTGCAGAAGCTCGAGGACGCGGGCGTGCAGACCATCCAGGTCCGCTCGACCATCACCTGCGAATCGTCCTTCGGCGTCTGCGCGCACTGCTACGGCCGCGACCTCGGCCGTGGCCACCTTGTGAACCTCGGCGAAGCCGTGGGCGTGGTGGCCGCGCAGTCGATCGGCGAGCCCGGCACCCAGCTGACGATGCGTACGTTCCACATCGGTGGCGCGGCGTCGCGTGCGGCGGCGATCGACAACGTGACCGTCAAGACCACCGGTTCGGTGAAGTTCAACAACGTCAAGTCGGTGTCGCATTCCGCCGGGCACCTGGTGGGCGTGTCGCGCTCTGGCGAGATCTCCGTGCTCGACCAGCATGGCCGCGAGCGCGAGCGCTACAAGCTCCCGTACGGCGCGACCATCAACGCGAAGGACGGCATGGCGGTGAAGACCGGCCAGACCATCGCGACCTGGGACCCGCATAACCACCCGATCGTGTCGGAAGTGAAGGGCGTGATGCGCTTCGTGGACTTCATCGACGGCGTGACCGTCATCGAGAAGACCGACGACCTGACCGGCCTGGCCTCGCGCGAGATCACCGATCCCAAGCGTCGCGGCTCGCAGGGCAAGGACCTCCGCCCGACCATCCGCATCGTCGACGCGAAGACCGGCGAAGGCCTGAACATCCCGGGCACCGACCTGCCGGCGCAGTACCTGCTGCCGCCGCGTTCGATCGTCAACATGCAGGACGGCGCCGAGGTTGGCGTGGGCGACGTGGTCGCCAAGATCCCGCAGGAAGCCTCCAAGACCCGCGACATCACGGGCGGCCTGCCGCGCGTGGCCGACCTGTTCGAGGCGCGCAAGCCCAAGGACCCGGCGATCCTCGCCGAGAAGTCGGGCGTGGTCAGCTTCGGCAAGGACACCAAGGGCAAGCAGCGCCTGATCATCAAGGCCGTGGACGGCGACGATCACGAGGAGCTGATCCCGAAGTACCGCCAGATCATCGTGTTCGAAGGCGAGCACGTGGAGAAGGGCGAGACCGTGGTGGACGGCGAGCCGAGCCCGCAGGACATCCTGCGCCTGAAAGGCGTCGAGGAACTTGCGTCGTACCTGACCAAGGAAATCCAGGACGTCTATCGCCTGCAGGGCGTGAAGATCAACGACAAGCACATCGAGGTGATCGTCCGCCAGATGCTGCGCAAGGTCGAGATCACCGACGCCGGCGACAGCACGCGCTTCCTCAACGGCGAGCAGGCCGAGCGCCAGCGCGTCATCGAGGCCAACGAGAAGCTCAACGCCAAGGGCGAGCTGCCGGTTCACTACGATCCGGTGCTGCTCGGCATCACGAAGGCGTCGCTGGCCACCGAGTCGTTCATCTCGGCGGCGTCGTTCCAGGAGACCACCCGCGTGCTGACCGAGGCCGCCGTCCGCGGTACCCGGGACAGCCTGCGTGGCCTGAAGGAGAACGTCATCGTTGGCCGGCTGATTCCCGCGGGCACCGGCATGGCGTACCATGCGCAGCGTCGGAAGAACGCCTCCGGGCTGACCGATTCCGAGATGGAAGCCCTGTCGGCGGTCACCGTTGCCGACGAGCCCGCGCCCGCGCAGGCGCCCGTCGAGGGTGCCGACGCCGCTGGCGAAGGCGCGCAGGACTGATACACCGTTAGTGACGGCCCCTCCGGGGGCCGTCCCAGATCCCGAAATGAGGTGCCATGGAGGCGCTTCGTGTTCGGCCCAGGACGGGCGGGAAAGAAGACTGCGGCCCTGGCCGCGCCCCGGTTGACGGGGCGCCGCCTGCCGCGTCATTGCATGCGTTGACGCTGGTCGTCGGCGCACGCTATACTTTTCCGTCTCGGCAGGCCGGGTTGACTCCGCCTGCCTTCGTTTTTGCGTACGGAACCTGGACCGTGCGGCCGGCGAATCCCTTCGGGGGGCGCTACCAGAGCCGGGCCCAGGCCCGCCACACACCACCGCGGGCCGCGTGCCCGGAGCAGAAGACCCGACACTGATGGCAACGATCAACCAGCTTGTGCGCAAGCCGCGCAGCCCGGAAACCTACCAGAGCAACTCGCCCGCGCTGCAGAACTGCCCGCAGCGCCGTGGCGTGTGCACCCGCGTGTACACCACCACCCCGAAGAAGCCGAACTCCGCGCTTCGCAAGGTGGCCAAGGTGCGCCTGACCAACGGCTACGAGGTCATCTCCTACATCGGTGGCGAAGGCCACAACCTGCAGGAGCACTCGGTCGTTCTGATCCGCGGCGGCCGCGTCAAGGACCTCCCCGGCGTGCGCTACCACACCGTCCGCGGCTCGCTCGATGCCGCCGGCGTCGCCAAGCGCAAGCAGGCCCGCTCCAAGTACGGCGCCAAGCGCCCGAAGGGCTGAGTTTCCCGGGCGTCCTGCCCGGGAGGGTTTTCGCGGGGCGGGTGATGTCCCGCCATCCGGAACAAACGGCGGGCCGTGGCCTGCCCTACTGAGAATCGAACAATGTCGCGTAAAGGAAATACCCCGCAGCGCTCGGTGCTGCCCGACCCGAAGCACGGCAGCGAGACCATCGCGCGCTTCATCAACATGGTGATGTACAGCGGCAAGAAGTCGGTCGCCGAGAAGATCGTGTACGGCGCCATGGACGTGATCGGCGAGAAGAACCCCAGCCCGCTGGAGGTCGTCGAGAAGGCGCTTGGCAACATCTCGCCGACGGTCGAGGTCAAGTCGCGCCGCGTCGGTGGTGCCACCTACCAGGTGCCGGTCGAGGTTCGTGCCTCGCGCCGCATGGCGCTGGCGATGCGCTGGCTGATCGACTCCGCCCGCAAGCGCGGCGAGAACAGCATGCCGCGCAAGCTCGCGGCCGAGCTGATCGACGCTTCGGAGAACCGCGGCGGCGCGGTCAAGAAGCGCGAGGAAACCCACCGCATGGCCGAGGCCAACAAGGCCTTCGCGCACTACCGCTGGTAATGGCGCCCGGCCGGCGCGCCGCATGCGCGCAGGCCAAGTGATCGCGTAGCCGGGTGCCGCCACATGGCGGCATTCGGCGATGCAGACCCAATTCGCACGTCCGCACGATGCGGACCAAATACAGAGAGATCGCCGTGGCCCGCACCACTCCCATCGACCGCTACCGCAACTTCGGCATCATGGCCCACATCGATGCCGGCAAGACCACCACGTCCGAGCGCATCCTGTTCTACACCGGTGTCAGCCACAAGCTGGGTGAAGTGCACGACGGTGCCGCCACCATGGACTGGATGGAGCAGGAGCAGGAGCGCGGCATCACGATCCAGTCGGCGGCCACCACCGCGTTCTGGTCGGGCATGGACAAGTCCCTGCCGCAGCACCGCTTCAACATCATCGACACCCCCGGGCACGTCGACTTCACGATCGAGGTCGAGCGCAGCCTGCGCGTGCTCGACGGCGCCGTGTTCGTGCTCTGCGCGGTCGGCGGCGTGCAGCCGCAGTCCGAGACCGTGTGGCGCCAGGCGAACAAGTACCAGGTGCCGCGGATGGCGTTCGTCAACAAGATGGACCGCACCGGCGCCAACTTCGACAAGGTCGTCAGCCAGCTGAAGTCGCGCCTGGGCGCGTACCCGGTGCCGATGCAGGTGCCGGTCGGCGCCGAGGACGGCTTCGAGGGCGTCATCGACCTGCTGAAGATGAAGGCGATCCACTGGGACACCGCTTCGCAGGGCATGGTGTTCGAGTACCGCGACATCCCCGCCGAGCTGGCCGACAAGGCCGCCGAGGCGCGCGCGTTCATGGTCGAGGCCGCGGCCGAAGCCAACGAGGCGCTGATGGACAAGTACCTCGAGGGTGGCGAGCTGTCCATCGAGGAAATCGTGGCCGGCCTGCGCGAGCGCGTGATCAAGGTCGAGATCGTGCCGGTGTTCTGCGGCACGGCGTTCAAGAACAAGGGCGTCCAGGCGATGCTCGACGGCGTGGTCCAGCTGCTGCCGTCGCCGCTTGACCGCCCGGCGGTGCAGGGCGTCAACGAGAGCGAAGAGGTCGAGACCCGTGCGGCGGACGACAAGGCGCCGTTCTCGGCGCTGGCGTTCAAGATCATCACCGACCCGTTCGTGGGCTCGCTGACCTTCTTCCGCGTGTACTCGGGCGTGCTCAACGCCGGCGACCAGGTCTACAACCCGATCAAGTCGCGCAAGGAGCGCATCGGCCGCCTGCTGCAGATGCATTCCAACGACCGCGCCGAGATCAAGGAAGTCCGCGCCGGCGACATCGCCGCGGCGGTCGGCCTGAAGGACGTCGCGACCGGGGACACCCTGTGCGCGCAGGACGCGATCATCACGCTCGAGCGCATGGTGTTCCCGGAGCCCGTGATCTCGATGGCGGTCGAGCCCAAGACCAAGTCCGACCAGGAGAAGATGGGCATCGCGCTCGGTCGCCTGGCGCAGGAGGATCCGTCCTTCCGCGTGCGTACGGACGAGGAATCCGGCCAGACCATCATCGCCGGCATGGGCGAGCTGCACCTGGACATCCTGGTCGATCGCATGAAGCGCGAGTTCAATGTCGAGGCCAACGTCGGCAAGCCGCAGGTCGCCTACCGCGAAACGATCCGCAAGACGGTGAAGTCGGAAGGCAAGTTCGTTCGCCAGTCCGGCGGCAAGGGCCAGTTCGGCCACGTGTGGCTCGAGATCTCGCCGCAGGAGCCGGGCGCCGGCTACGAGTTCGACAACTCGATCGTCGGCGGCGTCGTGCCGAAGGAGTACATCCCCGCGGTCGACAAGGGCATCCAGGAGGCGATGGCCAACGGCATCCTCGCCGGCTATCCGATCGTGGACATCAAGGTGAAGCTGTACGACGGCTCCTACCATGAAGTCGACTCCTCGGAAATGGCATTCAAGATCGCCGGCTCCATGGGCTTCAAGGAAGGCTTCAATCGCGCGTCGCCGGTGCTGCTCGAGCCGATCATGAAGGTCGAGATCGTCAGCCCCGAGGACTACCTGGGCGACGTGATGGGCGACGTCAGCCGTCGTCGCGGCATCCTCCAGGGCCAGGACGACAGCCCGTCGGGCAAGATCATCAACGCGATGATCCCGCTGGGCGAGATGTTCGGCTACGCCACCACCCTGCGCTCGATGTCGCAGGGCCGCGCGACCTTCACCATGGAGTTCGACCACTACGCGGACGCGCCGGCGAACATCGCTGACGAAGTGGTGAAGAAGAAGTAAGCGGCGCCGGCAACGGCAACCAGATCATCCAACTTTCGAAGAGATTGCAATCATGGCCAAGGGTAAGTTCGAGCGCACCAAGCCCCACGTGAACGTGGGCACGATCGGTCACGTGGACCACGGCAAGACGACGCTGACGGCGGCGCTGACGAAGATCGGCGCGGAACGTTTCGGCGGCGAGTTCCATGCCTATGACGCGATCGACAAGGCGCCGGAAGAGAAGGCTCGCGGCATCACGATCTCGACTTCGCACGTCGAGTATGAATCGCCGACGCGCCACTACGCGCACGTCGACTGCCCGGGTCACGCGGACTACGTGAAGAACATGATCACCGGTGCGGCGCAGATGGACGGCGCGATCCTGGTGTGCTCGGCCGCGGACGGCCCGATGCCGCAGACGCGCGAGCACATCCTGCTGGCGCGCCAGGTCGGCGTGCCGTACATCGTGGTGTTCCTGAACAAGGCCGACATGGTCGACGACGCCGAGCTGCTCGAGCTGGTCGAGATGGAAGTGCGCGAGCTGCTGTCGAAGTACGACTTCCCCGGCGACGACACCCCGATCATCCACGGTTCGGCGCTGAAGGCGCTGGAAGGCGACCAGTCGGACATCGGCGTGCCGGCGATCATCAAGCTGGTCGAGGCGCTGGACACCTGGATTCCGGAGCCCGAGCGCGACATCGACAAGACCTTCCTGATGCCGGTCGAGGACGTGTTCTCGATCTCGGGCCGCGGCACGGTGGTGACCGGTCGCATCGAGCGCGGCATCGTGAAGGTGGGCGAGGAAATCGAGATCGTCGGCATCCGTCCGACCGTCAAGACGACCGTCACCGGCGTCGAGATGTTCCGCAAGCTGCTGGACCAGGGCCAGGCGGGCGACAACGCGGGCCTGCTGCTGCGCGGCACGAAGCGTGACGACGTCGAGCGCGGCCAGGTGCTGTGCAAGCCGGGTTCGATCAAGCCGCACACGGAGTTCGAGGCCGAGGTGTACGTGCTGTCGAAGGACGAGGGCGGCCGCCACACGCCGTTCTTCAAGGGCTACCGTCCGCAGTTCTACTTCCGCACCACCGACATCACCGGCGCCTGCGAGCTGCCGGAAGGCGTCGAGATGGTGATGCCGGGCGACAACGTGAAGATGGTGGTGACGCTGATCAACCCGATCGCGATGGACGAGGGCCTGCGCTTCGCGATCCGCGAAGGTGGCCGTACGGTCGGCGCGGGCGTGGTTGCCAAGATCATCAAGTAAAACCGCGTATCCCGGCGGCCGTTGGCCGCCGGGATACGTGCTGCCGTTGATCCGGACCGGGGGTCCGGATAACGCCAGCGGCCATCGGCGGTACGCCGACGGCCTGGCGACACCGGCGGGGCGTGGGTTTCCCGCAATTAGTTGGCCGAGGGTGTTGCGCGGCTGGCGGCTAGGTGTCTATAATGTTCGACTACTTCGGCACGACCCTTCGGGGGCTTGCCGGAACCGCGAAATGAGGAGCAGGACGCACCTCGTTTTCGCCAGACAGGGAACACGTCGCGCGGCAGTACCCCGGTCCCTCCCGAAGATCTTCGGGATCCAGCGGACCAGGGGAATTGTCACGTTCGCTTCTCCGTCTGGGCGGGCCGGGTCACCGGCCTGCCTAGTTTTTTGCAGGGAAGGTCGCCAGGGCGCGGGTCGTCAGCCCTGGTTACCGATGAATCCATTTGGGGTTCCGCGCACCCAGCCGCGGGCCTGTCGCTCTTTTAACGAAGGAATTCCGTCATGGCGGACCAAAAGATCCGGATCCGGCTGAAGGCGTTCGATCATCGACTGATCGACCGTTCGGCCAGCGAGATCGTCGAAACGGCCAAGCGGACGGGCGCCCAGGTGCGCGGCCCGATCCCCCTGCCGACCAAGATCGAGCGCTACACCATCCTGACGTCGCCGCACGTCGACAAGGATGCGCGTGACCAGTACGAAACCCGCACGCACAAGCGCGTGCTCGACATCGTCGACCCCAACGACAAGACCGTGGACGCGCTGATGAAGCTCGAGCTCGCGGCTGGCGTCGACGTCCAGATCAAGCTGACCTGAGGCCACTGACATGACTGCGAAGAAGTATTCGCTGGGTATCGTCGGTCGCAAGGCCGGCATGAGCCGGGTGTTCACCGAAGGCGGCCAGTCCGTGCCGGTGACCCTGATCGAAGCCACCCCCAACCGCATCACCCAGGTGAAGACCAGCGAGACCGACGGCTACAGCGCCGTGCAGGTCGCCGTCGGCAGCAAGCGCGCCGTGCTGGTGAACAAGCCCGAGGCCGGTCACCTGGCCAAGGCCAAGGTGGAAGCGGGTCGTGGCCTCTGGGAATTCCGCGTTGCCGACGACCAGGTCGGTGGCTTCGAGGTTGGCGGCGAAGTGAAGGCCGACATCTTCGAGGTCGGCCAGATGGTCGACGTCCAGGGCGTGACCAAGGGCAAGGGTTTCCAGGGCACGATCAAGCGCTGGAACTTCGCCATGGGCGACGCGACGCACGGCAACTCGCTGTCGCACCGCTCGCCGGGCTCGATCGGCCAGCGCCAGACGCCGGGCCGCGTGTTCCCGGGTAAGAAGATGTCCGGCCACATGGGCGCGGTGCAGCAGAGCACGCAGAACCTCGAAGTGGTCCGGGTCGACGCCGAGCGCGGCCTGATCGCCGTGAAGGGTGCGGTTCCCGGCGCGCCGGGCGGTGACGTGATCGTACGTCCCGCGAGCAAGGGTTAAGGAGAGATGACGATGGAACTCTCTATCAGGGATAGCAGTAACACGGTGTCGGTCTCCGAGGTTGTGTTCGGCCGCGAGTTCAACCGTGACCTGGTCCACCAGGTCGTGGTCGCGTACCGCAACGCCGGCCGTGCCGGCACCAAGGCGCAGAAGACGCGCTCGGAAGTCAGCGGCACCACCAAGAAGTCGAAGAAGCAGAAGGGCGGCGGCGCGCGTCATGGCGCACTGACGGCCCCGATCTTCGTCGGCGGCGGCGTGACCTTCGCGGCCAAGCCGCGCAGCTTCGAACAGAAGGTCAACCGCAAGATGTACCGCGCGGCGATGTCGGCGATCCTGTCCGAACTCAACCGCCAGGGCCGCCTGCAGGTCGTCGAGTCCTTCGACGTGACCGAGACGAAGACCAGCGCGTTCGCCGAGAAGCTGAAGGGCTTCGACCTCGGCAAGCGTCCGCTGATCGTCACCGAGGAGGCCTCGGACAGCCTGTACCTGTCGGCGCGCAACCTGCCGTACGTGCAGATCCGCGACGTCCAGGGCCTGGATCCGGTTTCGCTGGTCGGTGCCGACAGCGTGCTGGTCACCGCCGACGCCATCAAGAAGATCGAGGAGTGGCTGGCATGAACGACGCCAAGCTCTATGCGTTGATCCGCGCGCCGCGCGTGTCCGAGAAGACCGCGCGCCTGCAGGAAGTCTCCAACCAGTACGCGTTCGAAGTCGCCACCGATGCCACCAAGGCCGACATCAAGACCGCGGTCGAGAAGCTGTTCGACGTCAAGGTCGAGTCGGTGAACGTGCTGAACGTGAAGGGCAAGCAGAAGGCCTTCCGCAATCGCAACGGCCGTCGCGGCGACTGGCGCAAGGCTTACGTGAAGCTCGCCGACGGTCAGTCGATCGACGTCATGAACGCCAAGGCCTGAGGAAGCCCCCATGCCATTGATGAAATTCAAGCCAACCTCCGCCGGCCGCCGCTCGGCAGTCCGCGTGGTCGCCCCCGAACTGCACAAGGGCGAGCCCTATGCGCCGCTGCTCGAGAAGCAGAGCCGCACCGGTGGCCGCAACCACCACGGGCGCATCACCACGCGCCACATCGGCGGTGGCCACAAGCAGCACTACCGCATCATCGATTTCAAGCGCGACAAGGAAGGCATTCCGGCGCGCGTGGAGCGGATCGAGTACGACCCGAACCGCACCGCGCACATCGCGCTGCTGTGCTACGTCGACGGTGAGCGCCGCTACATCATCGCGCCCAAGGGCCTGAAGGCCGGCGACCAGGTGATCGCGGGCAACGACGCCCCGATCCGCGCCGGCAACACCCTGCCGCTGCGCAACATTCCGGTCGGCTCCACGGTGCATTGCATCGAGATGAAGCCGGGCAAGGGCGCGCAGATCGCGCGTGCGGCCGGCGCCGGCGTTCAGCTGGTGGCGCGTGAAGGCGTGTACGCCACGCTCCGCCTGCGTTCGGGCGAAATGCGCCGCGTGCCTTCCGAGTGCCGCGCCACCATCGGTGAAGTCGGCAACGTCGAGCACAACCTGCAGAAGCTGGGCAAGGCCGGCGCGAAGCGCTGGCTCGGCATCAAGCCGACCGTCCGCGGCGCGGCCATGAACCCGGTCGACCATCCGCACGGCGGTGGCGAGGCGAAGGCCGGCCAGGGCAACCCGCATCCGGTCACCCCGTGGGGCGTGCCGACGAAGGGCTACAAGACCCGCCATAACAAGCGGACGCAGCAGTTCATCGTGCGCGACCGCAGGAGCTGATAGACCATGGCACGTTCACTCAAGAAGGGCCCGTTCGTCGACCACCACCTCGTCAAGAAGGTGGAAGCCGCGGGTAACACCAAGCGTCCGATCAAGACCTGGTCGCGCCGTTCGATGGTGCTGCCGGAGATGGTTGGCTACACCATCGCCGTGCACAACGGCCGCAACCACGTTCCGGTGCTCGTCAACGAGAACATGGTCGGCCACAAGCTTGGCGAGTTCGCACTGACCAGGACCTTCAAGGGTCATGGCGGCGACAAGAAGTCGCGTTAAGGAGATGACGATGGAAGCGAAGGCAATCCTGCGCACCGTGCGCATCTCCCCGCAGAAGGCGCGCCTGGTCGCCGACCAGGTCCGCGGCCTCTCGGCCTCGCGTGCCCTTGACCTGCTGAAGTTCAGCGACAAGAAGGCGGCGCACCTGATCTACAAGGTCGTGTACTCGGCCACGTCGAACGCCGAGAACAACCTCGGTGCCGACGTCGACCAGCTCAAGGTCAAGACGATCATGGTCGACGAAGGTCCGACGCTGAAGCGCTTCATGGCGCGCGCGAAGGGTCGCGGCACGCGCATCCTCAAGCGCACCAGCCACATCACCGTCGTTGTCGGCGAGGGGAAGTAAGCATATGGGCCACAAAGTTCACCCGACCGGCTTCCGCCTTGGCATCGCCAAGGACTGGAACTCCAAGTGGTATGCCGGCAAGAAGGAATACGCCGAGTACCTGATCTCGGACCTCAAGGTCCGCGACATGCTTCGCAAGAAGCTGGCGGCCGCCGGTATCAGCCGCATCATGATCGAGCGTCCCTCGAAGTCCGCACGCGTCACGATCCACACCGCCCGCCCGGGCGTGGTGATCGGCAAGCGCGGCGAGGACATCGAGAAGCTGCGCAAGGAAGTGAGCCAGATGATGGGCGTCCCGGCGCACATCAACGTCACCGAGGTCCGCAAGCCGGAACTCGACGCGCAGCTGGTCGCCGAGTCGATCGCGCAGCAGCTCGAGCGCCGCATCATGTTTCGCCGCGCGATGAAGCGCGCCGTCGGCAACGCGATGCGCCTGGGCGCGCTGGGCATCAAGGTCAACGTCGGTGGCCGCCTGAACGGCGCCGAGATCGCGCGTTCGGAGTGGTACCGCGAAGGCCGCGTGCCGCTGCACACGCTGCGCGCCGACGTCGACTACGGCTTTGCCGAGGCGAAGACCACCTACGGCATCATTGGAATCAAGACCTGGATCTACAAGGGCGAGATCTTCGACTTCGCCCAGGTCGGCCAGGAAAAGCAGGACGATTCGCCGCGTGGCGAGCGTGGCGACCGCGGTGACCGCGACCGTCCGCGTGGCCCGCGCCGTGATCGCGAGGCGAGGGACTAAGTCATGCTGCAACCCAAGCGAACCAAATACCGCAAGATGCACAAGGGCCGCAACGACGGCCTGGCCTGGAGCGGCAACGCCGTCAGCTTCGGCGAGTTCGGCCTCAAGGCCACTCAGACCGGCCAGCTGACCGCGCGCCAGATCGAGTCGGCGCGCCGCGCCATCAGCCGCCACGTGAAGCGCGGCGGCAAGATGTGGATCCGCGTGTTCCCCGACAAGCCGGTGTCCAAGAAGCCGATCGAGGTCCGCATGGGCTCGGGCAAGGGCAACGTGGAGTTCTGGGTGGCCCAGATCCAGCCCGGCCGCATGATCTACGAGATCGAGGGCGTTGACGAGGCGACCGCACGCGAGGCATTCCGCCTGGCGGCCGCCAAGCTCTCGGTCACCACCACTTTCGTGACCCGGACGGTGCGCTGATGGACATCAAGGAACTCCGCCAGAAGTCGACGGACGAGTTGAAGGCCCACCTGCTCGAGCTGCAGAAGGAGTCGTTCTCCCTCCGCATGCAGAAGGCGACCGGCCAGCTCTCCAAGACCCACGACGCCCGCCGGGTTCGCCGCGAGATCGCTCGCGTCAACACCCTCCTTGGCGCCAAGCAGTAAGGACCGGGCAGACATGACCGAAAATACCGAAAAGAAGCTGCGCACGGTCGAAGGCCGCGTCGTCAGCAACAAGATGGACAAGACCGTGACGGTGCTCATCGAGCGCCAGGTCAAGCACGCGCTGTACGGCAAGTACATCCGCCGCTCGACCAAGCTTCACGCCCATGACGCGGAAAACTCCTGCAACGAGGGCGATACCGTCCGCGTGGTGGAGATCGCGCCGATGTCCAAGACCAAGAACTGGCGCGTCGTCGAGATCGTCGCGCGCTCGGCTGAATAAGGAGGCTCCGAAATGATCCAGATGCAGAGCCACCTGGCCGTGGCCGACAACTCCGGCGCCAAGGAAGTGATGTGCATCAAGGTGCTGGGCGGCTCGAAGCGCCGTTACGCCGGCATCGGCGACATCATCAAGGTGTCGGTGAAGACCGCCATCCCCCGCGGCAAGGTGAAGAAGGGCGAGGTTTACGACGCGGTCGTGGTGCGCACCCGCAAGGGCGTCCGCCGCCCCGACGGTTCGCTGATCCGCTTCGACGGCAACGCCGCCGTGCTGCTCAACAACAAGCAGGAGCCGATCGGCACCCGCATCTTCGGGCCCGTGACCCGCGAGCTGCGCTCCGAGAAGTTCATGAAGATCGTCTCGCTCGCACCCGAAGTGCTTTGAGCCGGACGAAGAGGAAACCGACATGAACCGCATCAAGAAGGGTGACCGCGTCGTCGTCACCGCCGGCAAGGACAAGGGCAAGCAGGGCGAAGTCGTCCGCGTGCTCGGCGAGAAGGTTGTCGTCTCCAACGTCAACATGATCAAGCGCCACACCAAGCCGAACCCCCAGGCCAACCAGCCGGGCGGCGTGATCGAGCGCGAAGCTCCGATCGACGCTTCGAACGTGATGCACTTCAACCCTGCCTCCGGCAAGGGCGAGCGCATTGGTACCAAAATCCTCGAGGATGGACGCCGCGTCCGCGTGTTCCGCTCGAGTGGCGAGGCGATTGACGCCTGAGGAATGTGAAATGACCACCCGTCTGCAAAAGTTCTACACGGAAGAAGTGGTGCCGAAGCTCACCGAGCAGTTCGGCTACACGAATCCGATGCAGGTCCCGCGCCTGTCAAAGATCACGCTGAACATGGGCGTGGGCGAGGCCGCGGCCAACAAGAAGGTGCTCGAGCACGCCACCGCAGACATGGCCAAGATCTCCGGCCAGAAGGCGCTGGTGACCAAGTCGCGCGTTTCGGTGGCATCGTTCAAGATCCGCGACGGCTGGCCGATCGGCTGCAAGGTCACGCTCCGCCGCGCGAGGATGTACGAGTTCTTCGATCGCCTGGTCAACGTCGCGCTGCCGCGCGTGCGTGACTTCCGTGGCGTGTCCGGCCGGTCGTTCGACGGTCGCGGCAACTACAACATGGGCGTGAAAGAGCAGATCATCTTCCCCGAGGTCGATTTCGACCAGGTCGACGCGCTGCGTGGCATGGACATCGCCATCACCACGACCGCCAAGACCAACGAGGAAGCCCGCGCCCTGCTTGAAGCGTTCCGCTTCCCGTTCCGCAACTGACCGGACAGAGAGACAATGGCCAAGACCTCAATGATCAACCGCGAAGTGAAGCGCGCGAAGCTGGCGAAGAAGTTCGCCGCCAAGCGCGACGAGCTGAAGAAAATCGTCAGCAGCGAATCGGCGAGCTACGAGGAGAGGATGGATGCCGCGGTCAAGCTGCAGAAGCTTCCGCGCGACTCCTCGCCTTCGCGCCAGACCACGCGCTGCGCCCTGACCGGCCGCCCGCGCGCCGTGTACAAGAAGTTCGGCCTGGGCCGCAACATGCTGCGCAAGGCGACGATGAACGGCGACGTGCCCGGCCTGCGCAAGGCCAGCTGGTAAAAGGTTCCACGCCGGCCCCCACCCGGGCCGGTGACAACGATTTCGCAATCCTGCGGATATCGGTGCACTCATAAGGTGACTTTTCAATGAGCATGACTGATCCCATCGCCGATATGCTGACCCGCATGCGCAATGCGGCGGCTGTCGGCAAGCCGACGGTGAAGATGCCGTCCTCCAGGACCAAGGTGGCCATCGCCAAGGTGCTGCAGGACGAGGGCTACATCGCCGCCGCGCGCGTGACCGAGAACGGTGCCAAGGCCGAGCTCGAGATCGAGCTGAAGTATTACGAGGGCCGTCCGGTCATCGAGCGCATGCAGCGCTTTTCCCGCTCCGGCCTGCGCCAGTATCGTGGCAAGGCCGACCTGCCGAAGGTCCTCAATGGCCTCGGCATCGCCATCATCTCCACCTCGAAGGGCATCATGACCGATGCGCAGGCGCGCCAACAGGGCGTCGGCGGCGAGGTCCTGTGCTTCGTGGCCTAAGGGAGTAACCGCAATGTCCCGAATTGCCAAGAAGCCGATTGCCCTTCCGAAGGGCGTCGAGCTGAAGATCCAGGACGGCACCGTCGCCGCGAAGGGCCCGAAGGGCGCCCTGTCGATGGCGATGCCGGCCGGCGTCGAACTCAACATGGAAGACGGCCAGGCCGTGCTGTCTCCGGTGACCCCGGACCAGATGGCCATCACCGGCACCATGCGTTCGGTCATCGCCAACATGGTGCAGGGCGTTTCCGAGGGTTTCGAGCGCAAGCTCGAGCTCGTGGGCGTCGGCTACCGTGCCGCGATGCAGGGCCAGGACCTGAACCTGTCCCTCGGCTTCTCCCACCCGGTGCTGTTCAAGCCGCCGGCGGGGATCACCATCAGCACCCCGACGCAGACCGAGATCGTGGTCAACGGCGCCGACAAGCAGCAGGTCGGCGAGGTCGCTGCGAAGATCCGCGGCTACCGTCCGCCGGAGCCGTACAAGGGCAAGGGCGTCAAGTACGCCGGCGAGAACATCATCCGCAAGGAAGCCAAGAAGGCCTAAGCCGGCCTTCAGCTTTCGGAGAACGAGACCATGCAGAAGAAAATTGCCCGCCTGCGCCGCGCCAAGTCGACGCGCGCACACATCCGCGAACTGGGCGTCCCGCGCCTGTCGGTGCTGCGCACCGGCCAGCACCTGTACGCCCAGCTGTTCACCGCCGACGGTTCGAAGGTCCTGGCCGCGGCCAGCACCACCCAGGCCGACGTCCGCGACGGCCTGAAGAATGGCCGCAACACCGAGGCCGCCGCCAAGGTCGGCCGCGTGATCGCCGAGAAGGCCAAGGCCGCCGGGATCGATTCGGTTGCCTTCGATCGCTCCGGTTACAGGTATCATGGCCGGATCAAGGCCCTGGCCGACGCCGCGCGCGAAGGCGGCCTGCAGTTCTAAGCGTCAAGACGTTGAAAGGGTGGGGCACCGTCCCCACCCGGGCCTACCTGTCGATGCGGGCTGCATCGGACGCCTCCCGGCTTCTGCCCGGGAACGCGGACCACCGAACCACACCACAACCATAAGCGGCTGAAAGCCGTACATCCCTCAACAACACAGGCAACATCGAAATGGCAGAAGAACGCGCCCCGCGCGGTCGTGACCGCGACCGCAACCGCGAAGAAATCGACGACGGCATGATCGAGAAGCTGATCACGGTCAACCGTGTCAGCAAGACCGTCAAGGGTGGTCGCCAGTTCACCTTCACCGCGCTGACCGTCGTCGGCGACGGCGCCGGCAAGGTCGGCTTCGGCTATGGCAAGGCCCGCGAGGTCCCCATGGCCATCCAGAAGTCGATGGAGCAGGCGCGCCGCAACATGGCGACCGTCGAGCTCAACGGCGGCACGCTGTACCACACCGTGAAGGCCGGCCACGGCGCCGCCCGCGTGTTCATGATGCCCGCGTCCGAGGGTACCGGCGTGATCGCCGGTGGCGCCATGCGCGCCGTGCTCGAGGCGGTGGGCGTGAAGGACGTGCTGGCCAAGGCCGTCGGCTCGCGCAACCCGATCAACCTGGTCCGCGCCACCGTCAAGGGCCTGGCCGGCATGCACTCGCCTGGCGCCATCGCGGCCAAGCGCGGCAAGAAGGTGGAGGACATCCTCAATGGCTAAGAACGAAGCCGGCACCGGCACCGTCAAGGTGCGCCTGGTGAAGGGTCTGCGCGGCTCGCAGGCCAAGCATCGCCTGTCCGTCAAGGCCCTGGGCCTGGGCAAGCTCAACTCCGTCCGCGAACTGAAGGACAGCCCCCAGGTCCGTGGCCTGATCAACAAGGTCCACTACCTGGTCCGGGTCGAGGAATAAGCACATGAAGCTCAACACCATGCAGCCCGCAGAGGGC
Source organism: Luteimonas yanweni (assembly GCF_039548475.1). NCBI lineage: Bacteria > Pseudomonadati > Pseudomonadota > Gammaproteobacteria > Lysobacterales > Lysobacteraceae > Luteimonas > Luteimonas yanweni. Next base: position 22,504 of record NZ_JBCLVC010000019.1, on the reverse strand, counting down.
GCCCGCACCGAACGCAAGCGCGTCGGCCGCGGCATCGGTTCCGGCCTCGGCAAGACCGCCGGCCGTGGCCACAAGGGTTCTTTCGCCCGTTCGGGCAAGGGCAAGATCAAGGCCGGCTTCGAAGGCGGCCAGATGCCGCTGCGCAAGCGCCTGCCGAAGGTCGGCTTCCGTTCGCGCATTGCCGGCGACACCGCCGAAGTGATGCTCTACCAGCTCGAGCGCCTCGAGGGCGACATCGACTTCAAGGCGCTGCGCGCCGCGAAGCTGGTGCCGGCCACGGCCAAGCGCGCCAAGATCGTCCTCAAGGGTGACGTGACCAGGGCGCTGGTGCTGAAGGGCGTGCTGGCCACGGCCGGCGCGCGCGCGGCCATCGAGGCCGCCGGCGGCAAGGTCGAGGAGTAAGCGACGCATGGCACGCAGCGGCAGCGCAATGGGTGGCATGGGCGGGCTCGGAAAGTTCACCGAGCTGCGCCAGCGCCTGCTGTTCGTCGTCGGGGCGCTGATCGTCTACCGCATCGGCTGCTACATCCCGGTGCCGGGCGTGAACCCCGATGCCATGCTGCGCCTGATGGAGCAGCAGGAAGGCACCATCGTGGACATGTTCAACATGTTCTCCGGTGGTGCGCTTTCGCGTTTCAGCCTGTTCGCGCTCAACGTGATCCCCTACATCTCGGCATCGATCATCATCCAGATGCTGGTGCAGATCGTGCCGAGCCTGAAGGCGATCCAGAAGGAAGGCGAGTCGGGCCGGCGCCGCATCACCCAGTGGTCACGCATCGGCTCGATCCCGCTGGCCGTGTTCCAGTCGGCGGGCATCGCCGTCGCGCTGCAGGGCTCGGGCGCCAGCAACGGCATCCCGGTGGTCTACGCCCCGGGCATGGGCTTTGTGCTGACCGCCATCATCGCGCTCACCGCGGGCACCATGTTCCTGGTGTGGCTGGGTGAGCAGGTGACCGAGCGGGGCATCGGCAACGGCGTTTCGCTGATCATCTTCGCCGGCATCGTGGCCGGGCTGCCGAGTGCGGTCATCACCACCTTCGAGGCCGCCCGCAACGGCGACATGAGCCCGATCGCGGTGATCATGATCGCGTTGATCGTGGTCGCATTCACCTACTTCGTGGTGTTCGTCGAGCGCGGCCAGCGCCGGATCACGGTCAATTACGCGCGCCGCCAGGGTGGCCGCAACGCGTACATGAACCAGAGCTCGTTCCTGCCGCTCAAGCTCAACATGGCGGGCGTGATCCCGGCGATCTTCGCGTCGTCGATCATCATGTTCCCGGCCACGGCCTCGACCTGGTTCAGCCAGGCCGGTTCGGCCACCTGGCTGCAGCGGGTGAGCCAGGCGCTGTCGCCGGGCGAGCCGCTGTACATCCTGCTCTACGCGGGCCTGATCGCCGGCTTCACCTTCTTCTATACCGCCCTGGTCTTCAACTCCCAGGAAACCGCGGACAACCTGAAGAAGTCGGGCGCGCTGATCCCCGGCATCCGCCCGGGCAAGGCCACGGCCGACTACATCGACGGCGTGTTGACCCGCTTGACGGCTGCCGGCGCCACCTATCTGGTGCTGGTCTGCTTGTTGCCCGAGTTCATGCGCACCGAGCTCAACGCATCGTTCTATTTCGGCGGCACGTCGCTGCTGATCGTGGTGGTGGTGGTGATGGATTTCATCTCGCAGATCCAGGCGCACCTGATGTCGCACCAGTACGAGAGCCTGCTGAAGAAGTCCAACCTCAAGGGTGGCGCGCGCGGCTTGCCGCGCGGCTGAAGATTCGAACGGATCCCGGGGCAGCCGCAACTCGCGGCCTCGCCTGGGGATCCCGGTCCGGCCGTTGCACGGCCGGGCCTTGATGGGCGACCTGCGTGGCGATCCCGCGTGCAGGTGGTTCCCAGGCCAGTCCCGGCGCCAGAGTAGCGCCGGGCGGGCAGGCCCCCCAAGGGTCCGTCCAGCCAGGGAACCGTCGCCGGAGCATGGGCACACTCCCCATGCCGGGCCGGTCGGACGCTTTTTTGGCGGCCGCGGGCTTTATTGACTTCCGGGATTCTGATACAATTTCTTGTTCACTGCGCCGAATGACCCCGTTCGGCCGCCCCAAACAGTTGGAGATCCGCGCATGGCGCGTATTGCAGGTGTCAACCTGCCTGCCCAGAAGCACGTCTGGGTTGGGCTGCAAAGCATCTACGGCATTGGCCGTACCCGTTCGAAGCAGGTCTGCGAAGCCGCAGGCGTGGATTCGTCCACCAAGATCCGCGACCTCTCCGAGCCGGACGTCGAGCGCCTGCGCGCCGAAGTCGGCAAGTTCGCGGTCGAGGGCGACCTCCGCCGCGAAATCGGCATGGCCATCAAGCGTCTGATGGACCTGGCCTGCTACCGCGGCCTTCGCCACCGTCGCGGCCTGCCGCTTCGTGGCCAGCGCACCCGGACCAATGCACGCACCCGCAAGGGTCCGCGCAGGGCCATCAGGAAATAAGGAACCACGACCATGGCCAAGCCGGCAGCCAAACCGAAGAAGAAGATCAAGCGCGTCGTCACCGACGGCATCGCCCACGTCCACGCTTCGTTCAACAACACCATCATCACGATCACCGACCGCCAGGGCAACGCCCTGTCGTGGGCGACTTCGGGTGGCGCGGGTTTCCGCGGCTCGCGCAAGTCCACCCCGTTCGCAGCCCAGGTCGCCGCCGAAAAGGCAGGCAAGGTTGCGCTCGACTACGGCGTGAAGTCTCTTGAAGTCCGCATCAAGGGCCCGGGCCCGGGCCGTGAGTCCGCCGTCCGCTCGCTCAACAACGTGGGCTACAAGATCACCAACATCATCGACGTGACGCCAATCCCGCACAACGGGTGCCGTCCGCCGAAGAAGCGTCGCGTCTAAGGGGGCGATAAGAAATGGCTCGTTATATCGGACCCACCTGTAAGCTCGCCCGTCGCGAAGGCGCCGACCTCTCGCTGAAGTCGCCCGCCCGCGCGCTCGATTCCAAGTGCAAGCTCGAGCAGAAGCCCGGCCAGCACGGCGCTGGCACCGGCGCACGCCGCAGCAAGCTCTCCGACTACGCCCTGCAGCTTCGCGAGAAGCAGAAGGTCAAGCGCATCTACGGCCTGCTGGAGCGCCAGTTCCGCAACTACTACAAGAAGGCCTCGACCACGAAGGGCAACACCGGCGAGAACCTCCTGCAGCTGCTGGAAACCCGCCTGGACAACGTTGTCTACCGCATGGGCTTCGCGATCACCCGCCCGGCCGCGCGCCAACTGGTGTCGCACCGCGGCGTCACGGTGAACGGCAAGTCCGTGAACCTGCCGTCCTACCAGGTCAAGGCAGGCGACGCGATCGCGCTGTCCGAGAAGGCACAGAAGCAGATGCGCGTCCAGGAGGCACTGACGGTGTCTGCGACGATGGACCTGTCGCCGTCCTGGGTCGAGGTCGACTCGAAGAAGTTCAGCGGCGTGTTCAAGGCGGTCCCGGACCGCGGCGACCTGCCCGCGGACATCAACGAAGCGCTGATCGTCGAGCTGTACTCGAAGTAATTCACCCGGCCCGCCGGTCCACCCCGGCAGGCCACAGGAGACACCAAACATGACGGTTACCGCCAACCAGGTCCTGCGCCCGCGTGGCCCCCAGATCGAACGACTCGCCGGCAATCGCGCCAAGGTCGTGATCGAGCCGCTCGAGCGCGGCTATGGCCACACGCTCGGCAACGCCCTGCGCCGCGTGCTGCTGTCGTCGATCCCCGGCTTCGCCATCACCGAGGTCGAGATCGACGGCGTGCTGCACGAATACAGCACCATCGAAGGCCTGCAGGAGGACGTGCTCGAGGTCCTGCTGAACCTCAAGGACGTCGCCATCCGCATGGGCACCGGCGACAGCTCCACGCTGACCCTGGCCAAGTCCGGCCCGGGCGTCGTGACCGCTGCCGACATCAAGACCGACCATAACGTCGAGGTGCTCAACGGCGAGCACGTGATCTGCCATCTGACCAAGGATGCGTCGATCAACATGCGCCTGAAGATCGAGCGCGGCTTCGGCTACCAGCCGGCCGCCGCCCGTCGCCGCCCGGACGAGGAGACCCGTTCGATCGGTCGCCTGATGCTGGACGCGTCGTTCTCGCCCGTCCGCCGCGTGGCGTACGAAGTCGAAGCGGCCCGCGTCGAACAGCGCACCGACCTCGACAAGCTGGTGCTCGACATCGAGACCAATGGCACGATCGACGCCGAGGAAGCCGTGCGGACCGCCGCCGACATCCTCACCGACCAGCTCAGCGTCTTCGGCGATTTCACCCGCCGCGAGGGCAACGACCAGAAGGCCCAGACCCCGGGCGTGGATCCGGTGCTTCTGCGCCCGATCGACGACCTGGAGCTGACGGTGCGTTCGGCCAACTGCCTCAAGGCCGAGAGCATCTACTACATCGGCGACCTGATCCAGAAGACGGAAGTCGAGCTGCTCAAGACCCCGAACCTCGGCAAGAAGTCGCTCACCGAGATCAAGGAAGTGCTGGCCCAGCGTGGCCTCTCGCTCGGCATGAAGCTCGAGAACTGGCCGCCGGCCGGCGTCTCGGCGCACGGCATGCTCGGCTAAGACCAGACAGACAGGAACCAAGACCATGCGCCACCAGAAATCCGGCCGCAAGTTCAGCCGCACCAGCGCACACCGCGATGCCATGTTCACCAACATGGCGGCGTCGCTGCTCAAGCACGAGCTGATCAAGACCACGCTCCCGAAGGCCAAGGAGCTCCGCCGCGTCGCCGAGCCGCTGATCACCATGGGCAAGACCGACGGCGTCGCAAACCGCCGCCTGGCCTTCTCGCGCCTGCGCGACAAGGAAGCCGTGGGCAAGTTGTTCGTCGACCTGGGCCCGCGCTACCGCGAGCGTCCGGGCGGCTACCTGCGCATCATCAAGTGCGGGTTCCGCGACGGCGACAACGCGCCGATGGCCTACGTCGAGCTCGTCGACCGGCCGGAGGCCGCGGCGGAGTAATCACCGCCGTCGTCCGCCATTGCAAAACCCCGGCCCTGCGCCGGGGTTTTTGCTATCTTGGCGTCCGTTTTACGCGAGCCCATCGATGAACCTGAATCCGTTCCGCTGGTCGTTCCGCCAGCAGTGCTTGTCCGGCTTCGCGATCTGCGCGGCGCTGATCGGCTTTGCGATCTACTCCCAGTTCGCATGGGGGCTGGATCCGTGCCCGCTGTGCATCTTCCAGCGTATCGCCTTCGCCGCGCTGGGCGTGGTGTTCCTGCTCGCCGGCCTGCACGCGCCGCGCGCCGCCGCGGGCAGGGCGTTCTATGGCGTTCTCGGCTTCCTGGCCGCCGCGGTCGGGATGGCGATCGCCGGGCGCCATGTCTGGATCCAGTACAACCCCCCGGAGCTGCCCGCCTGCGGCCCGCCGCTGTCCTTCCTTCGCGAAACCATGTCGGCGGCCAACGTGATCCGCAAGGTGCTGACCGGAACCGGCGACTGCGGCACCGTCGACTGGACGTTCCTCGGCCTCTCGATGCCCGCCTGGAGCCTGGTCTGGTTCGTGCTGCTGGCGGCATTCTTCGTGTTCGCGGCATTCCGCTGGCGCGGCCGCCGCTGACGACCATTGCGATCCGGGGCGCGGCGGCGGATGATGGCCGTCGCTGCAGTGCAACAAGAACGTACCCCCGATGCCCGCAAACGAACGAAACCTCCACGCCGTGAACCTCCCGGATGCCTGGAATCCCGGAAGCTGGCGCGGACGAACCGCCCTGCAGATGCCCACGTACCCCGACGCCGCCGAACTCGCGCGCGTGCAGGACGAGGTGCGCGCGCTCCCGCCCCTGGTGACGTCCTGGGAGATCATGGCGCTCAGGCAGCAGCTGGCGGAGGCCCAGGAGGGCCGGCGTTTCCTGCTGCAGGGCGGTGACTGCGCCGAGAACTTCAGCGACTGCAGCTCGGCAGTGATCTCCAACCGCCTCAAGGTGCTGCTGCAGATGAGCCTGGTGCTCGTGCATGGCATGCGTTTGCCGGTGGTGAGGGTCGGGCGCTTTGCCGGCCAGTACGCCAAGCCGCGCTCCGCCGATACCGAAACGCGTGGCGATGTCACGCTGCCGAGCTATCGCGGCGACATGGTCAACGGGCCCGAGTTCACCCCGACCGCCCGCATCCCCGATCCGCGGCGCATGGTCAAGGCGCATGCGCGCTCCGCGATGACCATGAACTTCGTGCGCTCGCTGATCGATGGCGGCTTTGCCGACCTGCACCACCCCGAGTACTGGGACCTGGGCTGGGTGACGCATTCGCCGCTGGCCGAGGACTACCAGCGCATGGTCGGGAACATCGGCGAGGCCGTGCGCTTCATGGAGACCCTGTCCGGTACCGAGGTGCACAACCTCAACCGCGTGGATTTCTTCACCTCGCACGAAGCCCTGCTGTTGCCCTACGAGGAGGCGCTGACGCGCGAGGTGCCGAGGCAGTGGGGCTGGTTCAACCTCAGCACCCATTTCCCCTGGATCGGCATGCGCACGGCCGCCGCCGGCGGTGCCCACGCCGAGTACTTCCGCGGCATCCGCAACCCCGTGGCGGTGAAGATCGGCCCGTCGACCTCGCCGGACGAACTGCTTCGCCTGGTCGACCTGCTCAATCCGGCGGACGAGCCGGGGCGGCTTGGCCTGATCTGCCGCATGGGCGCGGGCAAGGTCGCGGAGCGGCTTCCGCCGCTGCTGGAGGCGCTCAAGCGGGAAGGGCGCCGCGTGCTGTGGATCTGCGACCCGATGCACGGCAACACCGAGTCGACCAGCAACGGCTACAAGACGCGTCGCTTCGACAACATCCGCAGCGAGATCGAGCAGAGCTTCGACCTCCACGCGGCCGCGGGGACCAGGCTGGGTGGCGTGCACCTGGAGCTCACCGGGGAGGACGTCACCGAATGCACCGGCGGCGCGCGCGACCTTGCCGAGTGCGACCTCGAGCGTGCGTACCGGACGATGGTGGATCCGCGCCTGAACTACGAGCAGTCGCTCGAGATCGCGATGCTGATCGTGCGCAAGCACGAGCAGCTGAAGGTGCCAGCCAGGGCCTGAGGGCCGGAGCGTGGCGTCGGGTCGACGGCGCAACAGCAGGTGGCCGTGCCTGCGCTAGAAAAGGCCGGCCTGTCGTGGCGCCTGCGGGAGCGGGGCGCCGGTCAGCGGCCAGTCTCCCAAAACCTCGTACCGCCCGCCACGATTTGACAGCAGTTCGAAGCCGTCGACGTGCAACGTCTCGCCAGGGCAACGAACGCCGTCCAGCCACGGCTGCGCGGGCAGCTGGCGCTCGAGGTAGGCCAGGGTCACATGCGGCTGCGTGGTTGCCTGCAGTGGCGTGATGCCGCAGCGGCCCATTGCGTCGCGCGTGGCGTCGCACAGCGCCTGGAGCTCGGGGCAATCACGGGGAAGGGCCACCACCGCGCCGGCGCCCGCCCAGTACGCGACGCGTGCGACCTGGAACACGTGCGCGGGAATGCGCCGCGCAGCGTCGGCCAGGCCCTCGCAGAGCGCTGGCGTGACCATGTCCATCGCGTCTTGGCCGATGAAGCACAGGGTCGCGTGCCACTGGTCGGGGCGGCGGAGCCGCAGGCGCGGTCCGTCCACGGGCCGCGCTGCCCCGATCCCGGCCACGAGCGTGGCGAGCTGCCCACGGGCGTCGGCGCCAGGCCTCCATGCCGTGAACAGCGTCCCGCTCACGCCGAGCGGCTGGCCCGCTTGCGGTCGGTTTCGCTGAGGTGCTTCTTGCGAAGGCGGATTTCCTTCGGGGTGACCTCGACCAGCTCGTCGTCCTCGATGAAGTCCAGGGCCTGCTCCAGCGTGTACTTGATCGCCGGCGTCAGCTTGATGGCGTCGTCCTTGCCGGAGGCGCGCATGTTGGTCAGCGGCTTGGTCTTGATGGCATTGACGGTGAGGTCGTTGTCCTTCGAGTGGATGCCGATCAGCTGGCCTTCGTAGACGTTGTCGCCCTCTGCCGCGAACAGCTTGCCGCGCTCTTCGAGCGGCCCAAGCGAGTACGCCGGAGTCGCGCCCGCCGCGTTGGCGATCATCACGCCGTTGCTGCGCTTGGCGATTGCGCCCTGTTCCTTCGGGCCGTAATGGTCGAACACGTGGAACAGCAGGCCGGTGCCCTGGGTCAGGGTCTTGAACTCGTTCTGGAAGCCGATCAGGCCGCGCGCCGGGATCATGTAGTCGAGCCGCACGCGCCCCTTGCCATCGGACTCCATGTTCTTCAGCTGGCCCTTGCGGATGCCAAGCTTCTCCATCACGCCGCCCTGGTGGATTTCCTCGATGTCGATCACCAGCTGCTCGACGGGTTCCATCTGCTGGCCGTCGATCTCCTTGATGATGACTTCCGGGCGCGACACGGCGAGCTCGAAGCCCTCGCGGCGCATGGTCTCGATCAGCACCGACAGGTGCAGCTCGCCGCGGCCGGAGACCAGGAACTTGTCCGGGTCCGAACCTTCCTCGACCTTCAGCGCGACGTTGTGAAGGGTCTCGCGCTCAAGGCGCTCGCGGATCTGGCGGCTGGTGATGAACTTGCCGCCGCTGCGGTCCTTGTTGCCGGCGAACGGCGAGTTGTTGACCTGGAAGGTCATGCTGATGGTCGGCTCGTCGACGGTCAGCGCAGGCAGCGCCTCGGGCGTATCGAGCGCGCAGATGGTGTCGGAGATCGACAGGTCCGCGATGCCGGAGAGCGCGAGGATGTCGCCGGCCTTGCCGTTCTCGACCTCGACGCGCTCCAGGCCCAGGAAGCCCAGCACCTGCAGCACCTTGGCCTGGCGCTTCTTCCCGTGGCGGTCGACCACGCTCACCGGCATGTTGGTCCGCACCGTGCCGCGCTGGATGCGGCCGATGCCGATCAGGCCGACGAAGTTGTTGTAGTCCAGCTGGCTGATGCGCATCTGGAACGGGCCGTCCGGATCCACCGACGGCGGCGGCACGTGCTTCATGATCGCTTCGTACAGCGGGGTCATGTCGCCGGCGCGCGCGCTGTCGTCCAGGCTGGCGTAGCCATGCAGGGCCGAGGCGTAGACGATCGGGAAGTCGAGCTGCTCGTTGGTGGCGCCGAGCTTGTCGAACAGGTCGAACACCTGGTCGATCACCCAGTCCGGACGCGCGCCGGGGCGGTCGATCTTGTTGACCACCACGATCGGGTTGAAGCCCATCGCGAACGCCTTCTGGGTCACGAAGCGCGTCTGCGGCATCGGCCCGTCCATGGCGTCGACCAGGATCAGGACCGAATCGACCATCGACAGGACGCGCTCGACCTCGCCGCCGAAGTCGGCGTGCCCGGGGGTGTCGACGATGTTGATCCGGTTGCCATTCCAGTTGATGGCGGTGTTCTTGGAGAGGATCGTGATGCCACGTTCCTTTTCCTGGTCGTTGCTGTCCATCACCCGCTCGGCCATGACCGTGCGTTCGTTGAACGTGCCCGACTGCTTGAGGAGGCAATCGACGAGGGTGGTCTTGCCGTGGTCGACGTGGGCGACGATGGCGATGTTGCGGAGGCGTTCGATGGACATCGGGAAAACCGCACCTCATGCCTTCTTGGGGCAGGGCGCGCTGGGCCTGGTTCGGGTGAGCCGATCATTATACTGCGTCAAGGCCCGTGGCAGAAGTATTGCAAACCGCCCCGGCGGCTCCATTTCGGGTCCGAGGCCGTCGGGATGCTCCCGCGGCCACCCACCCCGACCCCACCCCAGGAATCCAGACATGTCCCTGAACGCCGTTTTCGACACCGACCGTGGCCAGATCAAGGTAGAGCTCTACCCCGAGAAGGCCCCGCTGACCGTGGCCAGCTTCGTCAACCTCGCCAAGCGGGGCTTCTACGACGGCCTGGGTTTCCACCGCGTGATCCCGGACTTCATGATCCAGGGCGGCTGCCCCAAGGGCACCGGCACCGGCGGCCCCGGCTACAAGTTCGAGGACGAGACCGACAATGGCGTGAAGCATGACCGCGGCGTGCTCTCGATGGCCAATGCCGGCCCGGGTACCAACGGCAGCCAGTTCTTCATCACCCATATCAAGACCGACTGGCTGGACGGCAAGCACACCGTGTTCGGCAAGGTCACCGAGGGCCTGGACGTGGTCGATGCCGTCAAGCAGGGCGATGCCATCAAGTCGGTGAAGATCGAGGGCGACGCCGACGCGGTCCTGGCTGCGAAGGCCGACCGCGTGGCCGAGTGGAACAAGGTGATGTCGGCCTGAGCGATGCCGGCCCAAGCCGGGCCGGGCGGGGCGCGATGCTAGAATTGGCGGCTGCCGCGCGTGCAGCGGACAGCCGCGCATCGCGTCCCGGACTCCCCAGAATCCCTCCCAGAATCCCGAGGTTCCCGCAATGCCCAAGCTTGCAAAGCGCATGGGTCGCGCCAAGCCCAGCGCGATCATGGTCGTGGCCGAGACGGCCCAGCGCCTGAAGGCCGAAGGCCGCGACATCATCAGCTTTTCGATCGGCGTCCCCAACTTCCTGCCCGGCGACCATGTCTATGCCGCCGCGCGCAAGGCGCTGGACGCCGATTCCGGCCAGTACGGCAACAACCGCGGCGCCAACGCCCTGCTTGACGCGTTCATCGCGCACATGGATGGCCTTGGACTCACGGGTTACACGCGCGCCAACTGCGCGACCGGCGTCGGCGCCAAGCACATCCTGTACAACCTGGCCGAAGCGCTGCTGGACGAGGGCGACGGCTTCGCCTTCGCCACGCCGTACTGGACCAGCTACATGGACATCGCCGAGATCGTCGGCGCCGACATCCAGCTGCTGCCGTGCCCGCCCGAGCAGGACTACAAGCTCAGCCCGGCCCAGCTCGACGCCGCGCTGGCGAAGAAGCCCCGGGTGTTCCTGTTCAACAACCCGTCCAACCCGACGGGCATGGTCTACACGAAGGACGAGATCGCCGCGCTGGCGGACGTCATCGTGCGCCATCCCGACACCTGGATCATCACCGACGACATCTATAACAAGATGGTGTTCGACGATCTCGGCTACCACAACTTCGTGCAGGCGCGCCCCGAGCTGCGCGACCGCGTGATCTTCGTCGACTCGCTGTCCAAGACCTATGGCATGCCGGGCTGGCGCGTCGGCCTGATGGCCGGCCCCGAGGTCGTGGCGCAGGCGGTGACGGTGATGAACTCGAACCACATCACCAGCCTGCCGGAAGTCGTAGCCGCCGCCGCCACGGCTGCGCTGTCCGGCCCGCAGGACGTGCCGGCCGAGCGTTGCGCCGAGTTCCAGGCCAAGCGCGACCAGGTCGTGGCCGCGCTCAACGCCATCCCCGGAGTAGTCTGCCCGGTGCCGCAGGGCGCGTTCTACGCCTTCCCGGACATCAGCTGCGCGTACGGCAAATCGCACGGCGGCAAGGTCATCGCCAACGACGTGGATCTCTGCAACGCGCTGCTCGAAGCCAAGGGCGTGGCCTGCGTGCCGGGCTCGGCCTTCGGCGAGCCGCGCGGCCTGCGCATCAGCTACACCTGCCCGACGCCGCAGCTGGCGCCCGGCCTCTCGCGCATCCAGGAATTCTTCGCCGAACTGTCCTGAGCCAGCCGACGGTGGCCGGTCCCGATGAGGGGCCCGGCCACCAGTCGACAGCGCCCTCGCGCCTCCCGTTTTCCTCCAGTCCCACGTATCCGGAGCCACCCACATGAAGACCCCCGTCCGAGTTGCCGTCACCGGCGCCGCCGGCCAGATCGGTTATGCCCTCCTCTTCCGCATCGCCTCCGGTGAAATGCTGGGCCGTGACCAGCCCGTCATCCTGCAGATGCTCGAACTCCCCATGGAGAAGGCCCAGGCCGCGCTCAAGGGCGTGATGATGGAGCTCGAGGACTGCGCCTTCCCGCTGCTGGCCGGCATGGTCGGCACGGACGACCCGGAAGTCGCGTTCAAGGACGCCGACATCGCCATGCTGGTCGGTGCCCGCCCGCGTGGTCCCGGCATGGAGCGCAAGGACTTGCTGCTGGAGAACGCCAAGATCTTCACCGCCCAGGGCGCGGCGCTGAACAAGGTCGCGAGCCGCGACGTCAAGGTCCTGGTGGTCGGCAACCCCGCCAACACCAATGCCTACATCGCGATGAAGTCGGCGCCGGACCTGAAGGCCGCCAACTTCACCGCCATGCTGCGCCTGGACCACAACCGCGCGCTGAGCCAGCTTGCCAACAAGGCCGGCGTGGCCGTGGGCGACATCGAGAACCTGGTGGTCTGGGGCAACCACAGCCCGACCATGTATCCCGACTACCGCTTCGCCACGGTCAAGGGCGAGTCGCTGAAGGACCGCATCAACGATGCCGACTGGAACGCGAACGCGTTCATCCCGCAGGTCGGCAAGCGCGGCGCGGCGATCATCGAGGCCCGTGGCCTGTCATCGGCCGCTTCGGCCGCCAACGCCGCTATCGACCACATCCGCGACTGGGTGCTGGGTTCGAACGGCAAGTGGGTGACCATGGGCGTGCCGTCCGACGGCAGCTACGGCATTCCCGAGGGGGTGATCTACGGCGTCCCGGTGACCACCGAAAACGGCGAGTACACCCGCGTCGAGGGCCTGGAAGTCGATGACTTCAGCCGTGCCGCCATGGACAAGACCCTGGCCGAGCTCGAGGAAGAGCGCGCTGGCGTCGCCCACCTCCTGGGCTGACATCGCCGCGGGATCCGTCCCGCATGCCGCATCGAAACGACCGGGCCTGGCCCGGTCGTTTTCGTTTGGCTTTACTCCCGGTCGAGGGGCTTGTGGGCGATGGCTTCGTGGGCGGCCTCTTGCCCGCCGTGGGGTGTGCGTGGGGGGGCGCAGCTCTCCGGGCGGGCTCGCGCTGCCCGCCGCGGACGCAGGGGGGATGCCCAGCCGGATGTCTCCGCGTCCTGCTCCCATCATCCGGCCGCCGGCCATCCATGGCCGGCTCTGGACATCCCCCCTGCATCCACGGCGGGCCCGGACCTTCGGGGCGGTCTGGTGGAGCAAGCGTGCGCTACGTCTGGACCGGTCGAAGTCTCGCCGGATCAGGTGACCACGGCTCGGTCGCGCACGCGCTTTTGATCTTCCTTCCGACGCCGAAGAACGCCACGGCCCGTCCCGTGCCCAGGGGGTGTGCGCACAGCCGGCCATGGATGGCCGGCGGCCGGCAGTGGGAGCAAGAGGCGGAGACTGCCGGGGGAGCACACCCCCTGGGCACGGGACGGGCAGCCCGAACCATCACGGAGTGCGACCCATCGACCCCTCTGAGGCGCTCCAGCGCTCCAAGCGCTCCACCGCTCCCGCACGCGCGTCGGCGCCCCGGACTCCGGAGAAGATCTCCCGCGTCCCGCCCGGACATCGCGGCAAGGCATTCGACCAACGTCGTAGCGCGCGGGGGCTCTTGGCGGACTAGCCTCGATCGGAGCATTGGAGACCGTCATGCGCTACGAAGACATGTACCGGCGTTCGGTCGAGGAGCCGGAGGCCTTCTGGGCCGAGCAGGCCGAAGCCATTTACTGGCACAAGACGCCGGAGAAGATCCTCGACTACTCCAACCCGCCGTTCCGCAGCTGGTTCGTCGGCGGTGAGACCAACCTCTGCCACAACGCGGTCGACCGGCACCTGGAGGATCGCGGCGACCAGCTCGCCCTGGTGGGCTACTCCACCGAGACCGGCAGCGTTCGCGAGCTGAGCTACCGCGAGCTGCATCGCGAAGTGAACGTATTCGCCGCCGTGCTCGGCGCACTGGGCGTGGGCAAGGGCGACCGGGTGGTGGTCTACATGCCGCACACCGTTGACGCGGTCGTGGCGATGCTGGCCTGCGCGCGCATCGGCGCGATCCACTCGGTGGTATTCGGCGGCTTCGCCGCCAAGAACCTGGCGCTGCGGATCGATGATGCCGAGCCGAAGGTGCTGGTCTGCGCCGACGCCGGCAGCCGCGGTGGCAAAGTCATCCCCTTCAAGCCGCTGGTGGACGACGCGCTGGCCCGGGCAGCGCATCCGCCGGCCCACGTGCTTGTGGTCAGCCGTGGGCTGGCCGAGGTGCCGATGCAGGAGGGTCGTGACTTCGACTACGCGACGCTGCGGCGTGACCATGAAGACGTGCAGGTGCCCGTGCAGTGGCTCGAGTCCAACGAACCCAGCTACATCCTCTACACCTCCGGAACCACGGGCACGCCCAAGGGCGTGCAGCGGGACGTCGGCGGCTATGCGGTGGCGCTGGCGCTGTCGATGTGGGCGGTCTACGACATCCGACCCGGCCAGGTGATGTTCTCCACCTCCGACATCGGCTGGGTGGTGGGGCATTCCTACAACGTCTACGGGCCGCTGATCGCGGGCGCGACCTCGATCATCTACGAGGGCATGCCGACCCGGCCGGATCCGGGCATCTGGTGGGAGCTGTGCGAACGCTACGGCGTGCGCACGCTGTTCTCCGCGCCCACCGCGCTTCGGGTGCTGAAGAAGTTCGACACCACGTACATCACCGACCGCGACCTGTCGAAGCTGGAGTACCTGTTCCTGGCCGGCGAGCCGCTGGACGAGCCAACCGCGCGCTGGATCTCCGGCGTGCTCGGCAAGCCGGTGATCGACAACTACTGGCAGACCGAGACCGGCTGGCCGGTGCTGACCATGATGCCGGGGCTGGACATGAAGCCCGTCAAGCTGGGCTCGCCCGGCCTGCCGAACCTGGGCTACCGGCTGCGGGTGATCGACGAGGTCACCGGCGAGGACGCGGCGGCCGGCGAAAAGGGCGTGCTGGTGATCCAGCCGCCGCTGCCGCCGGGATGCCTGAGCACGGTCTGGCGCAATGACGAGCGCTTCATCGCCAGTTACTTCAGCCACTTCCGGGAACCGCTCTACAGCTCGCTGGACTGGGCGATCCGCGACGAGGATGGCTACGCCTTCATCCTTGGCCGCACCGACGACGTCATCAACGTCGCCGGGCATCGCCTGGGCACGCGCGAGATCGAAGAGTCGGTGTCGGGCCATCCGGGCGTGGCCGAGGTCGCGGTGATCGGCGTGCACGACGAGATCAAGGGCCAGGTGCCGGTGGTGTTCGCAACGCTGAAGCAGGCCGCAGACGCGTCGCTGGCCGCGCACGAGATGCAGGGCAGGGTGGTGGAGCAGCTGGGCGCGATCGCGCGCCCGGCGCGGATCTACGTGGTGGCGTCACTCCCCAAGACGCGCTCGGGCAAGCTGCTGCGGCGCTCGATCCAGGCGCTTGCCGAGGATCGTGATCCGGGCGATCTGTCGACCCTCGACGATCCGGCGGCGCTGGGCGAGATCGTCGATGCGATCAAGCGCGGGGCCGACGCCGGCAGCTGAGGTGCCGCAGGGCTGCGCGGCGGCGCGCCCCGCGCGTCCGGGCTTCACCTCCGGGCAGCGGGCTTGGCACCTGCCGGCTCCGTTAGAATGGTGTCGATCCCCTACGCAGAATTTCCCATGTCCGAGCATGTTTCCGCAGGCGCGCGCTTCCGCGCCGCCGTCGCCGACGAATCCCCCCTGCAGGTGATGGGCGCCATCACCGCCTATGCCGGCCTGATGGCCAAGCACACCGGCTACAAGGCGCTGTACCTGTCCGGCGGCGGCGTCGCCGCGAACTCGCTGGGCATGCCGGACCTCGGCATCTCCACGATGGAAGACGTGCTGATCGATGCCCGTCGCATCGTCGAGGCCACCGGGCTGCCGCTGCTGGTGGACATCGACACCGGCTGGGGCGGTGCCTTCAACATCTCGCGCACCATCCGCAGCTTCGAGCGCGCCGGCGTCGCCGCCGTGCACATGGAGGACCAGGTCGGGCAGAAGCGCTGCGGCCACCGTCCCAACAAGGAAGTGGTGCCAAAGGGCGAAATGGTCGACCGCGTCAAGGCCGCCGTCGACGGCCGCATGGGCGATGGTTTCGTGATCATGGCACGCACCGACGCCGCCGCCGTCGAGGGCATCGATGCAGCGATCGAGCGCGCCGTGGCCTACGTCGAAGCCGGCGCCGACATGATTTTCCCCGAGGCGATGAAGTCGCTCGAGGACTACCGCAAATTCAAGGACGCGGTGAAGGTGCCGATCCTGGCCAACCTCACCGAGTTCGGCTCCACGCCCTTCTTCACCACCGACGAGCTGCGCTCGGCCGGCGTCGACATCGCGCTGTACTGCTGCGGCGCCTATCGCGCGATGAACAAGGCGGCGCTGAACTTCTACGAGACCGTGCGCCGCGAAGGCACGCAGAAGAACATCATCGACACCCTGCAGACGCGCGCCGAGCTGTACGACTTCCTCGGCTACCACGCCTACGAGGACAAGCTCGACACGCTGTTCTCCAAGGACTGACGGCAGCGTGCGACGCGCTGCCAGCCTCGCACGCTCTGCCACACCGCCGCGCGCTGCGCGCCACCACACCATGCGTCAACGGAGCACCAGATGAGCGAGACCCCCAGCACCCTGCCCAAGCCGAAGAAGTCGGTGGCCCTGTCCGGCACCGCCGCCGGCAACACCGCGCTGTGCAGCGTCGGCCGCAGCGGCAACGACCTGCACTACCGCGGCTATGACATCACCGGGTTCGCCACGACCGCCGAGTTCGAGGAAGTCGCCTACCTCCTGGTGCACGGCAAGCTGCCGTCCAAGCCTGAGCTCGCGCGCTACAAGGCCAAGCTGAAGTCGCTGCGCGGCATCCCGGCCGCGGTCAAGGCCGCGCTGGAAGAGCTGCCGCCGTCGGCGCACCCCATGGACGTGATGCGCACCGGCGTTTCGGTCATGGGCTGCCTGGCACCGGAAAAGGACGACCACAACCACCCGGGTGCACGCGACATCGCCGACAAGCTGATGGCTTCGCTGGGTTCGATGCTGCTGTACTGGTACCACTACAGCCACAACGGCCGGGTCATCGACGTCGAGACCGACGACGATTCGATCGGCGGCCACTTCCTGCATCTGCTGCACGGCGAGCCGCCGCCGGAAAGCTGGGTGCGCGCGATGCACACCTCGCTGAACCTGTACGCCGAGCACGAGTTCAACGCCTCCACCTTCACCGCGCGCGTCATCGCCGGCACCGGCAGCGACATGCATTCCTGCATTACCGGCGCGATCGGTGCGCTGCGCGGTCCGAAGCACGGCGGCGCCAACGAGGTCGCGTTCGAGGTGCAGAAGCGCTACGACACGCCGGACGAGGCCGAGGCCGACATCCGCGAGCGCGTCGGCCGCAAGGAAGTGGTGATCGGCTTCGGCCATCCGGTCTACACCGTCGGCGATCCACGCAACGGCATCATCAAGGACGTCGCGAAGGAGCTTTCGGAAGAGCAGGGCGACACCCGCATGTATTCGATCGCCGAGCGCCTGGAGTCGGTGATGTGGGACATCAAGAAGATGTTCCCCAACCTGGACTGGTTCAGCGCGGTGAGCTATCACATGATGGGCGTGCCGACGGCGATGTTCACCCCGCTGTTCGTGATCGCGCGCACCAGCGGCTGGAGCGCGCACGTGATCGAGCAGCGCATCGACGGCAAGATCATCCGTCCGAGCGCGAACTACACCGGTCCGGAGAACCGGGACTGGGTGCCGATGGCCGATCGCGGCTGAGGCGAGGCCAGGCTGCGAACGAAGACGGCGCCCGATGGGCGCCGTTCCTGTTGCTGCCCAGTGGGAGCAGCCACGGCGGCGCTTCGCTTCCGGGGCCGGTCTGCGGGGGCGATGGCCGCTCCCACAGGAGGCGCGGTGGTGACTTGCAGCCCCGCTGCGGGGCCTTACTCCAGACCTTCGGCCTTCAGCGCGGCGCGCACGCCCGAGTCGGCTTCCATCCGCGCCTTGAAGGCCGCGATGTTGTCCAGCCCGGAGATGTCCACGCCGGTGCCGTGCGCCCAGCGCACCGTCATATAGAAGTAGGGATCGGCGAAGCTGCGGAAGCCGGCCAGCCAGTCGTTGTCCGACAGACGCTTGTCGGCGGTTTCCATGAGCTCGCGCACCATCGACCTGGCGGCTGCCTTGATCGCATCGTGCTGCGCTTCGTCGCCGATGTAGCGCGCCGGGCCGAAGATCGGCTTGAACGCCGGATGCACATCGGAATTGACAAAGGCCAGCCAGCGTGCCGCTTCCGCGCGCTGGCGCGGCGAACCGTCACCCGCCAGGGCGGCCTGAGGCCAGGTATCGGCGATGTAGCCCATGATCGCGGCGTTCTGGGTAAGCACGAAGTCGCCGTCGACCAGTGCGGGCACCGCGCCGGCGGGATTGATGGCGAGGAAGGACGGTGCCTTCATCGCGTCGCCATCGAGGATTTCGACTTCGTAGGGAGCGCCGGTCCACTCCAGCGCCATGTGGACTGCGGTCGAGCAGGCGCCCGGCTTCGAATACAGCTTCATCTACGGCTCCGCGGTGGGTAGGCCGTCATCATCCGCGCAGCGGGCGGCCCGCTCAAGGCTGGCAGTGGGTGCAGTGGTGCGTGCGATCCGCCCCGGCCTGCGATGAAACCCGCGTCACGACTTCGGTTTCAGGCTCTGCACGCGCAGGAAGGTGTGGTCGCCGATGGTCGCGACCTGGTACGCGTTGCGCCAGCTCGGGCTGGCGATCGCATGGGCCAGGAAGTGGCTCGCGCCGGGCACGACCTCCTTGCGCTCGCCAGCCGGCAGGGCCCAGTTGCTCTGCGATTCAAGCGCGATGGTGACCGCCTGCGACCAGGCTTCGGTGTTGCTCAGGCGCGTATTGGGCGAGACGATGGTCGGCGCGAACTGCTTGCGCGCGGTGACCACGTCGCAGACCGAATCACCCCACAGGCCGCTGTCGGCGCGGCGCAGGGCGACTTCGGCCACTGCATGCTGGCCAAGGACGGACTGGTCGCGGGCCTCGAGGTACAGCGTCGTGCTGAGGCAGAGGGAATCTGCGGCCGGTGGCGGCATGATCGATGCCAACCACAGGATCCAGGCGAGTTTCATGGCGGCTCCTTGCTCCGTTGCGCCGTCCACACGACCGTGGCGCCGGATCCCTGTGAGGGTCCGGGCACCGCGGTGCGGATCGGCCTGGCGTGTTGGGGAGGGCGGCGGCACTCTGTGGCGCTTTGCTGCCCGGGCGCGAAACCCGCGGGAGTGCGGGTCGTGCCGGTTCCGCCGAAGTCGCGACGGAGAAAGTGCGCGCAAGGTACTGCCGGTTTTCCCAATCCCAGCTGAACAGGGGGTCGAGCAGCCGCGAGGTCGACCCCGCGGCCGGCATGTCAGAGCGCAGCCGCCAGCCGGCTTCCCTGGTCGATCGCACGCTTGGCGTCCAGCTCCGCGGCCATGTCCGCGCCGCCAATCACGTGCAGTTCGTGGCCGCGGCCCTCGAGCGCATCGAGCAGGGCGCGTTGCGGCTCCTGCCCGGCGCAGACCACCACGTGGTCCACCCCGATCACCTGCTCCACGCCGTCGATTGCGACGTGCAGCCCGGCGTCGTCGACGCGGCGGTACTCGACCCCGCCCAGCATTCGGACGCCCTTGGACTTCAGCGTGGCCCGGTGGATCCAGCCGGTGGTCTTGCCCAGCCGCGCACCGGGCCGCCCGGCGGTTCGCTGCAGCAGCCAGACTTCGCGCGCCGGCGGTTCCGGGCGCGGCGGCTGCAGCCCACCCGGCGAGCCGGATGCGGGATCGACGCCCCATTCCTCCATCCAGCGTGCCGGATCCAGGCTGGGCGAGGGCCCCTCCTGGACCAGGAACTCGGCAACGTCGAAGCCGATGCCACCTGCGCCGATAATCGCCACTTTTCCTCCGGGCACGACCCGACCCAGCAGCACGTCCGCGTAGCCCACGACTCGGGGATGCCCATGGCCTTCGAACCGCGGCATGCGCGGGACCACGCCCGTGGCCAGGACCACGGCGTCGAAGCCGGCCATGAGCTCCGGCGTCGCGCGCGTACGCAGCCGCAGTTCGACCCCGGCCTCGCGCAACTGGAGCCCGTAGTAGCGCAGGGTTTCCGCGAACTCCTCCTTGCCGGGAATCCGCCGCGCCAGATTGAACTGGCCGCCGATGGCATCGCCGGCCTCGAACAGCGTCACGGCGTGGCCCCGAGCCGCGGCCACCGTGGCGCATGCGAGCCCGGCAGGCCCCGCGCCCACCACGGCGATCCGCCTCGGCGCCCGGGTCGGTGCATAGACCAGCTCGGTTTCATGGCAGGCGCGCGGGTTCACCAGGCAGCTCGCGCGGCGGTTCTGGAATACGTGGTCCAGGCAGGCCTGGTTGCACGCGATGCAGGTGTTGATCGCGTCCGCGCGGCCGGAAGCGGCCTTGGCCAGCCAATCGGGGTCGGCCAGGAGCGGACGTGCCATCGACACCATGTCCGCCTGGCCGGCGGCCAGGATCGACTCGGCCACCGCGGGCATGTTGATCCGGTTGGTGGCGACCAGGGGCACGGAGACCTCCGGCATGAGCCGGGCGGTCACGCCGGCGAAGGCGCCCCGCGGCACCGAGGTGGCGATGGTGGGCACCCGCGCCTCGTGCCAGCCGATGCCTGTGTTGATGATGGTCGCGCCGGCGGCCTCGACCGCGTGCGCCTGGGCCACGATCGCCGGCCAGTCGTTGCCGTCCGCCACCAGGTCGAGCATCGACAGCCTGTAGATGATGATGAAGTCCGGTCCGCAGGCCTCGCGCACGCGGCGCACGATCTCCACCGCGAAGCGCATGCGGTTCGCGACGCTGCCGCCCCAGCGGTCGTCGCGCCGGTTGGTGCGCGCGACCGTGAACTGGTTGAGCAGGTAACCCTCCGATCCCATGACCTCCACGCCGTCGTAGCCCGCGTCGCGTGCCAGCCGGGCGGCGCGGGCGAAGGCATCGATCTGGCGCTCGACGCCGCGCGCCGACAGCGCCCTCGGCCGGAATGGATTGATGGGAGCCTTGACCGCCGATGCGGACACCGACAGCGGGTGGAATGCGTAGCGCCCCGCATGCAGCAGCTGCAGGCAGATGCGGGACCCGTGGCCGTGGACGGCGTTGGTGACCTGCCGGTGGCGTGCCACTTCCGCGTGCCGCGTGAGCTTGCCCGCGAAGGGTTTCAGCCAGCCCGAGAGGCTCGGGGCGAAGCCGCCGGTGACCATCAGCGCCACGCCGCCGGCGGCACGCTCGGAGAAGTAGGCCGCGAGCTTCGGGAAGTCGCGCCGGCGGTCCTCGAGCCCGGTGTGCATCGATCCCATCAGTACCCGGTTGCGCAGGGTCGTGAATCCAAGGTCGAGCGGCGAGAACAGGTGCGGGTAGGGGGACGAGGCTGTCATCACATGCGCCGGCGTACGGGAACGCCACGATGCGGGCATCCGGCATGGGCGGGCAAGGGGTGCGTGGAGGGGCGGCCAGCGTATTTGTTAGACCAGCGTTAACGCCGTCTTCACATCTTCAAACCTACTCTGCACCCCGATGGCGGCCCGGGAGGCGGCCGTCGTACCCCACAATTAGTGATGCGGTTCCGGCGTGGCTGGATTCGTGCACCTTTCCAAGGAGCGACACCATGATGAACAAGAAGTTGCTGTGCGCAGCCCTGCTGGCTGGCCTGGGCGTCGTCCCCGCCGCCTTCGCCCAGGAATTCGACGATCGCTGGTATCTGACCGGTGGTGCCGGCTTCAACCTGCAGGACAACGATCGCGGTACGCGCGACGCGCCGTTCGCGACGCTTGGCGTGGGCAAGTTCATCGCCCCGGAGTGGTCACTGGACGCGGAGCTGAACTACCAGAACCCGAACAATGACGCGAACCAGGACCTGAACTGGAGCCAGTACGGCATCTCGCTCGACCTGCGCCGCCACTTCATGGCCGAGGGTCGCAACTGGGCCCCGTACGTGCTGATGGGCGTGGGCTACCAGCGTTCGGAAGAAGAGTACGACGCGTTCCCGAGCACGATGTCGCCGGGCCAGCGCGAGGACGGCAACTTCGCCGCCAAGGTCGGCGTGGGTGCGCAGGGCGGCGTGGGCCGCGTGAAGATCCGCACCGAGCTGGCCTACCGTGCCGACTTCGACGACACCAGCGTCAGCGCCCCGAGCGAAGACTGGTTCGGCGACGTGCTGGCTTCGGTTGGCGTGGTGATCCCGCTGGGTCCGGAGCCGACCGCCCCGGTGGCCCCGGCGCCGGTGGCCCCGAGCTGCGCGGACATGGACAGCGACGGTGACGGCGTGAACGACTGCGACGACCGCTGCCCGGATTCGCAGCCCGGCCAGACGATCGGTCCGGACGGCTGCCCGGTGCCGGTGTCGATCGACCTGAAGGGCGTGAACTTCGACTTCGACAAGTCGACCCTGCGTCCCGACGCGGTGTCGATCCTCAACGAGGCGATCGAGATCCTGAAGCGCTACCCGGAGCTGAAGGTCGAAGTAGCAGGCCACACCGACTCGAAGGGCACCGACGCGTACAACCAGTCGCTGTCGGAGCGCCGCGCGACCGCGGTGTACGACTACCTGGCCTCGAACGGCATCGACTCGTCGCGGATGGTGGGTCCGACCGGTTACGGCGAGAGCCGCCCGATCGCGCCGAACACCAATGACGACGGTTCGGACAACCCGGACGGCCGCGCGCGCAACCGCCGCACGGAGCTGAACGTCCAGAACTGAGGACGTCGCTACAGGTGACACCACGAAGCCCGGCCCAGTGCCGGGCTTCGT
>NZ_JBCLVC010000018.1:0-103820 GCF_039548475.1 Luteimonas yanweni | reverse complement strand
CCGCTCCCACAGTATTCTCGGACCTTACAGTCAGCCCGGCTATTTGGGCTGCTTCTTCGGGCGCTGCCAGCCTTCGATCGTCTGCTGGCGGCCGCGGGCGATGGTCAGCTTGCCTTCGGGGGCGTTGCCGGTGATCACCGAACCGGCGGCAATCGTCGCATCGCGGCCGACGGTCACCGGCGCCACCAGCGATGTGTTCGAGCCGATGAAGGCGCCATCCTCGATGGTGGTCGTGGACTTGTTGGCGCCGTCGTAGTTGCAGGTGATGGTGCCCGCGCCGACGTTCACCCCGGCGCCGATCGCGGCATCGCCCAGGTAGCTGAGGTGGTTGGCCTTGCTGCCCACGCCCAGCACCGCGTTCTTGGCCTCGACGAAGTTGCCGATGTGCACGCCGTCGGCCAGCACCGTGCCCGGGCGCAGGCGCGCGAACGGACCGATCTGCACCGCGCCCTCGGTGCGCGCGCCGTGGATGTCGCAGTGGGCGCGAACCTCGGTGCCCGGCCCGAGTTCGGCGTCGCGGATGCGGCAGAAGGGGCCGATGCGCACGCCGTCGCCGAGCACCACCCGGCCTTCGAAGACCACGCTGGCATCGATTTCGACGTCGCGGCCCACGATGACCTCGCCGCGGATGTCGACCCGCCCCGGATCGGCGAAGCGCACGCCCTCGACGCACAGCGCGCGCACCAGGCGCGCCTGCATCGCGCGCTCCAGCTGGGCCAGCTGCCAGGGGTCGTTCGCGCCCTCGGTCTCGATGGCTTCGTCCACGAACACCATCTCCGCGGCGCTGTATTCGGCGGCGGCCATTTCGAAGACGTCGGTCAGGTAGTACTCGCCCTGGGCGTTGTCGCTGGACAGTCTGCCAAGCCAGTTCTTGAGCGCGGTGGCCTCGGCGGCGAGCACGCCGGTGTTGACCGTGGTGATGCGGCGCTGCTCGGCGTCGGCGTCTTTTTCCTCGACGATGGCGCCGACGTTGCCTTCCGAATCGCGCACGATGCGGCCGTAGCCACGCGGATTGTCGAGTTCGGCCACCAGCACCGCCAGCCGGTCGCCGGCCTCGAGCAGGCGGCGCAGCGTGGCCGCGGTGATCAGCGGCACGTCGCCGTACAGCACCAGCACCTGCGCGCCGTCGGGCACGCCGGGCATGGCTTCGCGGACGGCGTGCCCGGTGCCGAGCTGGCGCGCCTGCTCCACCCACTCCAGGTCGGACTGGCCGGCGAATGCCTCGCGCACCTGGTCGCCGCCATGGCCGTGGACGACATGGATCGCAGCGGGCTCCAGCGCGCGCGCCGCATCGATGACGTGCGCGAGCATCGGCCTGCCGGCGATCTTCTGCAGCACCTTGGGGAGCGCGGACTTCATGCGCTTGCCCTCGCCGGCGGCGAGGATCACGACGTGGAGTTCGTTTGCGGGGGGGTCCTGTGCGGGCATGCTCGTCCTGGCCTGGGTGTTCCGGCGGCCATTCTAAGGTGCCGGCTGCTAGCATGCGCGCGATGTCGCGAGCCGTGCCACCCGGACGATCCACAGGCACCGCCACGGCCGGCACCGCCGCGCCCCAGCGGATGGCGGCGCGCCGCGTGGCGGCGGGCCTGCTGTGGGCCGGCGCCATGGCCTGGATCGGCGGCATGCTGTCGCACGGGATGTTCGAGCACTGGGTGCCGGCACGCACCACCGCGCTGGCGGTGATCGCGCTGCTGGCGCTGGGATTCGCATGGGGCCTGCGGCGCACCACCGGCCTTGCCCTCGCACACGGACTGGCGCTGGCCTGGCTGCTCGCGCTGGCCTGGTTCGGCGATCCGCTGCCCCTGCTCGCGATGCTGCTCATGGCGGGCGCCACGGTCGCGCTTGGCGGCCTGCTGCTGCCGAACGCCCCCGCGGCCGCACAGTGCATCACCGGCCTGGCGCTGGCTGCGGGCGTGCTGGGCTGGCTGATGCCGCTGCCGCTGCATGCGCGCTGGACCTACCTGGCGGTGCTGGCGGCGCTCGTCGCCTGGCGACGGCGCGAGCTCCTGGCCTCGCTGCAGGCGGCCGCCGGTGGCTGGCGCCGCACGGTGGCCGCCGACCCGCGGGCGCTGGCGCTGACGGTGCTCGTCCTGGGGCTTGCCTCCACGGCCTGCTGGCCGCCGACCACGCAGCACGACGACGTCGGCTACCACCTGCTGTTGCCCTGGTCGCTGCAGCTGGAAGGCCGGCTGGCGATGGATCCCGATGTCCATGCGTGGGCGCTCGCTCCCTGGGCCGCCGACGTGGTGCAGGCGATACCGCAGCTGCTGGCCGGCGCCGAGGCCCGCGGGGCGGTGAACGCCCTGTGGCTGGCACTTACCGCGACCGCGCTGTGGCGCCTCGCGGCCGGCCTTGGCGGCGACCTGCGCGCGCGCGCGTGGACGGTCGCGCTGTACGCGAGCCTGCCGCCGACGGCAGCGCTGGCCCTGGGCATGCAGACCGAGCTTCCCAGCGCGGCGGCGCTTGCGTGGGCCGCCTGGCTGGGCCTGAACCCCCCCTCGCGAAGGGCGCTCCTCGCGGCGTGCGCGCTGCTTGGCCTGCTGCTGGCGACCAAGCTTGCCGCGGCCGGCTTTGCCGCCCTGCTGCTGCCCTGGCTCGCATGGCGGCACCGCAGCGTGCTGGACGCGCGCACCGCGCTGGGCGGGCTTGCACTGCTGGCCGCGCTGGGCGGCGGCAGCTATGCCTACGCTTGGGTCATCGCCGGCAATCCGGTGCTGCCGCTGATGAACGATGTCTTCGGCTCGCCCCATTTCGGCGGCGCCTTCAGGGACGCACGCTGGCACGCGGGCTTCGGACCGCTGCTGCCGTGGCGGATGACCTTCGACACCGGGCGCTACCTCGAGGCCTTCCCGGGCGGCGGCGGCTTCGTGCTAGTGGCGCTCGCGGGCGCCTGGCTGGTCGCGCTGTGGCAGCGGCGCACGCGCGCGCTGGCCGCGCTCGCGCTGGCCATGGTGGCGGCACCGCTGCTGGCCACCCAGTACCTGCGCTACGTGTACCCGGCGCTGGTGCTCGCCCTGCCGGCCCTCGTGGTGGCGGCGCGCGGGGCGGCGCCGCGGAGCGCCCACGTGCTGCTGGCCGCCACCTGCATCGCCAACCTGCTGTTCCAGGCCAACGGCCATTGGATGCTCCGCACCGGCATCGTGAAGGACAGCGTGGTGGCCGCGGGCCGCGACGCCGCCACATTCAGCGAATACGCCCCGGAACGCATGGTGGCCGCACTCGTCCGCGCCCAGCACGAGGTCGATGACGGCCCACCGGGTGCCGTGCTCGCGCTTGCGCTGGACGTGCCGGTGCTGGCGGAATTCGGATCCGCCGCGCGCACCGTGTCCTGGTACGACCCCTCGCTCGAGACGGAGGCGCGGCGCGCGGACGCGGACGCCGGCGGCGCCACCTGGCTGACGCTCTGGCGGCGCGAGGGCATCGTCGACCTGGTGCTGCGCGCGGACCGGCTTCCACCCGCGCGGGCCGCCGCGCTGCGGCTGTCCGGCGCTCGCCGCATGGGCGGCGTGCAGGACGTGGAATGGTGGCGGTTGCCGCCGGATCCGACCGGTGCCGGGGACGCGCCGCCCGCGGAACCGGCGCGATGACGCTGCGCAGGCAGGGTCCTCGCTTCCTGGTGGTGGGCGGCATCCAGTGGCTGCTCGACTGGGGCGTCATGGTGCTGCTCAGCCACTTCGGCCTGCGCATCGGGCTGGCCAACGTGGCCGGGCGCGTCACCGGCGCGATGCTGGGCTTCTGGCTCAACGGCAAGATCACCTTCACCGGCGACGAGCACGTGCTCGGCCGGCGCCAGCTGGTGCGCTTCATCGCGATGTGGCTGCTGATGACCCTGCTCAGCACGGTCGCGATCGAGGCGATCGACGACGTGCTGGGACGCAAGTGGGCGTGGCTTGCGAAGCCCCTGGTGGAGGCCTGCCTGGGCGTGATCGGCTTCCTCGGCTCCAGGCACTGGGTCTACCGCCGCTAGCCCGCGCGAAGGTTCGGAAAGAAAAAACCCCGCACGGCGGCGGGGTTCTTTCAAGGAGCCACGCCCCGGGGCGCGGCGCGGTTCTGCCGTCAGTGCTTCAGGTTCTTGCGCAGGCGCTCCAGCGCCTGCAGCTGGGCCGCGACCTCGGCCATCTTCTGCTGCGCCTCGGCGATGTCCATCGCCTCGCCGCGGCCGGCGAGCACGCGCTCGGCTTCTTCCTTGACCTTGCGCACCGCGGCCTCGTCGATCTCGTCGGCGCGGATCGCGGTGTCGGCCAGGATCGTCACCACCTGCGGTTGCACCTCGAGGATGCCGCCGCTGATGGCGAAGTCCAGCTTCTCGCCGTTGGCCTGGGTGACCACGACCTTGCCCGGCTTCAGGCGGGTGATGAGCGGCGCGTGGCGCGGCGCGATGCCGAGCTCGCCCACCTCACCGGTGACCACCACCATGGTGGCCTCGCCGCGGAAGATCTCCGCCTCGGCGCTGACGATGTCGCAACGGATGGTGGTCATGGGTGCTTACCTGCCTCAGGCCTTTTCGGCCATCTTCGCGGCCTTCTCGACGGCTTCGTCGATCGAACCGACCATGTAGAACGCCTGCTCCGGCAGGTGGTCGTACTCGCCGTCCACGATGCCCTTGAAGCCGCGGATGGTTTCCTTAAGCGGCACGTACTTGCCCGGCGAGCCGGTGAACACTTCGGCCACGTGGAAGGGCTGCGAGAAGAAGCGCTCGATCTTGCGCGCCCGCGACACGGCCTGCTTGTCTTCTTCCGACAGCTCGTCCATGCCCAGGATCGCGATGATGTCCTTGAGCTCCTTGTACTTCTGCAACGTCGACTGCACGCGGCGCGCGGTGTCGTAGTGCTCGCTGCCGATCACGTTCGGGTCGAGCTGGCGCGAAGTCGAGTCGAGCGGGTCGACCGCCGGGTAGATGCCCAGCGAGGCGATGTTGCGCGACAGCACCACGGTGGCGTCGAGATGCGCGAAGGTGGTGGCCGGCGACGGGTCGGTCAGGTCGTCCGCGGGCACGTACACGGCCTGGATCGAGGTGATCGAACCGGACTTGGTGGAGGTGATGCGTTCCTGCAGCACGCCCATTTCCTCGGCCAGCGTGGGCTGGTAGCCCACCGCCGACGGCATGCGGCCCAGCAGGGCCGACACTTCGGTACCGGCCAGGGTGTAGCGGTAGATGTTGTCGACGAACAGCAGCACGTCCTTGCCGCGGCCCGACTCGTCCTTCTCGTCGCGGAAGTACTCGGCCATGGTCAGGCCGGTCAGCGCCACGCGCAGGCGGTTGCCCGGCGGCTCGTTCATCTGGCCGTAGACCATCGCCACCTTGTCGAGGACGTTGGAATCCTTCATCTCGTGGTAGAAGTCGTTGCCCTCGCGGGTACGCTCGCCCACGCCGGCGAACACCGACAGGCCTTCGTGCGCCTTGGCGATGTTGTTGATCAGTTCCATCATGTTGACGGTCTTGCCCACGCCGGCGCCGCCGAACAGGCCGACCTTGCCGCCCTTGGCGAACGGGCACATCAGGTCGATGACCTTGATGCCGGTTTCCAGCAGCTCGGTGGACGAGGACTGGTCCTCGTACGACGGCGCGGCACGGTGGATTTCCCAGTGCGCGGACGCGTCGACCGGGCCGGCCTCGTCGATCGGGCGGCCGAGCACGTCCATGATGCGGCCCAGCGTGCCTTCGCCGACCGGAACCACGATGCCGGTGCCGGTGTTGGTGGCTATCAGGTTCCGCTTCAGGCCGTCGGTGGAGCCGAGCGCGATCGCGCGCACGATGCCGTCGCCGAGCTGCTGCTGCACTTCAAGCGTGATTTCGGTGCCTTCGACCTTCAGTGCGTCGTACACCTTCGGCACTTCGCTGCGCGGGAATTCCACGTCGACGACGGCGCCGATGATCTGAACGATCTTGCCCTGGTTGCTCATTGCCTGGTCCTCTGAAACTTGCTGTGTTCTTTGGTTGTGGGAGCGGCCATGGCCGCGATTGTTCGGGACCGGGCCGTCGGGCCCCTCCCACATGCTGTCTGGATCAGACCGCCGCCGCGCCGCCGACGATCTCGGAGATTTCCTGGGTGATCGCCGCCTGCCGGGCCTTGTTGTAGACCAGGTTCAGCGTGTCGATCAGCTTGTTGGCGTTGTCGCTCGCAGCCTTCATGGCCACCATGCGCGCGGCGTGCTCGGAGGCGATGTTCTCCATCACAGCCTGGTACACCAGCGACTCGATGTAGCGCGTCAACACGTGCTCGAGCACGGACTCGGCGTCGGGTTCGTACAGGTAGTCCCAGTCGTGGGTCACCAGCTTCTCGTCCGACGGCGGCAGCGGCAGCAGCTGGTCGAAGGCCGCGCGCTGGGTCATCGTGTTGACGAAGTCGTTGTAGACCACGAACACGCGGTCCTGGCGGCCTTCGATGAAGCCGTCGATCATCACCTTGACGATGCCGATAAGCTGCTCGACTTCCGGGTTGTCGCCCAGGTGGGTGACGCTGGCCAGCATGTCCACCTTCAGGCGGCGGAAGAACACCGTCGCCTTCTGGCCGATGGTGACCACGTCGACCTCGACCCCCTTCTCCTGCCACTGGCGGATCTCGCC
This sequence comes from Luteimonas yanweni, assembly GCF_039548475.1. Lineage (NCBI taxonomy): Bacteria > Pseudomonadati > Pseudomonadota > Gammaproteobacteria > Lysobacterales > Lysobacteraceae > Luteimonas > Luteimonas yanweni. The sequence continues at coordinate 97,252 of NZ_JBCLVC010000018.1, read as the reverse complement.
CAGCAGCTTGCGGAACAGGTTGTTGTTGAGGCCGCCGGCCAGGCCGCGGTCGGACGACACGATGACGTAGCCGACGCGCTTGACCTCCGGCCGCTCCACCAGGAACGGATGCCGGTAGTCGGTGTTGGCCTGCGCAAGGTGGCCGATCATCTGCTTCATCGCGCGCGCGTACGGGCGCGAGGCCTTCATCCGCTCCTGCGCCTTGCGGATCTTCGAGGCCGAGACCATTTCGAGCGCGCGCGTCACCTTGCGGGTGTTCTGCACGCTCTTGATCTTGGTTTTGATTTCTCTGCCGCCGGCCATGTCTTCGCTCGCTCTGCTCGCTACGGGGTTCTGGTACTGGGGTCGTCGGGCCGGGGTCAGGCGACCCCGGGTCCTCCGGCCGGCATCACCAGGATCCGGTCGCCTTGAAGTCTTCGATGCCCTTCCGGAACGCGGCTTCGATCTCGTCGTTCCAACCGCCGCTGGCGTTGACCTTCGAGACCAGCTCGCCCGCGGTGTTGTCGAAGTGCGCGTGCAGGCCTTCCTCGAACGCGCCGATCTTGTTGACCGCCACGTCGTCGAGGAAGCCCTCGTTCACCGCGTAGATCGACAGCGCCTGGTGGGCGATCGACATCGGCTGGTACTGCTTCTGCTTCATCAGTTCGGTGACGCGCTGGCCGCGCTCGAGCTGCTTGCGGGTGGCGTCGTCGAGGTCGGACGCGAACTGCGCGAACGCAGCCAGCTCGCGGTACTGCGCCAGCGAGATGCGGATGCCGCCGGACAGCTTCTTGATGATCTTGGTCTGCGCCGCGCCACCCACGCGCGACACCGAGATACCGGCGTTCACGGCCGGGCGGATGCCGGCGTTGAACAGGTCGGTCTCGAGGAAGATCTGGCCGTCGGTGATCGAGATCACGTTGGTCGGCACGAACGCGGAGACGTCGCCGGCCTGCGTCTCGATGATCGGCAGCGCGGTCAGCGAGCCGGTCTGGCCCTTCACTTCGCCGTCGGTGAACTTCTCGACGTAGTCTTCGGACACGCGCGCCGCGCGCTCCAGCAGGCGGGAGTGCAGGTAGAAGACGTCACCCGGGTAGGCTTCGCGGCCCGGCGGGCGGCGCAGCAGCAGCGAGATCTGGCGATAGGCCACGGCCTGCTTGGACAGGTCGTCGTACACGATCAGGGCGTCCTGGCCGCGGTCCATGAAGTACTCGCCCATGGTGCAGCCGGAGTAGGCGCTGATGTACTGCATCGCGGCCGACTCGGAGGCGGTCGCGGCGACGACCACGGTGTGCGCCAGGGCGCCGTTCTCTTCGAGCTTGCGCACGATGTTCGCGACCGTCGAGGCCTTCTGGCCGATGGCGACGTACACGCACTTGATGCCCGTGTCCTTCTGGTTGATCACCGCGTCGATGGCCAGCGCGGTCTTGCCGGTCTGGCGGTCGCCGATGATCAGCTCGCGCTGGCCGCGGCCGATCGGGATCATCGCGTCGACCGACTTGTAGCCGGTCTGCACCGGCTGGTCGACCGACTTGCGCCAGATCACGCCCGGCGCCACGCGCTCAACCGGCGCCGACAGCTTGGCGCCGATCGGACCCTTGCCGTCGATCGGCTCGCCGAGCGCGTTGACCACCCGGCCCAGCATCTCCGGGCCCACGGGCACTTCGAGGATGCGGCCGGTGGTCTTGGCCACGTCGCCCTCGCGCAGGTGCTCGTAGTCGCCAAGCACCACTGCGCCGACCGAGTCGCGCTCGAGGTTCAGCGCGAGCGCGAAGGTGTCGTTGGGCAGCTCGATCATTTCGCCCTGCATCACGTCGGCCAGGCCGTAGATGCGCACGATGCCGTCGGACACGGAGGTGACCGTGCCCTCGTTGCGCGCTTCGGCGGCCAGCTTGACCGTCTCGATGCGGCTCTTGATCAGTTCGCTGATTTCAGAGGGGTTGAGCTGGGTGCTTGCCATTTCCGGTTCCTCGGTGCGCGCCAGCGGGTGGTGCGCGGTAAGTGGATCTTGTGGTGGCGTCGCGCCGGCCATCGCCGGACCGCAACGGCCCTGTTTACTGGTTCAGTGCCGTCTGCAGGCGGCCGAGCTTGCCGCGCAGCGAACCGTCGATGACGACGTCCCCGGCGCTGATCACCGCGCCGCCGATGAGCGCGGCGTCGATCGTGGTCTCGACTTCGACCGCAGTGCCGAAACGACGCTCGAGCGCGGCGCGGATGCCGGCCATCTCGGCCTCGGACAGCTCGGCCGCCGACGTCACCGTGGCGCGTACGACGCGCTCGGCCTCGGCGCGCAGGTCCTCGTACAGGCCCGCGATCTCCGGCAGCTGGGCCAGGCGGCCGTTGCCGGCCAGGAGCGCGAGGAAGGCGCGCTGTTCCGCTGACGCGGCCTCGGGTGCCAGCAGCGCGACCGCGTCGGCGTCGGCCAGCGACGGGTGCCCAAGCAGCGGCGCGACCTGCGGATCGGCCGCGACGCGGGCGGAGAACGCCAGCGCCTGCGACCAGCCCGCGAAATCGCCACGGTCGCGCGCGATCCCGAAGGCGGCGCGGGCGTAGGGACGGGCGAGGGTGATCTCCTGGCTCATGGGGCTCAGATCTCCGCGGCGAGTTCGTCGAGCAGCGCCTTGTGGGCGCTGGCGTCGATCTCACGCTTCAGGAGCTTCTCGGCGCCGGCCACGGCGAGCATCGACACCTGGCGACGCAGGTCCTCGCGGGCCCGGTTGGCCGAAGCTTCGATTTCAGCGTCGAACAGCGCCTTCTGCCGGATCGACTCGGTCTGCGCTTCCACGCGCGCCGCCTCGACGATCTGGTTGGCGCGCTGGTGCGCCTGGTCGATGATCTCGTTGGCCTTGGTGCGCGCGACCTTGAGCTCCTCGCCCGCCTTGTCCTGGGCCTGCGCAAGCGCGCGCTGGCTGTTGTCGGCGGCGGCGAGGCCCTCGGCGATCTTCTGCTGGCGCTCTTCGATGGCCTTGAGCAGCGGCGGCCAGACGAAGGTGGCGATCAGCCAGATCAGCGCCGCGAACGAAAGCGCTTGGGCGATCAGGGTGAGATTGATGTTCATGGCAGTGCCTGTCGTGTTGGTCGGGGCATGCGGGGCGCATGCCGGCCTTGCTGCGGGGCGCGGGCGGCGGGTGCCGCCCGTGCCGTGCGCGGCGAGGCGATCAGCCGGCCAGCTGCGCCAGGGCGTCGGTCCACGGGCCGATGAACGGGCTGGCGAACGCGAACAGCAGGCCGACGGCGACCGAGATGATGAACGCGGCGTCGATCAGGCCGGCGGTGATGAACATGCGGACCTGCAGCACCGGGATCAGCTCGGGCTGGCGCGCGGCCGACTCGAGGAACTTGCCGGACATGATGGCGAGGCCGAGACCGGCGCCGAGCGCGGCGAGGCCGACCATGATGCCGATACCGAGGGCAGTGAAGGCCTGGACCTGGGCAAGCGTGGTGAGGATGGTTTCCATGGTTATCTCCGGGCGTGATGCTTTGAGGGTTGGACGAAAGGGTTGGGGTGGAGCTGGAGTTGGAGCTGAAAAACTTGAACTTGAACTGGAGCCGGGAACTGGAGCCGGGACGTCAGTGGCTGTCTTCCGACAGGCTCAGGTAGACGATCGACAGCATCATGAAGATGAAGGCCTGCAGCGGGACCACCAGGATGTGGAAGATCATCCAGCCCAAGCCGAACACCGCGCCGCCGAGCATGCCGATGATGCTGGCGCCGCCAAGCACCCAGATCAGCAGGAACACGATCTCGCCGCCGAACATGTTGCCGAACAGTCGCATCGCCAGCGAAACCGGCTTCGAGATCCATTCGACGATGTTGAGGATGAGGTTGAACGGCATCATCCACTTGCCGAAGGGCGCGGTCAGGAATTCCTTTGTGAAGCCGCCCAGGCCCTTGGAGCGCAGGGCGAAGAACAGCATCAGGAAGAACACGCTGATCGACATGCCGAGCGTGGCGTTGACGTCGGCCGTCGGCACCGGCTTCCAGTACTCCACGCCCACCCATGCAAGCGGGATGGCGAAGAAGTCCGCCGGGATGAACTTCAGCATGTTCATCAGCAGGATCCAGAAGAACAGGGTGATCGCGATCGGCGTCACCAGCTTGCTGGTCCCGTGGTACGTGTCCCGCGCCTGGCGGTCGACGAACTCGAGCATGATCTCGACGAAGGCCTGCCACTTTCCGGGCACGCCCGCGGTGGCGCGGCGGGTGGCGATCCAGAACAGGAAGGTGATCAGCAGGCCCATCGCCACCGAGCTGACCAGGGTGTCGACGTGCAGGGTCATGAACGACCCCTCGCCGACCGACGCGGTCAGGTTCTGCAGGTGGTGCTGGATGTAGCTGGTGGGGGTAAGGTCCGCCGCAGCCGCCATTTCAAGGATTCCCGTTTCGATGTCCGCTGGCCATGGCCAGCACCTGTGCCACCAGGGCGACGATCACGCCCCCGATCACTGCGAGGGGCGGCAGCCGCACCAGGCCGATCGCGACCACCAGCACCGCGATCACCACCACCCACTTCGCCAGCAGCCCCAGCACCATGCGCGCAAGCGCGCCGGTGGCCGGTGCAATACCTCCACCGAGCGCCAGCACGCCGTACAGCGCGCCGCCCGCGGCGATGGCCGCGCCTCCTGCCACCGCGCCCAGCGACCACGCGGATCCCTTCGCGAGCAGCGCAAGCGCCAGCGCGGCGACCGCGACCACCTGCCAGGTGATCGTGCGCCGCACCAGCCGCGAACCTGCGGCAAGGGGATTCAACATGGCGTCCTTGGGTGTGGTGCGGGAGCCGGCCAAACAAACTGGCCCCGTCTAGCCCCGGAATTATAGCAGTCGAATCAGGTCGGGGGCCAATGGGAGAAGTCGGGCGCCTGAACGAGGTGCCACCGAGTCCCGGGACGGCAGGTCCACGCTCTGGCCCGGAGCGGATGAATGCGACGGCGGCCGGGCGAAACCTTTTCGCGATCCCGCTGTCTGACCCTGTGCGCGGCCTGCGTGCGCTCTCCCCTCGTCGATCCGCGCAGGCCCTGCAGAAGCCCCGGACTCCCCGGGGCTTCGACTTGTCAGGCGCCGGGCTCCCGCTCGCGGTCGCGCGCGATCCACTCCTCGATCGCACGACGGGCGCGGCGCTCTTCCGCCTTTTCGCGCAGTGCCTCGATGCCCAGCACGCGCTGCAGGCCCACCATCACGCCGATCATCAGCAGCGCGAACGGCAGCGCGGCAACGGTGATGAGCGTCTGCAGCGCCTCCAGCCCGCCAGCCATGAGCATGGCGGCAGCGATCAGGGCGATGGCGATGCCCCAGGCGAACTTGCGCGACAGGGGGGGATCGCCAGCGGTTTCGCCGGACATCAATCCAAGCACCAGCACCGCGGAATCCGCCGAGGTGATGAAGAAGATCACCAGCAGCAGGATGGTCACGCCGGACAGCAGCTGCGCGAACGGCAGGCTGGCGTACATGCTGAACAGCACGGTCTCGTAGCCCTGCGCCAGCGCTCCCGCCATGTCTCCGCCTCCCAACATTTCACCCCACAGCGCGGCGCCGCCGAACGTGGCGAACCAGGCGAAGCCGAGCAGGCTCGGCACCGCGACCACGCCGAGTACGAACTCGCGCACGCTGCGGCCGTAGGAGACGCGGGCGATGAAGGAGCCCACGAAGGGCGACCACGAGATCCACCAGGCCCAGTAGAAAATCGTCCAGTCGGCCACCCAGGTGCTTTCGGAGAACGGCGCCATGCGCAGGCTCATCTCGATGAGGTGGTCGAAGTAGCTGCCCAGCGAGGTGGTGAAGATCTCGAAGATGAAGCCCGTGGGACCGAGCAGGGCCACCGCCAGCAGCAGCACGCCGGCAAGGATCAGGTTGAAGGTCGACAGCCATTTGATGCCGCGGTCCACGCCGCTGGCGCTGGAGGCCATGTACAGCACGAAGCACGCGCCGATCACCGCCAGCTGCATGCCCAGGCCGGTGGGCAGGCCGAACACGCGCGCCATGCCAGCGCTGATCTGCATGGTGCCGAAGCCCAGCGTGGTGTCCACGCCGGTGGCGGTGCCCACCACCGCGACGATGTTGACCAGCGTGCCGATCCAGCCCAGGTGGCGGTCCCCGATCAGCGGCTGCAGCAGGTCGCTGATCAGGCCGCGCCCGCCGCGGTTGTACTGGAACCAGGCGATCGCCAGGCCCATCAGCGCGTAGATCGCCCACGGGTGCAGGCCCCAATGGAAGAAGGTGTAGCGCATGGCTGCGCGCGCCGCCTGCGGGCTGCCCGGCGGCAGGCCTTCCGGCGGGTTCACCAGGTGCGAGACCGGCTCCGCGGCACCCCAGAACACCAGGCCGATGCCCATGCCCGCGGCGAACAGCATCGACAGCCAGGCCAAGCTGGAAAACTCGGGCTCCGCGTCCCGCCCGCCGATACGCAGGCGCGCGAAGGGCCCGAACGCGAGATACGCCAGGAACAGCAGCGTCAGGAACACGATCAGCAGGTACAGCCAGCCGGCATGAGTGATGACTGCCGCGAGTGCCGCCGATGTCAGCGTGCCGAACGGACCGGGCGCCATGCCCGCGATCACGGCCAGCGCGACGACCAGCAGCAGCGAAATGCGGAACACCATGGACAACCCCCGCCCTTCCATCGAATGCGGGCGACAGCATAGGCACGGCTGGCGTGAGGCGGCGTCATGCCGCTGGAAGCCCGCGCCGCGCGGCCGCGCGCCACAAGCGCGTTCACGCCTCGGCCACCGGGTGGCGTTTGACACTGCACGCCCCCCACGTCGAAGGCCCCTCCATGATCCGCGCGCATCACCGCACCTCCAGCACCACCCTCCGCCGCACCGCCCTCGCCCTTGCCCTGGTGGCCATCGCGTCCCCGGCGCTGGCCCAGGACGGCAACGACCGCGACGACCGCTTCACGCTGCGCCTGAGCGCCTTCAATCCCGGCGCCGACCTGCGCGTCGGCGTGGACGGCGAAGCCAGTGACGGCACCGACACCGCGGCCTTCTCCGATGCCGCCACCCTCGACACCGGAGACGACTGGCGCCCGCGTGGCGCCCTCAACGTGCGCATCTCCGACCGCCAGTCGATCGGCGCCAGCTACTACGACTACGAGAACGACGATGCCTGGAGCTTCGGCGGCGGCGTCGTCAACCCCACGCCCGGCGAATCCCTCACCCTGCCGGCCGTGGACGCTTCGGGCCGGATCAAGTTCGCGATGGCCTCGCTGCACTACGAGTACGCGATCGTGGCCACGCCGGCCTTGGAGTGGGGCCTGGGCCTGGGCGCCACCCACGTCGACCTGGAGGCCGTGGCCGACGCCAGCTGGACCGGGACCGAGGAGCTCGATGCCGGCTCGGCGCGCCTGCGCGACGAAGTCACGGGCTGGAGTCCCGCCATCCACACGCGGCTGACTTGGCGTCCGGCAGACCGCTGGCGCGTGGACTTCGAAGGCCAGTACCTGGACGCCGGCTGGGGCGACTTCGTCGACGAGGACGGTCACTTCGAACGGGCCGGCGTGGTGGTCGAATACCTGGTCACCGAACGCTTCGGCGTGCACGTAGGCTACGACTGGTTCCGCCTGAAGCTGCGCGACCGGTTCGCCGGCACCATCGTGCCGCCGGCCGAAGCCGGCCTGGCCGACATCGACTACGCCGGCACCGGCAGCGCCGAGCTCAAGGTGCATGGCCCGATGGCGGGCGTGACCTTCCGGTTCTGATGCTGCGACAGTGATGCGAAGCCGCCGCGGGGCCGGGTATTCCCGGACCCCGCGGCGCCTGCTCAGTTCCTGACTTGCACGTCGTCGATGTAGACGTTGATGTCATAGCTGGTATTGGCGTGGTACAGCCAGATCGCATCCAGCTTCACGCTGCTTGCGGTGATCGCGCCGTTTCCGCCGACCCAGGCGTTCCACTGCGCGGCATCGGTGAGGCTCCAGGAGACATAGGTCCAGGCGTTGGCCGCGAGGCTGCGGCTGACCGAGCGCTCGGTGCCGTCGCTGTCGTCGATGCCCATCGCCACGCTCATGCCGCTGCCACCGGCGTACACCCAGAAGCCGACGCTGCCGTTGGCGCGGGACAGCGCCGTGTTGCTGCCCGGGCTGCCCGAGCCCGACAGCAGGCGCACCGCCCAGCCGGCCGACGTGTTGGGATTGTCCTTGAGCAGCACGCGCAGCGAGCAGCTGCCGTTCCTGCGCGTGGTGCAGGTGCGGGTGGCCGTGGATGCGGTGGAGATGCCCGTCGTACTGCCCGAATACGCCGGGCTGGTGTTGAAGTGGCCGACGCTGCCCTCGAACGAATCCAAGATGCGGGTGCCGCCGCCGGAGCCCGGATTCAGCCGCGTGTAGTAGCTGGCCCAGTTCCAGTTGATGCCGGGGTCGGTGTGCGTCTGCCCGCTGAAGTGCTGGTGGCCCTTGATCTTGACGCTGGTCGGCAGGACGTTGATGCCGCTGCTGGGCGCGCCCTTGTAGGCGCTGGCGCAGCTGATGGCGCTGTACTTCGAGCAGAAGCTGCGCACCAGCGCCGCCGATGCGTTGTACATCGCGGTGGTGTACCAGCTGCTGTTGTTGACGTAGCCCTCGTGCTCGATACCCAGGGTGTAGCTGTTCTGGTTGCGCACGTGCCAGGCGGTGTGGGCGTTGCGCACCATCTGCGTGACCTGGCCGTCGGAGCTTCGGATCACGTAGTGCGCGCTGACGTTGGACGTGGAGTTCTTGAACCAGCTGATGGTGCCGGCGTAGCTGCCCTGCGCCGTGTGCAGGGTGACCGCGCTGACCGCTGCGCTGCGCGAGGCGTTGTAGTTGCTCGAATGCGCCGGGTTCCAGATCGCCGGGCCGTAATCGGTGCTCTGCGCGCGCAGGCTGCCGTCGCGGTCCTTCTTCGAGGCCTTGCGCACCAGCTGCTCGCTCACCGGGTCGATGGCGAAGCCGTCCACTTCGATGCGGTCGCCCTCCACGTCCAGGCGCACGAACGGAGCCTGCAGCTTCACCAGCGTCGGCACGTCGAAGGCGCGCTCCCAGGCCACCGCCGTCTGCGGCACGACCATGCCCTTCTCGTCGACGCCGCGGTCCTGGGCCAGCAGCACGTCGAAGGCGAAGCTGGCGCGCGCGTAGTCGTCGATCGCGCCGCCACCGGGCGCGGCGGAGTAGCCGGCATAGCGCGCGAGCTCCGGCGCCAGCGATTCGAGGTCGCGCACGTCCTTGCCACGCAGTTGGCGGCCAAGCAGCGCGGCCGCGGCCATGATGTTGACGGCAGGGTCGTGCTTCACGCGCTCCGCGGGCACGCCCAGGAGCGCTGCGGCCTCGCCCACCTGGTCGGCGAAGCCGTTGCCGGCGTAAAGACCCATCACGCCGTGCGCGGCGGGCATGTGGTGATGGTCGCCCATGTCACCGGCCTGGTCGGCGCGGACGTTGTGCCAGCGGCTCTGCACGTAGGCGATGGACTCGAGCGTGCCACGGGGAATCTGCGGATACGCCGCATAGGCGCGCGCGAACAGCGAGGGATAGGCCGCGCGCTCGACGCGCAGGCGGGTCTCCTCATCGCGCAGGCGCTGGTCCATGGCGCGCTCCTGGCGCTCGAGCTCCACCGCCTCGGGCTGCAGCCGGCTTCTGGTTTCCGATGCCGAGGCATTCGCCGCCACGCCCACCGTGCCGATGCAGGCGACGGCCACAGCCACGCCCAACAACTTCCTGTTTGCAGATGTCATCTCACCCCTCCTGGTTGCGCTTGCGCGCGGAATCCAGGCATCCCAAAGCGCCCGGAACGGGCGTCGATGGCCCGTCACGCGAGTTGGCGGCCCGGCAGGAGATGGCGACAGATGGGGCCGGCCCTAGATCGGCCGGAAAGGCGAAACCCGTCCGCGGAAAGCGCGGACGGGATCACGATTTCACGCGGGTCGCCCGGCCTCAGCCGCGCTTCTTGGGCATGTACAGGTCGGTGATGGTGCCCTCGAAGGCCTCGGCCGCCATCGCCACCGACTCCGAGAGCGTCGGGTGCGGATGGATGGTATGGCCGAAGTCGGCGGCTTCGGCGCCCATCTCGATCGCAAGCGCCACCTCGGCGATCAGCTCGCCGGCGTGCACGCCGACGATGGCGCCGCCGATGACCCGCTTCGTCCCCTCGTCGAACAGGAGCTTGGTGAAGCCCTCGCCGCGGCCGATGCCCACCGCGCGCGCGCTCGCCGCCCACGGGAACTTCGCCACGCCCGGCTTGATGCCCTTGGCCTTGGCCTCGGTCTCGGTGAGGCCGACCCAGGCGATCTCGGGATCGGTGTAGGCCACCGAGGGGATCACGCGCGCGACCCACTCACGCTTCTCGCCGGCGGCCACTTCGGCCGCGAGCTTGCCCTCGTGCGTCGCCTTGTGGGCCAGCATCGGCTGGCCGACCAGGTCGCCGATGGCGAAAATGTGGCGCACGTTGGTGCGCATCTGCGCGTCGACCTCGATGAAGCCGCGCTCGCCCACGGTGATTCCGGCCTTTTCGGCGCCGATGCGGCCACCGTTCGGGACGCGGCCCACGGCCACCAGCACGCGGTCGTAGAGTTTGCCGTCGGGGATGCTGTCGCCTTCGAAGCTGCAGCTGATGCCGCTCTTCTGCGCCTTGGCCTCGACCACCTTCGTCTTCAGGTGGATCGCCACGCCCTGCTTCTTCAACCGGTCGGCCAGCGGCTTGACCAGGTCCTTGTCGGCGCCCGGCATCAACTGGTCGGCCAGTTCGACCACGGTGATCTCGCTGCCCAGCGCGCGGTACACCGTCGCCATCTCCAGGCCGATGATGCCGCCGCCAACGACCAGCATCTTCTTCGGAACTTCAGCGAGCTCAAGCGCGTCGGTGGAGTCCATCACCCGCGGGTCGTCCCAGGGGAAGCCCGGCAGCTCCAGCGCCTGCGAACCGGCGGCGATGATGCACTGCTCGAAGCGCAGCAGCTGGACCTTGCCGTCGCTGCCGGTGACCTCGAGCTCGTTGGTCGATGCGAAGCTGCCGGTGCCGGTGACCACGCGCACCTTGCGCTGCTTCGCCATCCCGGCGAGGCCCTTGTTGAACTGGCCGACCACGCCCTCCTTGTGGCCGCGAAGGGCGTCGATGTCGATCTTCGGCTTGCCGAAGCTGATGCCGTAGTCGGCGGCGTGCGCGGCCTCGTCGATCACCCCGGCGGCGTGCAGCAGCGCCTTGGACGGAATGCAGCCGACGTTGAGGCAGACGCCGCCGAGTTGTCCGTAACGCTCGACCAGGACCACGTCCATGCCGAGGTCGGCGGCGCGGAAGGCGGCGGTGTAGCCGCCGGGGCCTGCGCCCAGCACGACCAGGGCGCACTCGATGTCGGCCTTGCGGCCACTGGGCGTGGCTGGCGCGGGCGCTTCCGGCTCGGCGGGCGCGCGATGCGAGCGGGCCACCGGTGGCTTGCCGGGACCGGCGTCATCGGCGGGAGCGGGCCTTTTTGCCGCTGCGCCGGACTTGCCGGCGTCTTCACCCTTTGCCTTGCCAGCCGCGTCGCCCGCGGCCTTGTCTCCTGCCTTGTCCGTCACATCACCGGAGTGGCCAGGCTTGTCCGCAGCGTCCGCGGACGCCTCGGCTTCCAGCACCACCACCACGCTGCCCTCGGCCACGGTATCGCCGACCTTGACCTTGACCTCGCGGACCACGCCGGCGGACGACGAGGGCACTTCCATCGTCGCCTTGTCCGACTCCAGCGTTGCCAGCCCCTGGTCGACGGCGACGGTGTCGCCGACCGCCACCAGCACTTCGATCACCGGCACGCCGTCCAGGCCGCCGATGTCGGGAACCTTCACTTCGATCGTGTTCGCCATGTCCGCGCCCTCAGAGCATCGCCCGGCGCATGTCGCCGAGCAGCTGTGCGAGATAGGCGGTGAAGCGCGCCGCCGCGGCACCGTCGATCACCCGGTGGTCGTAGGAGAGCGACAGCGGCAGCATCAACCGCGGCTTGAACTTTTCGCCGTTCCAGACCGGCTGCATCGCCGACCTGGACACGCCCAGGATCGCGACCTCGGGGGCGTTGATGATCGGGGTGAACGACGTGCCGCCGATGCCTCCAAGCGAGCTGATCGAGAAGCAGCCGCCGGACATGTCCGCCGGGCCGATCTTGCCGTCGCGCGCCTTCTTCGCCAGCGCAGAGGTCTCCTGCGCGATCTCGTTAATGCCCTTGCGGTCGCAGTCGCGCACCACCGGCACCACCAGTCCCTTGGGCGTGTCGGCGGCGAAGCCGATGTTGAAATACTTCTTCAGGGTCAGCGTTTCACCGCTGGCATCGAGCGAGGCGTTGAACTCCGGGAACTTCTGCAGCGCCACGACGCTGGCCTTCATGATGAAGGCGAGCATGGTCAGCTTGACGCCTTCGCCCTTGGCGGCGGCCCGTTCGTTTTCCTTGTTCAACGCAACGCGCAGCGCTTCGAGATCGGTCACGTCGGCACTGTCGTGCTGGGTGACGTGCGGGATCATTGCCCAGTTGCGCGCGAGGTTGGCGCCGCTGATCTTCTGGATCCGGGTCAGTGGCTGCTCCTCGACCTCGCCGAACTTCGAGAAGTCGACCTTCGGCCATGGCAGCAGCGACAGGCCCGCGCCACCGGCGACCGCACCGCCCCCCGGGGCGCCGCCCTGAAGCGCGCCCTTGACGAACTTCTGCACGTCCTCGCGCGTGATGCGCCCGTTGCGCGCGCTGCCCCTGACCTGCAGCAGGTCGACGCCGAGCTCGCGCGCGAACAGCCGCACCGCGGGGCTGGCATAGGGCACCTTGTCCGGCATCAGGGCGTCGGCGTCGAAGCGCCGCGGCGGCGCCGTGTCCTCGGCCGACGCCACGCCCGCCTGGTGGTCGATCGAGGCCTGCGCGATGTTGTCTGCCTCCTCGGGCACGGCAACGGGTTCGACCCGGGTCCCGGTCTCGGCGGCGGGCGCGGTCTTCGCGTCCGCTTCGGGTTGGGCGCGCTCCGCACCGCCAGCGTTGCCACCGGTCGCGGTCGCAGCGCCTGCGGAACCGGCATTCCCCGTTGCGTCTGTGTCGACGCCAGCCTCCGCCGGCTCGATCAGTGCTACCACGCCACCTTCGGACAGCGTGTCGCCGACCTTTACCCTGACCTCGCGCACGGTGCCCGCGAAGGGTGCCGGCACCTCCATCGTGGCCTTGTCGGACTCGAGGGTGATGAGGCTCTGGTCCTTCTCGACCACATCGCCGGCGGCGACCAGCACTTCGATCACCGGTACGTCGTCGAATCCTCCGATGTCCGGTACGCGTGCTTCCTGGGGGCTGGCCATCGGGGTCTCCACGGGGCGATCGGTCGGGTCGCTATTGTGGCCCCGCCCGCTGCACGCGCCAAGCGCGCCGCCCCCGCGCCCGCGCTCATCCGCGATTCACCGGCGTGGACGCGTGGTGCAGCGGATGAACCGCATGTGTGGAAGTTCCCGTTATCCCGCCGCCGCGACAAGCGGGATTCATGCGCGCATCGATAGGGTGGCGCCGTCCCATCCCGGGACCATATGTTCGTAACGAGGAGACTCCCCCATGTCCCCCATGAAGTTCCTGATTCCGGCCGCACTGGCCATGGCCGCCACCCCCGCCGCTTTCGCCCAGGATGCCGGTAGCAGCGCCGACAAGCGCGTCTCCGTCGTCGCCGGCTATTCGATGGTGGAACCGACCCGCAACCCCGAGATCGCCGGTACCCGTACAGAATTCGAGGGCGAAGGCACGCCGACGCTTGGCGTGACGTACCACATCACAGACAACTGGGGCGTTGAAGCCTGGGCCGCCGACAGCTACGGCCAGCGCGTGAACGCCGGCGGCGGCAAGGTCGGCAGCGTCGATGCGCAGCCGTACTCGCTGAGCGGCCAGTACCGTTTCGGCACCCCCGACAGCACCGTGCGCCCGTTCGTCGGCCTCGGCTACCACGAGACCAACTACGACAACGAGAGCGCCACGCCCACCGGCGACCGCGTCGGCGTGGAGACGGCCAAGGGCGCCGTGGCCACGGTGGGCATGGACGTGAACATCACGCCGACCTGGTTCGCACGTGCCGATGCGCGCTATTTCCAGTCCGATTCGGACGTGAAGATCAACGACGTCAACGCCGGCGAGGCCAAGCTCGACCCGGTGGTCGTGGGCGTGGGCATCGGCGCGCGCTTCTGACGCTGGCCCCCCGCAACGGATGGAGGCGGGCCCTGCGGGGCCCGTTTCCGTTTCCATTTCCTTTCCGCTTTCCCGTTTCCGGCGCCGCCTGCCGGCCGGTGGTCAATGCCGCGCCGCTTCCTTGACCACCCGCTCCCGCCGCATCATGTAGAGCCCGCTGACGACGATGATCGCTGCGCCCAGCCAGGTCATGCCGTCGGGCAGCGCCTGCCACAGCACCAGGTCAAGCAACACCACCCACAGCAGCGCGGTGTATTCCAGCGGCGCGATCAGCGAGGCCTGGCCGAGGCGGAACGCGTGGGTCAGCGCGACCTGCCCCAGGGTGCCGGACACCGCGACGCCGGCCAGCAGCCAGGCATCGGCCATGCGCAAGGGCACCCACTGCGGCCAGGCCAGCAGCCCGGCGCCGATCGCGACCATCGCCAGGAACCAGAACACCAATGACTGCGCGCTGTCACGCTGCGCCAGCATGCGCACGATCACGACCGATGCTGCGTAGCAGACCGTGGCGAACAGCACCAGCAGGCCCGCGTGCGTGAGCACGCCCTCCCCGCCCGGCCGCAGCACCACCAGCACGCCGACGATGCCGACCACGATCGCCGTCCAGCGCCGCGGCCCGACGTGTTCCCGCAGCAGCGGCACGGCCAGCGCGGTGACCAGCAGGGGCCCGACGAAGGTGATCGCGTAGGCGGTCGACATCGGCAGGTCGCGCAAGCCGGCGACGAAACACGACAGGAAGGCCACGCCGAGCACGCCCCGCAGCAGGTGCAGCGGCCAGTGGATGCGGAACAGCGGACGCAGGCCGGTGGTCGCGGCGGCCCAGGCCAGCACCAGCGGCAGGCCCACCAGCCCGCGCAGCGCGGCGACCTGCATCGCCGGATAGCCCCCCGCCAGTTGCTTCATGCAGGCATCCATCACGCACAGCACGGCGACCGCGATCAGCATCGCGGCGATGGCGCGGCGGTGGTCGCGCGCGGCCACGGCGTCGGCGGCGGGGTCGTGCACGGGGCGCTCCGGGAACGCCCCGGGGGGCGCAAGGCGCACATGATGCACGAGGCCCGCGCCGATCGCGTTGCGGTACCCTGAGGGCCCTTCATTCCAAGGTGGTTAACGCGCCATGCCGTCCTTCGACATCATCTCCGAAGTCGACACCCACGAGCTGACCAACGCCGTCGACCAGGCCAACCGCGAGCTGACCACGCGCTTCGATTTCAAGGGCGTGGATGCAGCCTTCGAGCGCGAGGACGCGGTGATCTCCCAGCGCGCGCCCAGCGAGTTCCAGCTCCAGCAGATGACCGACATCCTGCGTGCCCGCCTGGCGGCGCGGAAAATCGACACCCGCTGCCTGGAATTCGGCGACGTGGAGACCAACCTCGCCGGCGCGCGCCAGAAGGTCACCGTCAAGCAGGGCATCGAGCGCGACCTGGCGAAGAAGATCGGCGCCGAGATCAAGGCCGCCAAGCTCAAGGTCGACACCCAGATCAACGGCGACAAGCTGCGCGTGACCGGAAAGAAGCGCGACGACCTGCAGGAGGTCATGGCGCTGCTGCGCGGCAAGGAGTTCGAGCAGCCGCTGCAGTTCGACAACTTCCGCGACTGATGGATCCGCTCGAAGACACCCGCCGCTGGCTCGAACGCGCGGTCATCGGCCTCAATCTCTGCCCCTTCGCCAAGGCGGTGGTGAACAAGGGCCAGGTGCGGATGGTCCTGAGCGAGGCGCGCGATGAGGCGGCGCTGCTGGAAGAACTGGGCGCGGAGCTGCTGCGCCTGCGCGACACCCCCGCGGCCGACATCGACACCACGCTGATCGTGCATCCGCAGGTGCTGGGCGATTTCCTCGACTACAACGACTTCCTCGAATCCGCCGACGCCCTGGTGTCGGAACTCGACCTGGAAGGCGTGCTCCAGGTCGCGAGCTTCCATCCGCAGTACCAGTTCGCCGACAGCCAACCCGACGACATCGCCAACTACACCAACCGCTCGCCCTGGCCGACCCTGCATCTGCTGCGCGAGGACAGCGTGTCGCGCGCGGTCGAGGCGTTTCCCGATCCCGACGAGATCGTCGAGCGCAACGTCGAGACGCTGCAGAAGCTGGGCCATGCCGGCTGGCGAGACCTGTTCTAGGCGGTCATCGGGGCTGCGGCAGGGCGAGAGGCGGGATCAGGATCAAGGCGGGGAGCCAGGAGCTGGGGTCTGCGGGCTTCGGGCTTCGGGAGGGAGCGTGCCTCTCCAAGCGGGGACATGGACCGGCGAAGCAGCCGTCCATGGCTGATTCGCCTACCGCGCACATCCATGTGCGTTGTCCATGTCCCCGCTTGGAGAGTCCCGCTTTCGCGAATCCGGTAATTGCGGCTTCGGTGGGTGCAGGAGCCGGATGGCGGGGGGAGTTCGGAGAGTGGGCCATGGATGGCCCACGCCCCCGCTTCCAGCCATGGATGGCTGGCGGCGGGGCGGAGCACTCCCCCCGCCAGCCGGCTCCCGCGGCGCGCGCCCGCACTCGTGGCTATGCGCCACGGCCATGATCGTGGCACTTCCGGAACCCTGTTCGCGGCGATAGCCACTTCCGCGGAAAGGCTGCGGGGACCGTCGGCCGTCCGTCAGCGACCGGAGCTGAAGATCTTCTCGCGGCCGGCTTCGTCGAGCATGCGCCACTGCCCTTCCGGCAGGTCGCCGAGAGACAGCCCGCCCACGTGGCTGCGATGCAGTGCATCGACATGGTTGCCGACCGCCGCGAACATCCGCCGTACCTGGTGGTAGCGGCCCTCGTGCAGGGTCAGTCGCGCGCGGATGGGCGACAGGACCTCGAGTTCCGCCGGCAGCAGCGGCGTGTCGTCGGACTCGAGCATCAGCGTGCCGCTGGCGAATGCCGCCACCTCGTCGCCGCGCAGCGGCTCCGCCAGCGTCGCCTCGTACACCTTCGCGAGCTGCGACTTCGGCGAGATGATCCGGTGCAGCAGCTGGCCGTCGTCGGTCATCAGCAGCAGGCCGCTGGTTTCGCGGTCCAGGCGCCCGACCGTCGACAGCGTCGGCGAACGCAGCGCGAAGCGCTCCGGCAGCAGGTCGTAGACCAGACGGCCGCGGTCCTTCGTCGAACAGGTGTAACCGGCCGGCTTGTGCAGCATCAGCAGCAGGCCGGGCGGCGGGTCCAGCGGCTCGCCGTCCACGCGCACGTCGGCCCGGTCGGGCTGGTCGTCCGCGTACAGGACCTCGCCCGCGGCATCGGTTACCCGGCCTTCGCGGAACATCATCGCCACCTGCTTGCGGCTGCCATGGCCCAGGTTGGCCAGCGTCTTGACCAGTTTCATCGCCGCGTCCGCGCTTCGCGCGCATCCCAGGGTTCGCGTGGCTCGCGCGCCGGACGCGGCGGGCGCGCGTCGGTGGATTTCACCGCCTCCACCACCTTGAAGCCGCCCTCCTGCGCCACCAGGCGGACTTCCCCAAAGCCGGTGCCCAGGGCCTCCTCGTAGGGCAAGTGGCGGTTCGCGACCAGCCACAGGCTGCCGCCGGGACGCAGCGCCCGCGCCGCCGCGGAGATGAAGGCGCGGCCCACGTCGGGGCGCTCGCGCCCGTCGGGCACGTGGAAGGGCGGGTTGCTGACCAGCACGTCGTAGCCCGCGGGAATGCCCGCGGTGACGTCGTGCCAGTGGAACCCGACGGCCGCGCGCGATGCGTGGCCGGCGAGGTTGTGCCGCGCCAGCGCAAGCGCGCGGGCATCGGCTTCGAAGGCGTCCAGCACGGTGATGCCGGGGCAGCGTTCGAGCAGCTCGGCCGACAGGTAGCCGTAGCCCGCGCCCAGGTCGGCGGCGCGGCCGGCGAGCCCGGCCGGGAGGTGCCGCGCGAGCAGCGCCGAGGCCGGATCGATGCGATCCCAGGCGAAGACGCCCGGGCGACTGAGGAAGCGGCCGCCCGCGACCGGACGCGGCGCGTCGAGCGCGCGCCACTGCGTCGCCAGCGCCGGATCCGCGCCGGCCTGCCCGGCGCGCGCCCGGAACACGCGGCACTTGTGCTTGCTGCGCGTGCCGACCGGGCCGGCGATGCGCGCGAAATCGGCCTCGGCGGACTTCGCGCCGGCATCGTTGGCCACGCTCGCGACCACCCATGCGCCGCGAGCGGCCCGTGCCAGGGCCTCGGCGAACAGCGCGCGCGCCTCGTCGCGCTGGCGCGGCGGAAGCAGCAGGACCAGCGGCCGGGTGCCGTCATCGGCGGTGGTGCCGTCTGCGGACCCCTCGCCGAGTCCGTCGGTCACCGTGAACCCGGCCTGCAGCAGGGCTTCGGCGTCGGGCTTGAACACGGTCTCGCAGGCAAGCCCGGGCCAGTCCCGTGGATCCAGCGTGCCGCCGGCGCGGGCGCGCAGGAACAGCGCACCCGCCTCGCGGGGCAGGCTGCCATCGGCGAAAGACAGGAGCAGCGCGTCGAGGGCGGCATCGCCGTGGCTGGTCATGGGAATCGGGGCTCGCTTCTCCGGGGCCCGCGATTGTAGTGCGGCATGCGTCCCTCCACGGTCCGCGAACACATGCTTCATCCGCTGCGAATGCGGGTTTTGCCAGCATCGGGCCAACCAAGGACACCAAGGAACCACGCATGCGCGCACTTTTCGTCGGCGGCCCCATCGACAACAGCGAGCTGGACATCGATGCCGATGCGCCGCCCACGCACTACCCGCCGGACACCGGCGGCGGGCAGCCGCGCTACCGGCTTCGCCAGATCGGTCGCAAGGGCGACGAGATCGCCTATGCGGTCTACGGCGCGCCCGAGAGTGCCGATGACGAGGTGGCCGCGGTCGCCGAAGAGCGCAGTTACGCGCGGCGCTTCGAGGCCGAGGCCGAGCCCGTCACGGGCTGAATCTCAAGCCTCGCGGCTGTCAGCCCTGCAACTCGCGCAGCGTGACCGCGGGCGGCGCATCCAGCACGCGGCGCGTGGCCCACAGCCCCGCGAGGAGCGCCGCGCCCATGCCGGCGAGGCTACCCAGGGCCGCCATCGCGATGTCCGGCTTCCACGGCAGGTCGAACACTTCCCTGGCCACCACGCCGGCCAGCACGGATGCCGCGACCGCTGCGACCAGCCCCGAAAGGAGGCCGATGGCCGCGAACTCCGAGGCCTGCGCAAGCCGCAGCTGGCGCCGGCTGGCACCGAGCACGCGCATCACCCCGCCTTCCAGCAGGCGCTCGTCCTGGCTGGCGCTGATCGCCGCCAGCAGCACCAGCAGGCCGGCGGCCAGCGCGAACCAGAACACCACTTCAACCACGGTCGACACCTGGTCCGCGGTGTTGCGCACCTGCTCCAGCAGGGCGTCAATGTCGATCACCGAAACATTCGGGTAGCGCTGCACCAGCGCGCGGGTGAACGCGGTATCGCCCTGCGGCACGCTGACCGCCGTGATCCAGCTGGCCGGGTAGGCATCCAGCGCGCCGGGCGAGAACAGCACGAAGAAGTTCGGCCGGAAGCTCTCCCACTCGACCTCGCGCAGGCTGGTGACCCGGCCTTCGAGGCGGCGCCCGGCGATGTCGAAGGCAATCCGGTCGCCCAGCGCCCAGCCCAGCGATTCGGCGAAGCCGGCCTCGACAGACAGCTCCGTCCCCTCGCCGCCTTCCGGTCCCCAGAACGCGCCTGCGGTGACGCGGTTGTCGTCACGCAGGGCCGTGGCCGTGGACAGGTTGAATTCGCGGTCGGCGCGGCGCTGCGCACGGCGTGAGTCCCCGCCGCCACCGTCACCGGCGAAGTCGCTGCCGCTGACCACGGCTCCGTTGTGCGTCGCCAGGCGCCCGCGCACCATCGGATACAGGACCGGCTCGGACAGGCCCTGCGCGGTGGCGATCGCGGCGAGGCCGTCGAGCTGGTCCTGCTGGACGTTGACGATGAAGCGGTTGGGGGCCTCTTCGGCCAGCGCCAGCTGCCAGCGCCCGACCAGGTCCGTGCGCACGAAGATCAGCAGCAGCAGGGCCATCAGGCCGAGGCCCAGCGCCGAAACCTGGGCGATGCTGGTACCCGCGCGGCGGCTGACGTTGGCCAGGCCGTAGCGCGCGGCCCCGCGCAGGCGCGTGCGCAGCCGGCGCACGGCCAGGATCATCAGCCAGGCCAGCAGCGCCAGCGCGCCCAGGGTGGCCGCGATGCCGGCCAGCATCGCGATCGCAAGCGTCGCCGATCCCGCCTGCCACCACAGCAGTGCGCCGATGCCGGCCACGCCGGCGGCCAGCACGACAAGCGCCGCGGGCTCGGTGGGATCCAGGTCGCGGCGCAGCACGCTCAGCGCAGGCACCCGGCGCAGTGCAAGCACCGGCGGCACGGCGAAGGCCAGCAACACCACCATGCCCACGCCGTAGCCGCCCAAGGCCGGCAGCGGGCCGGCGGGCGGGATGTCGATGCCGAGCATGCCGGCCAGCCAGCCGCCGATCACCCACTGCAGCCCCCAGGCGATGGCCACCCCCGCGCTGCAGGCCATCAGCCCGAGCAGCAGCAGCTCGCCGACGTGGATCCCCGCGAGCGTCGCCTGGCTTGCGCCCAGGCAGCGCATGACCGCGGCGCCCTGCAGATGGCGCGCGCTGTGGCGGCGTGCAGCCATGGCCACCGCCACCGCGGCCAGGACCACCGAGACCAGGGCCGCCAGGCCCAGGAAGCGCCCGGCGCGGTCGAGCGCCGAGCGCACTTCGGGACGCGCGTCGGCGGCCGTTTCCAGGCGCTGGCCGCGCGCAAGGCCGTCGCGGGCAACGGCGGTGAAGCGCTCCACGGCGCCGGCATCGCCCGCGACCACCAGGCGGTAGCGGATGCGGCTGCCCTCCTGGACCAGGCCGGTGGCGGCGAGATCGCCGGGATGGATGAAGACCTTGGGCGCGACGTTGAAGTAGTCGAGCGCGGCATCGGGCTCCTGCAGCACCAGGGCCTCCAGCCGCAGCTCCAGCGTGCCGATGCCGATGCTGTCGCCGATGCGGGCGCCCAAAGTCTCGGCGCCGCCGCGGCTCATCCACAGCGTGCCCGGGGCGGGCACGCCGTCGGCCACGTGCTCGACGCCGTCGGCCGCGGCGATGCGGTACTCGCCGCGCAGCGGGAAGCCCTCGCCCAGCGCGCGCAGCTCGCCCAGCTTGAGCTGCGCATCGGCGCCGCGCCCTACGCGCACCATGGTGTCGAGTTCCACGGTGTCGGCGTGCCGCAGGCCCGGAGCCTCCGCCGCCAACCGCACCGGGCCCTCGATCGGCGCGTCAGCGCGCAGCACCGCGTCGCCGCCAAGCAGGCGGTTGGCTTCGATCGCCAGGGCACGCGCGGCGCGGTCGGTGACGAAGCCGACCGCGGTCACCGCCACCACCGCCAGCACCAGCGCCGCCAGCAGGATGCGCACGTCGCCCGAGGCCAGGTCCCGCCTCAGCTGGCGCCAGGCAAGACGGGCGACCTTCATGCCGCCGGGCCGCTGTCGGCCACCAGGCGCCCGCCCTCGATGCGGAGCGTGCGCCCGCAGCGCGCGGCAAGGTGTTCGTCGTGCGTCACCAGCACCAGGGTCGTGCCGGCGTCCTGGTTGAGCGCAAACAGCAGCTCGATGATGGCCTGGCCGGTGGTGGTGTCGAGGTTGCCGGTCGGCTCATCGGCGAACAGCAGCGAGGGCCCGGTGACGAAGGCGCGCGCCACCGCCACGCGCTGCTGCTCGCCGCCAGAGAGCTGCCGCGGGTAGTGGCCCAGGCGCTCGCCCAGGCCAACGCGGTCCAGGATCGCGCGCGCCGGCGATCCGGCATCGGCTTCGCCGCGCAGCTCCAGCGGCAGCATCACGTTCTCCAGCGCCGTCAGCGAGGGCAACAGCTGGAAGTTCTGGAACACGAAGCCGACCTTGTCGCCGCGCACCTTCGCGCGGCCGTCCTCGTCGAGCGTGGACAGCGCCGCGCCGTCGATCGACACCGTGCCGGAGCTGGGCGCATCCAGGCCCGCGAGCAGCGACAGCAGCGTGCTCTTGCCGGACCCCGACGGGCCGACCACCGCCACGCTTTCACCGCGGGCGATGCTGAAACCGACGCCGTCCAGGATCACCAGTTCGCCGCCCGGCAGCTGCACGCGCTTGCCCAGTGACTGCGCGGCGAGTGCAGGCGCTGGCATGCATGCGGTGTCCGACGATGCCTGTCCGGCCATGGAAGCTTCCTGGTGCGTGGGCCGGCAAGGATATCGGGCCCGGGCCCCGCGCAGGCGTGCCATCGGTTGGCGGCCACCCGCCTGGCCGCTCGACCGGCCGTCGGCAAGGCTCAGCGCGGCGTCGCGAACAGCGGGTAGGGATCGATCGGCCTGCCCTTCCACCACTGCTTTTCGGGTCCCAGCACGAAGATGGCGAAATGCAGGTGTGGCGCGGCTGGATCGGCATTGCCGCTGCTGCCGACATGGCCGATCACCTGGCCGCGGCTGACCTGCTGTTGCTCCGCCAGGCCCGGCGCGTAGCTGTCCAGGTGCGCGTAGTAGTAGGCGAAGCGTGCGTCGGGATCGAACTGGTAGATGGTCAGCCCGCCCTGCCGGCTGTCGAACAGCTTCTCCACGTGGCCGTCGGCCACCGCCAGCACCGGCGTGCCGGTCGGCGCCATGATGTCCAGCGCCTCGTGCACCCGGCCTTCGCCACGGGCGTCGTCGTACGTCGGCGACAGCGCGGACGGCTCGACGCCCTGCACCGGCAGCAACAGTCCCTCGGACGGCGCTGGATCGTGCTGCGCCCGAGCGGCAGTGCCTGGAGCCGCCGGCATGCCTCCGGGTTCAGCGGGCGACGCAGCGCGCGAGCGCGTGTGCGTGCCCGTGTCCGGCGCATCGGCCATCCCGGCCTCACCAGGTCGAGCATCGCCCGCGCCTGCGCTCGCGACGTTCGACGCGCCGCCGGTCGACGGTACCTGCGACGCGGGCGCGATCCGCAGGATGCGGGCGCGCTCCGCAGGCGCCATCGTCGCGATGTGCACGGCGGCGGCCAGCAGCAGTCCGGCGAACACCCAGGCCAGGTATTTCACCGGCTATTCCTGCAGTACCGCCGGCATGCCGGGCGCAACCGCGGCCGCGAGCGCGCGCACGTTCCAGTTGGTCAGCCGGATGCAGCCATGGGAGTCGGTCTTGCCGACGTGCGCCGGCGCCGGCGTGCCGTGAATCCCGTAGTGCTCCTTGGACAGGTCCACCCAGGCCACGCCGACCGGATTGTTGGGCCCCGGCGCCAGCGTGGCCTTGGCGTGGGCGGGGTCGGCGTCCCAGAACAGCTCGGGGTTGTAGTGGAAGGATGGATCGCTGGCGACGCCCTTGATCGTCCATTCGCCGATCGGCAGCGGATCGTGTTCGCTGCCCGTGGACGCCGGGTACTGGGCGACGACTTCGCCCGCCGCGGACAGCAGCCGCACCACGGAGTCGGACCTGTCGACGACCACCTTCGCGACCTCCGGCAGCGGAGCGCCAGACTCCACCGCCGGGACCAGGATGCGCGTCCCCGCGGCCGCGAGGTCCTTGTCGGGGTTCAGGCGCTGCAACAGGCCCGGGCTGGCGTGGAACTTCTCGCCCAGGGCTTCCGCGGCGCTCTCGAAGCCGAGGGACTCCAGGCGGGACTGTTCCATCATGTCGCCGGGCAGGGCGTTGAACGGGCCGGCCACATCGGCGGCGGCAATCACGTATTCGACCAGGACCGGTGCCGCGTCGGCGTCCAGCGCCTTCCGGGTGGGATCGTCGAGCTCGCCGCTGGCGTCAAGCCCGTGGCTTTCCTGGAATGCGGCGATCGCACGCTGCGTGTTGCCACCGCCGCGGCCGTCGATCTCGCCCGGCGAGAAGTGCGCACGGTCCAGCAGCACCTGAGCGCGCAGCATGGCGTGCTCGCCGGTGGCGTTGGCGGGATCATTCGCGGGGTGCCCGGGGGCACTCGCCGGCGCTTCGGCCTCAGGCGGCGACGGCGCCTCCTGGCGCGCGTGCGCTGCGGGCAGGGCGGTCCCGATGATGGCGCAGAGCATCAGGGCAAGCGGCTTGGCAGGCGTCATTCGGCACTCCTCGGGCTGCGGATGCCGGCGATGCTGCGCGAGCCGCGGACCATGCGACGTGAAAGATCCTTCTCCAGCCCCGGGAGCGTTCAGGCCCGAAGCACGGGCGCCACTGGTCGGCAGGCATGCAGGCGACCGCGACGGAAGCCCGACAGGCACTCGGGCATCATGTGTCCTGGCGTCGGGACCCGGCGCACGACAGCGAGAACGTTGATGTTGCGACGAACCCTGCCCGCCCGCCGGCGCCTGGCGTCGGGCCTGCCGGCCCTTCTGCTACCGGTCCTGGCCGCGTTCGCCCTGGGTGCCGCGGCGCCCGCGTCCGCGCGCCAGGCCGCTGCCGGCGACGACGCCCGGCGCACCGTGCTGGTGATGGGCGATTCGCTTTCCGCGGGTTACGGCCTGTCGGCCGGGGAAGGCTGGGTCTCGCTGCTGGAGGGGCGCATCGCACGCGAGCATCCGGGCTGTCGCATCGCCAACGCGAGCATCAGCGGCGAGACCAGCGCCGGCGGTTCGGCTCGCGTGGTCGGGGAGGTCCTGCACCACCATCCGGCGGTGGTGGTGATCGCGCTGGGTGCCAACGACGCGCTGCGCGGCCTGCCCCTCCCGGAGCTGCATCGCAACCTGGCGCGGATGATCGGTGCATCGCAGCACGTGGGCGCGGACGTGCTCCTGGTCGGCATGCGCATGCCGCCCAACCTCGGTCCCGAATACGCGCAGGGCTTCGAGCGGACCTACCGGCTGCTGGCGCGGTTCTTCGACGTCCCGCTGCTGCCCTTCCTGCTGGAACCCGTCGCCCACGACCGCGCCAGCTTCCAGGACGACAACCTGCACCCCACCGCGGCCGCGCAGCCGGCGATCGCCGCGCACGCATGGGAGGCGCTGCTGCCGCTTCTGAACACTGCTTGTCCGGCGGTCGCGCATTGATTGCAGCCCGCGGCCCCGGGTAGCAGACTGGATTTTCCCGCCGCAAGGAGCGCCGCCATGATTCGCGCACGACGCATTCGAGCCTCCATCGCCGCCGCCGTGCTCACCGCCGCGCTGTCGCTGGCGGGGCCGGCCGCCGCCATCAGCGTCACCGACGCGGACTACCCGCGCAGCCTGGACCAGGAGGGCCCGGTTGCCGTGTCGTGGTCGGATCCGGCCGGATTCAGCGAACTCCGCTTCAGCCGCAACCGCTTCGAGGCCAGGCAGGGCGACTGGGTCCGCCAGATCGCCAGGCACCTGGCGAAGCGCGCCGCCGGCGTGCTGGCGCCCGGCGAACGCCTGGACGTCGAGATCACCGACATCAAGCGCGCCGGCGACTTCGAACCCGCCGCCGGCCGCAGCGACCACGTGCGCATCGTCCGCGACATCTACCCCCCCAGCATCGCGCTTTCGTACACGCGCTTCGACGCCGCGGGCACGGTCGTCGACAGCGGCACGCGCGAGCTCACCGACCTGGGCTTCCTGCATCGCGCCGGGGGCACGGTCGCGAGCGGCGACCTGCTGCGCCACGAAAAGCGCCTGGTCGACGACTGGGTCCGCAACGACCTCGCGCGCGGGAACGACTGACGGCCCGATGGCGGTCTACGTGGATGATGCCGTGACCCTGTGGCGCGGCCGCCGTTGGGCGCACCTGATGGCCGACACACTGGACGAGCTGCACGCCTTCGCGGGTGCCCTGGGCATGCCGCGCCACGCGTTCCAGGACAGGACCAGCGGCGCGCATTACGACGTCACCGCCGAACTGCGCGTGCGTGCGATCGCGCTCGGCGCGGTGCCGATCTCGCGGCATCGCGATCGCGCGCAGATGCGCGCCGTGATCGCCAACGCACGCCGCCAGGGGCGACGCAACGCGCCCGCAGGCGATAATGGCGGCCTCGATCGCCTGCAGGAGCCCAGCATGTCCGCCTTCGACCTGACCCCACCGGACGACGCCAGCCGCCGCGCCCTGAGCGATGCGCTGGACGACGACGCCCGCCGCGTGCTGCTCGCGCACGGCACCGAAGCCCCGTTCTGCGGCGCGTTCCTGGACAACAAGCGCGAGGGCACCTACACCTGCGGCTTCTGCGGCCTGCCGCTGTTCCGCGCCAGCGCGAAGTTCGATTCCGGCACAGGCTGGCCCAGCTTCACGGCGCCCTTCGAGCCGGCGCACATCCGCTATGTGCGCGATATGAGCCACGGCATGGTGCGCGTGGAGGAGGTCTGCGCGCGCTGCGGCAGCCACCTCGGCCACGTCTTCCCCGATGGCCCGCCGCCCACCGGCGAGCGCCACTGCCTGAACTCGGTGTCCCTGGGCTTCACCGCCGACGGCGATCCCCTGCCGGACCTGCTGGGCCGCGGCGCGCCCGAAGGCCGGCCGCTCGGCTGAACGGCACGCGCCGCGGCCGCGTATCCTCTTGCGCCGCGCGCCCTCCGGCCCGGATCGCGCCTCCAACTCGGAATACACGATGACCCAGACGACCCCGCCCGACCGGCTCAGCAACGACCCGCGCAGCCCCCACTACGACGAGGAGGCCATGCAGCGCGGCATCGGCATCCGCTTCAACGGCGACGAGCGCACCAACGTCGAGGAATACTGCATCAGCGAAGGCTGGATCCGCGTGGCCGTGGGCCGCGCGCTCGACCGTCGCGGCAATCCGATGACGATGAAGATCAACGGTCGCGTCGAACCCTATTTCCGCGACGCGCCCGACGCAGTCGACTCCGACTGAAGCGTGACCCTGCCCGGTCCGCCGGGCCGGGCGACCCTGGATAAAAAAGCGGGGCGCCCGGAGGCGTCCCGCCCATGCACGGCCTGACCGCAGCTGTCGGCGTGCTCAGTCGCGGACCTTGCCGACCACCTTGCCGGTGTCGGGATCGAGCGTGAGCTCGACGTCCTTGCCGTTGGCATCCTCGGCTTCGGCGGTCCACATGCCATCGTCGAAATCGACGTCATGCACATTGCCGTACCCGGCCGCCGAGAGCTTCGCGCGCACATCGGCTTCGCTCAACCCCGCGACCTTGTCTTCGGGATAGACGGTGCCGTTGGCCGGATCGATGCGCAGCTCCACGCGCTGGCCATCGGCGCTGCGCGCATCGGCCTTCCAGACGCCGTCTTCGAATTCGACGTCGTTGATCTTCGTATAGCCCTCGGCTTCCAGCGTCGCCCGGACCTGGGGGGCGGTCATGGCGTCGGCGGACGTGCGCGCATCCTGGGCGACGGCGGTGCCGGCGACGCACAGTGCGAGCGAAAGGCCGATGGCCAGGCTGTTTACGTGTTTCATCGAGCATCTCCATGTGGGGGTGGAGGCAGTGTTTGCGACCCGGCGCGAAATGCGGATGAACGCGTTCATCCGCGGTTTCGCCGCTCACGCCACGTCGATGCAGGCCGCTGGAAGATCGGCGCCCCACGACCACAGCGGAGCATCGAACATGAATACGCGCATCCAGCACACCGGTCTTATCGCAGCCGCTCTGGCACTGCTCGTTGCCGGCGGCAACGCCGTTGCCAATGACAACGACCCGCAGACCGACCGCGACAAGGGGGATTCGGACCAGCCTGTCGATGACACCTGGATCACCACCAAGGTCAAGGCCAGCCTGCTCGCAGACGAAGATGTCGCCGGGTTGCAGGTCGAGGTCGAGACGGTCAACGGCGTGGTCACCCTGAGCGGTGATGTCGACAGCCAGGCGCAGATCGACGAGGCCCTTCGCATCGCGTCCGGGATTGAGGGCGTGACCGATGTCGATACCACCGGCATGCGGGTCGACCCGACCGAATAAGTCCGGGCCGACCGCGGCACCCGAAGGACACCGGCCACGCGCCGGTGTCTTTTTTTCGGGTTCTTCGACCAAGTACGCAATCGCATGTCGTGAAGCCAGGAGCGGGGGCGGGAAGCTGCCTGGCGGCGCTGCGGCACTCCATCCGTGCTCCTGCCTCAGGTGGGCGAAGAACCTTCTTTGCCTGAATGGCTTGCATGCAGGCAAATGTTATGCGCGCATCGCGCAGCCTCCACGCCGCCGCAACCGGTCGCGCGCCATAGTCGATATTCCCCCGACACGGCAGGAAATGCACAGATGAACAATCGAGACGATTCCCGCGACGCAAACCGCGATCCGATCAGTGGCGCCCCGGGTTCGCATCCCGTCGGCGTGGCCGCCGGAGGCACGGCCGGCGCGCTGGCCGGTGCTGCCGTCGGCAGCCTCTTCGGCCCCATCGGCACCCTGGTCGGAGGTGGCATCGGTGCCGTGGGCGGCGCCGCTGGCGGCAAGTCGCTTGCAGAACGCGTCGACCCGACGGCCGAAGTCGAATACTGGCGACAGGATGCCGGCAACCGCGAGTACTACCAGGCCAACCGCGACTTCGACCGCGATTACGCGCCCGCCTACCGCATGGGCACCGAGTACCGCAACGAGTCCGGCCGGCGCGAATGGAACGAAGCCGAGCCGCAGCTGCAGCAGCGCTGGAACGAGGCCCGAGGCGAATCGAGCCTGGACTGGGACACGGCGCGGCCCGCGGTGCAGGATGCGTATACCCGCACGGACCGCACCTACAGCGCCTATGAGGATACGGACCAGCACTACTCGAAGCAGTACGACAAGACCGACTACTACAGCGACGGCTTCGGTTTTGACGATTACCGCTCGGCCTACCGCTACGGCACCCAGGCGCGCACCTCGCGTCCGCAGGCGTCGTGGTCTCCGCAGACCGAGTCCGAACTCGAGCGCGGCTGGGAGCAGGCCAAGGGCGAGTCGCGCCTGGGCTGGCAGGACGCCAAGGCCGCGGTCAAGGACGCCTGGCACCGCGTCGAGGAACGCATGCCCGGCGATGCCGACCGCGACGGTCGCTGATCCACCGGCTGCAACAGCCGGCTGCGACAGCCGGCCATGTACAGCATGACCACGAGGCCCCCGCTTGCGGGGGCCTCTGCATTGCAACGCTGCATTCCCGTCGGCGGCCCGGGCGCGTCTGTGCAGGCCTTAAAATCAACGTTCGAATCATCCGCAGAGCCCTTCGTGACCGAACGCATCAAGCACCCCCTGTTCCGTGACCGCCTGGTTTCCGCCGATGCCGCCGCATCCGTCATCGAGCCAGGCATGACGGTAGCCATGAGCGGTTTCACCGGCGCGGGCTATCCCAAGGCGGTGCCGCAGGCGCTTGCAGCGCGAATGGAGCGGGCCAACGCGGCTGGCGAGCGCTTTCGCATCAAGGTGCTGACCGGCGCCTCGACCGCACCCGAGCTTGATGGCGCGCTGGCCAACGTCGAAGGCATGGAGCTGCGCCTGCCCTATCAGTCCGATCCCGCCGTGCGCGAACGCATCAACGCCGGCAGCCTGGATTACATCGACATCCACCTGAGCCACGTCGCCCAGCACACCTGGTTCGGCTTCTTCGGTGACATCGACGTCGCGATTGTCGAAGTCTCCGGGATCCGCGAAGACGGCAGCCTCATCCCCTCGTCGTCGGTCGGCAACAACAAGACCTGGCTCGAACAGGCCGACAAGGTCATCCTCGAGGTGAACAGCTGGCAGCCAGCCGCGCTCGATGGCATGCATGACGTGTATCACGGCACCGCATTGCCGCCGCACCGCAAGCCGATCCTGCTTGAACATCCGGACGACCGCATCGGCGAACCCTGGCTGCGCGTGGATCCCGACAAGGTCGTGGCGGTGGTCGAAACCCATGCTCCCGACCGCAACTCTCCGTTCAATCCGCCTGACGAGGCCTCGAAGCAGATTGCCGGCCACCTGATCGAATTCCTGCGCCATGAAATCCGGCGTGGCCGCCTGACGGAGCAGCTGCTCCCGCTGCAATCGGGCGTGGGCAACATCGCCAACGCCGTGCTCGCCGGCCTCGCCAGCAGCGGCTTCCGCGGATTGACCGCCTACACCGAAGTGATCCAGGACGGCATGCTGGGCTTGCTCAAGGACGGTACCTTGCGCATGGCATCGGCGACCTCGTTCTCGCTGAGCCCCGCGGGCATCGAGGAATTCACCGCCAACGTGGATTTCTACAGCAAGCGCATCCTGCTGCGGCCGCAGGAGATCTCCAACCATCCAGAAATCATCCGTCGCCTGGGCTGCATCGCGATGAACGGCATGATCGAGGCCGACATCTACGGCAACGTCAACTCGACCCATATCGCCGGCAGCCGGATCATGAACGGCATCGGCGGCTCGGGTGACTTCGCGCGCAACGGCTACCTGTCGGTGTTCATGTCCCCCAGCACGGCCAAGGACGGCAAGGTTTCCGGCATCGTGCCGATGGCCAGCCACGTCGACCACACCGAGCACGACACCATGGTGCTGGTGACCGAACAGGGCCTGGCCGACCTGCGCGGACTCTCACCCACGCAGCGCGCGAAGCAGGTCATCGCCCACTGCGCGCACCCCGACTTCCGGCCGATGCTGCAGGACTACTTCGACCGCGCCTGCCGCGACGGTTACGGCAAGCACACGCCGCACCTGCTGGGCGAGGCGCTGTCATGGCACCAGCGGCTGATCGAGACCGGGGACATGCGGGTGGAGGTCGTTTAGTCCCTGCAACTGCAACTGCAACAGCAACCTGCCGAAGATCCCGCTCGAAGGCGCGCAGGCGGCGGGCGGTGGGTACTCCGCCGGCAATAAGGAGCAGCTCCACCGCGACGCCGGCGGAGTGCCTGCACACTCTCCGCCGCCGCGTATCCGAACCCTTACGCGTGCAGCGGGTTCGGCCGATCCGTATCGATCCTGTAAAGCTTCAGCGCGCGCGCCGCGTCCTTCGCGGTCATGGTGCCGTCCTTCGCCAGCGCGGCGATCGCGGCGTGGGCGATGTGGAAGCGGTCGACCTCGAAATGGCGGCGCAGGTTCGCACGGGTGTCCGAACGGCCGAAGCCGTCGGTACCCAGCACCGTGTAGTGCATCGGCACGAAGGCGCGGACCTGGTCGGCGAAGGCGCGAACGTAATCGGTGGCGGCAATCGCCGGGCCCTGGCGGCCTTCAAGCAGCCCGGTGATGTAGGCCTTGCGCGGCTTTTTCGCTTCCGGGTTGTGGCGATTCCAACGCTCGACATCGAAGCCGTCGCGGCTGAGTTCGGTGAAGCTGGGGCAGGACCAGATGTCGGCGGTGACGCCGAAGTCCTTGTCCAGCAGCTCCGCCGCGGCGATCGCCTCGCGCAGGATCGTGCCCGAGCCCATCAGCTGCACGCGCAGCTCGCCCTTCTTCGGCTTGCCGGCGTCCTTGAGCAGGTACATGCCGCGGATCACGCCCTCGGCCGCGCCCTCGGGCAGCGCCGGGTGGACGTAGTTCTCGTTCATCAGCGTGAGATACCAGTACTCGTCCTGCTGTTCATCAAGCATGCGGCGCATGCCCTCCTGCAGGATCACCGCCACCTCGCCGGCGAAGGTCGGATCGTAGGCGCGGCAGTTGGGGATCGCACCGGCCAGCAGGTGGCTGTGGCCGTCCTCGTGCTGCAGGCCCTCGCCGTTGAGCGTGGTGCGACCGGCGGTGGCGCCCAGCAGGAAACCGCGCGCGCGCATGTCGGCTGCCTGCCAGGCGGCGTCGCCGACGCGCTGGAAGCCGAACATCGAGTAGTAGATGTAAAACGGCAGCATCGGCAGGTCGTTGCTGCTGTAGCTGGTCGCGGCCGCCATCCAGGAGGCGAACGCGCCGGCCTCGGAGATGCCTTCCTGCAACACCTGGCCGGTGGCGTCCTCGCGGTAGTACATCAGCTGGTCGCGGTCGACCGGCTTGTACTTCTGGCCGTCCGGGGCGTAGATGCCGATCTGGCGGAACAGGCCTTCCATGCCGAAGGTGCGCGCTTCGTCGCAGACGATCGGGACCACGCGCGGGCCCACCTTCTTGTCGCGCAGGGTGATGCCGAGCGACTGCACGAAGGCCATCGTGGTGCTGATCTCTCGCTCGCCGGTGTCCTTGAGCAGGCGTTCGTACACCTCCAGCTTCGGCGCGGCGAGCGTTTCGGTGCTCTTGCGGCGCCGCTGCGGCAGGTAGCCGCCGAGCGCGGCGCGGCGCTCCTTCATGTACTCGATTTCCTCGGACTTCTCGCCGGGGTGGAAGAACGGCACCGCGCCGTCCTTCAGCTGCTCGTCGTCGAGCTGGATCTTGAAGCGGTCGCGGAACGCGCGCACGGCCTCGTCATCGAGCTTCTTGGTCTGGTGGGTCGGGTTCAGCGCCTCGCCGGACGAGCCCATGCCGTAGCCCTTGACCGTCTTGGCCAGGATCACCGTGGGCTGGCCCCTGGTCTCGACCGCGCTCCGGTACGCCGCGTACACCTTGTGCGGGTCGTGGCCGCCTCGGTTGAGGCGCCAGATGTCGTCGTCGGACAGGTTGGCGACCATCGCCGCGGTCTCGGGATACTTGCCGAAGAAATTGTCGCGCGTGTACTTGCCGCCAAAGGCCTTGCAGTTCTGGTACTCGCCGTCGACGGTTTCCATCATCAGCTTGCGCAGGATGCCGTCCTTGTCGCGGGCCAGGAGCGGATCCCAGTAGCTGCCCCAGATGGTCTTGAGGACGTTCCAGCCGGCGCCGCGGAAGTTGCCTTCCAGCTCCTGGATGATCTTGCCGTTGCCGCGCACCGGGCCGTCCAGGCGCTGCAGGTTGCAGTTGATGACGAAGACCAGGTTGTCCAGGCCCTCGCGGCCGGCGATCGAGATCGCGCCCAGGCTCTCCGGCTCGTCGGTCTCGCCGTCGCCGAGGAAGCACCAGACCTTGCGGTCGGACTTCGGCATCAGGCCGCGGGCCTCCAGGTACTTCCAGTTGCGCGCCTGGTAGATGGCGGCGATCGGGCCCAGGCCCATCGACACCGTGGGCGTCTGCCAGTAGTCCGGCATCAGCCAGGGATGCGGGTAGGACGGGATACCGCGGCCGTCCACCTCCATGCGAAGGTGGTCGATCTGCGACTCGCTGATGCGGCCCTCGAGGAAGGAGCGCGCATAGATGCCCGGCGAGGAATGTCCCTGGATATAAAGCAGGTCGCCGGGGTGGTCTTCCGAGGGCGCGCGCCAGAAGTGGTTGAAGCCGACGTCGTACAGCGTCGCGCTGGAGGCGAAGCTCGCGATGTGGCCGCCGAGGTCGCCGGGCTTGCGGTTGGCGCGCACCACCATCGCCATCGCGTTCCAGCGGATGATCGAGCGGATGCGCCATTCCATGGTCTGGTCGCCGGGGATCTTCGGCTCCAGGTGCGGCGGAATGGTGTTGATGTACTCGGTGGTCGGTGCGAACGGCAGGTGGGCGCCGGCGCGGCGGGTCAGCTCGACCATGCCTTCCAGCAGCTGGTGGGCGCGCCCGGTGCCTTCGGCATCGATGACCGCCTTCAGGGACTCCAGCCACTCGCGGGACTCGGTCGGATCCGGATCGTTCTCGAGGACGTCGTTCAGCCAGCT
Source organism: Luteimonas yanweni (assembly GCF_039548475.1). NCBI lineage: Bacteria > Pseudomonadati > Pseudomonadota > Gammaproteobacteria > Lysobacterales > Lysobacteraceae > Luteimonas > Luteimonas yanweni. The sequence continues at coordinate 63,866 of NZ_JBCLVC010000018.1, read as the reverse complement.
GTTCATGCTCTGCTCCGCAACGGCACACCGGCCGCGTCTGTCGTGGGTCTTGGGACCCCCGATTCTACCAGCGCCGCCGTCGGGGCCGGCCAGCGCGTTTGCCTGATGGCACCCGCTTGGACGATGATCCTGCGGCTGGCCGGCGCTCCTGCGCGCCAGCGCACCGAACCACCCAGGGGAACCCGTCGCCGATGCCCTCCGCCGCCACGCCACTGGTCGCCTCCCGCTGGCGCATCCCGCTGCTGGTCCTGGCCGTGCTCGTGATCGTGGTCGCGCCGTTCCTGCTGCTGCGCATGGCCGAGGAGCGCAACCGCGACGCCGAGACCATGGTGGCGCACACGCTGCAGGTCGAGGCCGCCCTGCAGATCGCCAGCGCCGCGGTGCGCAACATCGAGGCGGTCACCCTCGAACGCCTGCTCGGCGCCGACGCGCCGATTCTCGAGGAGCGCATGGACTACAGCCTCACGGTGATCGGGCCGACGCTGGACACCATCGAGGAGCTCACCCGCGACTCGGCCGAGCAGCAGGTGCGCATCGGCCGTCTGCGCCAGAGCATCAGCCAGCGCCTGGACCAGATCGAGCGCCTGGTCGCGCCCGGCGGAGGAGTCGACCACGCGGAGCTGCAGCGGCTGGCGGAGCAGTTCCCGGTGCAGGCGCCGATCGCGGAAATGGTGAATGCCGAGCGCATGCTGCTCGCCGAACGCACCGCGATCGCGGAACGTGCGCGCAGCCAGGCATCGTGGCTGTCCGGCGGCACCCTGTTCGCGCAGATCCTGCTGCTGGTCGGCCTGGCCACGCTGGCCGCCCGCGACTCCGACCGGCGCGGCCTCGCAGAAATCGCCTCGCAGCGCGCCAACCTGCGCGCCGCGGCCGTGCTGGACACCGTGCGCGAGCCGATCGTGCTGCTCGACAAGTCGCTGCGCATCGTGATGCACAACGCCGCCTTCAGCGAGCTGTTCGGGCTCCAGGAGGATGGCCGCGGGCAGCTGCTGTCCGAGGTTGGCTCCGGCGCCTGGAACGACGAGGAAACGCTGCGCCGGCTGCGCGACGTCTGCGGCCGCGACCGTGAACTCTGGGATTACGAGCTCACGCAGCGCACCGCGGATTCCATGCAGCGCGTGATGCTGGTCAACGCGCGCCTGATGGAGCTTCCCGACATTGACGACACCGTCGCCCTGGTGACCGCCAGCGACATCAGCCTGCAGAAGGCCAGCGAAGAGCACATCCGCGACCTGAACCGCCAGCTGGAAGGCAAGGTCGAGCAGGTGTCCGACGTCAACCGCGAGCTCGAGGCCTTCAGTTATTCGGTCTCGCACGACCTGCGCGCGCCGCTGCGCCACATCGCCGGCTTTGCCGACAAGCTGCGCCGCCACCTGGGCGAAGGCATCGATGAAAAGGGCGCCCACTACCTCGGCGTGATCGGCGGCTCGGCAAAGCGCATGTCGGAGCTGATCGACGACCTGCTGGTCTACTCGCGCCTGGGCCGCAGCGCGCTGCGCCTGCAGGCGGTGGACATCCAGTCGCTGGTCGAGGAAACCCGGGCGATGCTCGACAGCAACGTCGCGACCGAGGCCCCGGACCACCACGTGCAGTGGCACATCGGGCCGATGCCGGTGCTGGTGGCCGACGAGAACATGCTGCGCCAGCTCTGGGGCAACCTGATGGGCAACGCGGTCAAGTACAGCATGCAGAGCGAACCGGCCACCGTCACCGTCGAGCACGCCCTGGGCGCCGACGGCGAGCACGTCTTCAGCGTCCGCGACAACGGCGCCGGCTTTGACATGGCCTACGCCGGAAAGCTGTTCGGCGTGTTCCAGCGCCTGCATGCCCCCAGCGAATTCAGCGGCACCGGCATCGGCCTGGCCAGCGCAAAGCGCGTGGTCACCCGGCACAATGGCCGCATCTGGGCCGAAGCCGAGCCCGGCAAGGGCGCTACTTTCCATTTCACTCTCCCAGCCAACCTCGACCTGAGCCAACGGAGTCAGACCGCATGACCGCCATCCGCACGATCCTCCTCGCCGAGGACAGCCCGCACGACGCCGAGATGGCCGTCGACGCTTTGAGGGACGCCCACCTCGCCAACCCGATCGTCCACGTCGAGGACGGCGTGGAGGCGCTCGACTACCTGTTCCGCCGCGGCAAGTTCGCCGACCGTCCCGAGGGCGACCCGGCCGTGCTGCTGCTCGACATCAAGATGCCGCGCATGGACGGCCTGGAGGTCCTCACCGAGCTGCGCAAGCACGAGAGCCTCAAGCGCATGCCGGTGGTGATCCTGTCGTCCTCGCGCGAAGAGAACGACCTTGCGCGCAGCTGGGACCTCGGCGTCAATGCCTACGTGGTGAAGCCGGTCGATGTCGACCAGTTCTTCGAGGCCGTGCGCACGCTGGGCAAGTTCTGGGCGGTGCTCAACGAGTCCCCGGGCGAAGGCTGACGTCGCCGTGCTCCGCGTGCTGATCGTGGATGATTCGCGCGACGACGCCGAGCTGACGGAATTCGCGCTGCGCGAGGCCCGGATCGTGATCGAATGCCGCAGCGTCCAGCGCGAAAGCGCGCTGCCCGCGGCCTGCGATGGCTTCGTCCCGGATCTGGTGCTCTGCGACCTCAACCTCCCCGGCTGGTCCTGCGCGGAGGCCCTGGCGGCGGCCCGGCGGCATGCGCCGGAGGCCTGCTACGTGATCCTGACCGGTGCCGAGCCGCCGCAGGGCGCCGGCGACCTGCCCGACGCCCACGCGGTGGTGCTGAAGGACGACCCCGCGCGCCTGGTCGAACTGGCGCGCGGACTCGTTCGCGCCTAGACGCCGTCCGCTTCCGCGGACCCGGCGCCGCTGCTGCTGCGACGCGCGGCGCGGATCTGCGCTTCCACCGCGGTGATCGCGGTCATGTTGACCACGCGCCGCGGCGTGCTGCCCGCGGTCAGCACGTGCGCAGGATGGTCGACGCCCATCAGGATCGGTCCGAGCGCCACGCCGTCGGTCATCACCCGCACAAGGTTGTAGGCGATGTTGGCCGAGTCGATGTTGGGCAGCACGTACATGTTGGCGCGGCCGGTGAGGGTGGTGTTCGGACACATGCGCTCGCGCAGCACCGCGTCCCAGGCGGTGTCGCCCTGCATCTCGCCGTCCATGTCCAGGCGCGGCGCGCGCTTCACCAGGATCTCGCGCACCCGACGCATCTTCGCCGCGCTCGGGTTGTCGTGGCTGCCGAAGTTCGAATGCGACAGCAGCGCCACCCGCGGCTCGATGCCGAACAGCTTGAGCCGGTAGGCGCCCTGCAGCGTGGCCTCGGCGATCTGTTCGGCCGTGGGATCGACCTGCACGTGGGTGTCGAGGAAGAACCACACGCCGCGGTCGTTGATCACGCCGGTCATGGCCGAGGTGCCGGCCACCCCGCGGTCGAGCCCGAACACGGTGCGCAGGTAGCCGAGCTTCTTGTGGTAGCGGCCCACCAGGCCGCAGATCATGCCGTCGGCCTCGCCGCGCTGGACCATCAGCGCCGCGATCAGGGTGGCGCGCGAGCGCACCAGGTTCTTGGCCGCGTCCGGGGTCACGCCGCGGCGTTCGGTCAGCGCGTGGTACTGGCGCCAGTAGTCGCCGAAGCGCGGGTCGTCGTGGATGTTGGTGAGGTCGAAGTCGCGGCCTTCCTCCAGCCGCAGGCCCAGGCGCTCGATGCGCTGTGCGATGACCTCGGGCCGGCCGATCAGGATCGGCCGCGCCAGCTGCTCGTCGGCCACCGACTGCACCGCGCGCAGCACCGTTTCCTCTTCGCCCTCCGCGTAGACGATGCGCTTCACGTCGGCGCGCGCGCGCTCGTAGACCGGTTTCATGACCAGGCCGGTGCGGTGCACGAACTGGCCCAGCTTCTCGCGATAGGCATCGACGTCGGCCAGCGGCCGGCGCGCCACGCCCGACTCCATGGCCGCCTCCGCGACCGCGGGCGCCAGCGTCATCAGCAGGCGCGGGTCGAAGGGCCGGGGGATGAAGTAGTCCGGGCCGAAGGACAGCACGTCGCCGCCGTACGCGGCGCCGAGGTCGGACGATTCCCGCTTGGCCAGGTCCGCGATCGCGTGCACGCAGGCGAGCTTCATGCGCTCGTTGATTTCGGTCGCGCCGACGTCGAGCGCGCCGCGGAAAATGTACGGAAAGCAGAGGACGTTGTTGACCTGGTTCGGGTAGTCGGAGCGGCCGGTGGCGATGATGCTGTCCGGGCGCGCGGCGCGCGCGACATCGGGCAGGATCTCGGGGTGGGGATTGGCCAACGCCAGGATCACCGGCCGCGCGGCCATGGTCTTGACCATGTCCGGCGTCAGCACGCCGCCGGCGGACAAGCCCAGGAACACGTCGGCACCCGCCACGATCTCCGCCAGGCTGCGCTTGGCGGTGTCGCGGGCGTAGCGCGCGCGATCCGGGTCCATGCCTTCGCGCCCGGTGTGGATCACGCCGTCGCGGTCGGCGGCGAGGATGTTCGCGGGCGTCGCGCCCAGCGCCACCAGCATGTCCAGGCAGGCGATGCCGGCCGCGCCGGCGCCGGAATGCGCGATCTTCACTTCGTCGATGCGCTTGCCGGCGATCTCCAGCGCGTTGATCAGCGCGGCGCCGACGATGATCGCGGTGCCGTGCTGGTCGTCGTGGAACACCGGGATCTTCATCCGCTCGCGCAGCTTGCGCTCGACGATGAAGCATTCCGGCGCCTTGATGTCCTCGAGGTTGATGCCGCCGAACGTCGGCTCGAGGCTGGCGATGATGTCGACCAGCTTGTCGGGATCGCGCTCGTCGACTTCAATGTCGAACACGTCGATGCCGGCGAACTTCTGGAACAGCACGCCCTTGCCTTCCATCACCGGCTTGCTGGCCAGCGGGCCGATGTCGCCCAGGCCCAGTACCGCGGTGCCGTTGGTGATCACCGCCACCAGGTTGCCGCGGGCGGTGAGCGTGCTGGCCTCGTCGGGCTCGGCCACGATCGCCTCGCAGGCGTAGGCCACGCCCGGCGAATACGCCAGGGCCAGTTCGCGCTGGGTCACCAGGGCCTTGGTCGGGACCACCTTGATCTTGCCGTGCGGAGCGACCCGGTGGTAGTCGAGCGCCGCCTGCTTGAATTCTTCGCTGGACGACGGGCTGGCGGGCGGCTGTTCGGTCATGGCGTGGCTGCGGTCCTGGCGGGCCGTCCATTCTAGCTCCCCGGGCCGGTGCGGCCCGGCGATGCCATAACCCCGGGTTATGCGCGGCCGGCATCTTTTCAATGGCGGGACATATGCCCAGGACCGAAGATGGAACTCCCCCTGCCCAGCCGGGCCGCACAGGACGCACCAGGCCATGCCCGCCACCGTTTCCGCCTCATCCACCGCCGCCACGGACGCATCGCACTGGCCGCCGCCGTTCCTGCTGTACCTGGGCAACGCGGCGGACGACCTTGCCGCCAAAACCGCGCGCGGGCTGGTGCAGTTCCGGCCCGAGTGGTGCGTGGGCCAGTTCCGCGGGCCGGAATGCAGGACCAGCGTGCACGTGCCGGACATGGACTTCGCCCAGGCCCGCGCCGCCGGCGCCAACACCATGATCGTTGGCGTGGCCAATGCCGGCGGGCGGCTGGGCGCGGACTCGGTCGCGGACATCATCGCGGCGCTGGATGCCGGCATGAACGTCGCCTCGGGCCTGCACGAACGGCTGGTCTCGCACCCGGAGATCGTCGAGGCCGCGCGCCGCAACGGGCGCCACCTGTTCGACGCCCGCACCCCGCCGGCCACGCCCGTCGGCAACGGCGCGAAGCGCGCCGGGCGCCGGCTGCTGACCGTCGGCACCGACTGTTCCACCGGCAAGATGTACACCACGCTGGCGCTGGAAACCGAGATGCGCGGCCGCGGCCTGGCCGCCGACTTCCGCGCCACCGGCCAGACCGGCATCTTCGTGGCCGGGCGCGGGATCCCGATCGACGCGGTGGTCGCCGACTTCATTTCAGGTGGCATCGAATGGCTGTCGCCCGAGCGCCACGATGGCGGCTGGGACCTGATCGAAGGCCAGGGGTCGCTGTTCCATCCCTCGTACGCGGGTGTGTCGCTGGGCCTCCTGCACGGCGCCCAGCCCGACGCACTGGTGCTGTGCCACGAACCCGGCCGCCCGCACATGCGCGGCCTCCGCCACTACCCGCTGCCCGGCCTGGCCGCCACGCTGGAAGCAAACCTCGCCGCGGCGCGGCTGACCAGTCCCGGCGTGGTCGCGGTCGGCCTGGCACTCAACACCTCGAAGCTCGACCCGGCCGGTGCCGAGCGCGCCTGCCGCGAGGCCGAGGACCTGCTTGGACTGCCGGCACAGGACCCGATGCGCGGCGGCGTGGCGCGGATCGTCGACCGGCTGCTGGAATCGGTGCCGTGCTGAGCCTGGCGCATGCCAGCCACATGCTGGCAACGCCCTTCCGGATCTCGCGCGGCACGCGCACCTCGGCCGAAGTGGTGGTGGCGACGGTCAGCCGCGGCGGATGCACCGGCCGCGGGGAGTCGATGCCCTACGCGCGCTACGGCGAAAGCGTGGCCTCGGTGATCGACCAGGCCTCGCTGCTGGCCCCGGCTATCGCCGGCGGCCTGGACCGGCGCGGACTGTGCGAACTGCTGTCCCCGGGCGCAGCGCGCAATGCCCTGGACTGCGCGCTCTGGGACCTCGAGTCGCAGCAGCAGGCGGCCGCGGTCGCGTCGCTGCTGGGCCAGCCCGATGTCCCGCCCCTGGTCTGCGCGCAGACCGTGGGCCTCGACACGCCGGAACGCATGGCCGAGGCGGCGCGCGCGCTCGCCCACCTCGACCTGGTGAAGATCAAGGTCGATGCCACCGATCCCGCCGCACAGATCCGCGCCGTGCGCGACGTGCTGCCCGGTGCGCGCCTGATCGTCGATCCCAACGAAAGCTGGTCCTTCGAACTGCTGCAGGCGATGCAGGCGGTGCTTGCGGAGGCCCGCATCGACCTGGTCGAGCAGCCGCTCCCTGCCGGCGAGGACGACGCCCTGCTCGGATTCGTACCGGTCACGCGCCTGTGCGCCGACGAGTCCTGCCACACCGCCGACGACCTGGCGCGCCTGCGCGGGCGCTACCAGGTGGTCAACATCAAGCTCGACAAGACCGGCGGCCTCACCGGCGCGCTGGAACTCCTGGACGCGGCGCGCGTGCAGGGCTTCGAGATCATGGTCGGCTGCATGATCAGCTCCTCGCTTGCGATCGCGCCGGCGTGGCACATCGCGCGCCACGCCGAATTCGTCGACCTCGACGGGCCGCTGTGGCTGAAAGACGACCACGCCGGCGGCGTGGCCATGCGCGACGGCCTGCTGCAGCCCGCGGCACCGGCGCTGTGGGGTGGCGGCACTCGCGCCAGGGACGCGCACGCCGCATGAGGGCCGGCCGCGGCCTGATGGTTGCCTGCCTGCTGCTGCTCGCCGGATGCGCCAGTCGGCCGCAGCCGCAGCAGCCGTCCGCAGTCGAGGCCAGGAATGAAGCTGACACCCTGATCCACGGCGGCCTGCTGTTCGACGGTGGCGACGGGCCCGGCCGGAGCGCCGACATCGCGATCCGCGGCGACCGCATCCTCGAAGTCGGACCCGGCCTGCGACGGCGCTACCGCGCGGCGCGCGAGATCGACGCCAGCGGCCACGTGGTGTCGCCGGGGCTGATCGACCCGCATACCCATCCCGACACCTACCTGCGCTCGCAGGATCCGGCGATGCGGCGCCTCCTGCCCTGGCTGCACCAGGGCGTGAGCACGATCTTCATCGGCATCGACGGCGGCGGCACACCGGACATCGCCGCCGAGCGCGCGGCGCTGGAAGCCGCGGGCACCGGCACCAACGTCGCCGCCTACGTCGGCCTGGGCCCCGTGCGCCGACGCGTGCTTGGGCACGATGCACGCGCACCCGACGACGCCGAGCTGGTGCGCATGCGCGGCCTGGTCGCGAACGCGATGTGCGAGGGCGCCTTCGGCCTCTCCGCCGGCCTGTTCTACGCGCCGCAAAGCTTCGCTTCGACCGACGAGGTGGTCGCGCTCGCGCACGAAGCCGGCGTCCGCGGCGGGATCTACGACACCCACCAGCGCGACGAATCGAGCTACTCGCTGGGCCTGATGGGCTCGATCGAGGAAGTGCTGGAAATCGGCCGGCGCGCACGGCTTCCGGTGCACATCGCGCACATCAAGGCGCTGGGCGCGGACGTCCACGGCAGCGCAGGCGACATCGTCGCGCGCATCGAGCGCGCGCGCGCCGAAGGCCAGCGCGTGACCGCCGACCAGTATCCGTGGCTGGCCTCCTCCACCAGCCTTGGCGCCGCGCTGCTGCCGCGTTGGGCGGTGGACGGCGGGCGTCCGGCGCTGTTCGAGCGGCTCGACGACCCGGTCACTGCCGCCCGCATCCGCGACGGCATCCGCGACAACCTCAAGCGCCGCGGCGGTGCCGACGCGATCCTGATGACCGGCACCGGCTGGCCGTGGAGTGCGCGCACGCTGCAGCAGTTCGCCGTCGAGGCCGGCCTCGACCCTGTCGAAGCCGCGCTGCGCATCATCCGCGAAGGCGGCACCGGGCGCACCGGCTCGGCGCAGCGCATTGCCTCGTTCAACATGCGCCGCGATGACGTCGACCTGCTCATGCGCCAAGCCTGGGTGCTGACCGCCTCCGACGGCGGCGATGGCCACCCGCGCCAGTACGCGACCTTTCCCGAGAAGTACGCGCGCTTCGTCGTGGGTGAGGGTGTGATCGACCTGGCCGCTTTCATCCACCGCTCCACCGGGCTGACCGCGACCACGTTCGGCATCGCCGATCGCGGCTTCCTGCGCGCCGGGCAGTTCGCAGACGTGCTGGTGTTCGACCCGGAGGCCTACGCGCCGAAGGCCGACTACATCCGGCCGGACGTGCTGTCTACGGGCGTCGTGCACCTGTTCGTCAACGGAATACCGGTGATCGACGAGGGCCATGCGGCACATGCCCTGCCGGGCCGCATGCTCCAGCATCGTCCGCCTCCGGGCACCTGCCCCTGAGCACCGCCCGCCACCCGCGGGCGGCCTGAGACCGAGAAGGAAGCCATGCTGCAACTCGACGCCGTCCAGACCCTCGCCCTCGCCGGCATCGCGCTGTTCATTGGCTATGCGCTGTGCCGCGTGATCCCCGTGCTCGGTCGTTACAACCTGCCGCCGCCGGTGATCGGCGGACTGGTGTTCGCGATCGCGGCCTGGATCGCCCACGACCGCGGCACGACGCTGTTCGTGCTCGACACCGGGCTGCAGAGCCCTTTGATGATCGCGTTCTTCACCACCATCGGCCTCAACGCCAGCCTGCGCCTGCTGAAGATCAGCGGCAAGCAGGTGATGGTGTTCCTGGCCCTGGCCACCGTGTTCGCGGTGGCGCAGAACCTGCTCGGCATGGCGGTGGCGATGGGCTTCGACCTGCACCCGCTCTTCGGCGTCCTCGCAGGCTCGACCACGCTGACCGGCGGCCCGGCGACGGGGCTGGCGTTCGCGCCGCTGTTCGAAGCGGCCGGCGTGGAAGGCGCGGAATCGATCGCGGTGGCCGCGGCGATGTCGGGCATCGTGCTGGGCGGACTGATCGGCGGGCCGGTGATCACGGTGCTGATCCGGCGCTTCAAACTGGTGTCCTCGCGGCCGCAGGACCACACCTCGCCCGAGGACCTCCAGGCCGCCGGCCCGCCGCTGACCGAAGCCCAGCGCGAATACGGCGCGCTGAAGAGCATTGTGGTGATCCTGGTGGCGATGTGGCTGGGCAGTTGGGTCAGCGACCTGATCTCGACCACCGGCATCACCCTGCCCGCCTACGTCGGCGCGATGCTGGTCGGCGCGGTGATCCGCAACATCGACGACGCCACCGGCTGGATCGGCATGTCGGTGCCGACCACCGACCTCATCGGCAACGTCAGCCTGGCGCTGTTCCTGTCGGTGGCGTTGATGAACCTCAAGCTGTGGGAACTGGCCGGCCTGGCGATGCCGCTGCTGGTCAACCTGGGCCTGCAGGTGGCGATGGTGGCGGCATTCTGCCTGGTGGTGTTCCGGATGATGGGTCGCGACTACGACGCCGCGGTGATGGGCGGCGGCTTCATCGGCTTCATGCTCGGCACCACTGCGAACGCGATGGCGGTGATGCGCACCCTGGTCGAGCGCTACGGCGCGGCGCCGCGCGCGTTCCTGGTCGCGCCGCTGGTTGGCGCGTTCTTCATCGACTTCAGCAACGCGCTGATCATCACCGGGTTCATCAACTTCTTCAGTTGACCGGCACGTCGTACAGCGGCCCCGGTGCCACGCCGGTCTGGAAGCTGTAGTGCCACCATTCCATCGGATAGTTGGCGAAGCCGCCGGCGGCCATCGCGTCGCGCAACAGGTGGCGGTTGGCGCGCTGCTGCGCGCTGGCCTCCGGCGAATCGGTATGGGCGCGGGTGCCGAAGAAGTCGAAGCCGGTGCCCATGTCCAGCGGCGCGCAGTCCAGGCCGCGATCGTCGCAGCGCAGCACGGTGAGGTCGACGGTGTGGCCGCGGCTGTGGCCCGAAACCTCGGCGATGTAGCCGTCGAGCAGCTGCTGCTTGTCCAGGTCCGGGTAATGGGTGGCCTTGGTGGCGACGTCGCCGGCATCGCCGACCCAGCGCATGAAGTGCGTCACCGCGCGCACCGGGCGGTAGCAGTCGAAGATGTGCAGGCGCATGTCCCGCTCGCGCAGCGAGGCCTCAACCCGCGCCAGCGCCTCGGCCGCCTCGCGCTTGAGCCAGCAGCGCGGCGCTTCGTAGCCGTCCACCGGCGCGCCGACGAAGTTGTCGCTGCCGGCATAGGCGATCGCCTGCGACATGTCCGGCACCAGGCTGCGGATGTCGACCATGCCCGCCGCGTCCATCGTGGCCGCGCCGGAGACGACGGGCGCGGCCGGCGTCTCCTCAAGGCCGGCGATGAAGTGCTCGTGCAGCGCCCGGTTGACCGCCGTCCGCAACGCCTCCTCGCCGCGGCTGCCGTTGGTGATCACGACGAAGCCGTACTTCCTCTCCGCATCGAAGAACATCGAGCTGTACAGGCCGTAGGCCGATCCGGTGTGGCCGGTCAGCACCACCCCGGGCACCAGGGTCCGGTCGGTGCGCATGGCCAGGCCGTAGCCGCCGCTGCCGTCGTCGATGGCGACGGTGGGCGTCTGCATCGCCACCGCGCTCGCCGGGCTGATGATGCGCACGCCGTTCCACTGGCCGTGGTTCATGTGCATCAGCATGTACTTCGCCAGGTCCGGCGCCGGGATCTTCAGCCCGCCCGTGGGCGAGAACAGGGGGGCGTCGCGGCCCATGGCATAGCCCTGCAGGCGTTCGGCCAGCGGCGCGTAGGCCGCCTCCGAACGCACGAAGCCATCGCCCTCGCGCCAGCGGTAGATCCAGGCGATACGGTCCCGGTCCAAAGCGTCCACCAGGTGGCCACCGTAGAGGCCGAGCGGTTGGAGCACGTGCTTGCGGACGTAGGCGTCGAAGCGCTCGCCGGACACGCGCTCGACGATCGCGCCGGCCATGTTGTAGCCGAGGTTGGAATATTCGTAGCGCTCACCGGGCGCGCGGTCGGCATAGCGCTCCCGCCACGCGCCGCCTGCTCCGGGATCGATGGCATCGAGGCTGCCGTACTGCTCGCCGTCGGTGATCGACGAAGTGTGGTTGAGCAGCATCCGCAGCGTGACCGGGCGCTCCGGGAACGCCGGGTTGCGCACAGGGAAGCCGATCAGGCCGCCAACCTCGTCGTCCAGCGACAGGCGGCCCTGCTCCACCAGCTGCAGGATGGAGGTGGCCACGAAGGACTTGGAGATGGAGGCGATGCGGAAGGCGTCATCCTGTTCAAGGGGAACCTGCCGCTCCAGGTCCTTCCAGCCCAGGCTGCCGCTGTAGACGATGGCGTTGTCGCGGACCACCACCACCGCCAGGCCTACCGTGCCGTGCTCGTCCATCAGCCCGCGCAGCCGGTCCTCGATGCCCTCGGCCGCCGCGGACGGCAGCCAGGCGCAGCAGGCCAGGACGACGGCGAACAGTGCCAGGGCGCGACCGGCCCTGCTGCGTTGCTTCATGGTGCCTCCGAGGGGATTCCGGGACCGTGCGCCAGGCCATCGCCATCCATGGCGGCGGCGCGCGCGTGGACGGCGATCAGTCGAAGGACTTGGTCACCGTCAGGTAGTAACCGCGCCCGAGCGCATTGTGCAGCGAAGAATAGCCCAGCGCGCTCGGGGTCAGCGGCGGCTGGCGATCGCCGATGTTGCGCACCGTCAGGCGGATGCGGGTGCCATCGAGGAAGCCCTCGGTTCCGCTGAAGCGATGCTCGGCCCAGAGGTTGGTCGTCGTCCAGCTCGGCACCGGGTAGTAATTGCCGAGGTTGGAGACCGCGCCGGTCGATTCGAAGGCGTCGGTGTGGTTGACGAAGGTGCCCAGGCCCCAGCCGCCCTTGCGCCACGAGGCGCTGAAGGTGGCGCGCCACTCCGGCTTGCCGTTCACGCCCAGCAGGTTGCCGGCGTTGCGGATGTCGAAGTTGTCATCGATGACCCCGGCTTCCTGGGCGGCGATGATGCGCAGCTCGTCCTCGGTCGGGTCCTGCGACATCTCGATCAGGCGGGTCGCGTTGAGGCTGGAGTAGAAGGTGCCGGCATTGTCCGTGCGCAGGCGCCAGTCGACGCCGAAGTCGATGCCGCGCGTGGTCCGCGGCAGTCGGTTGATGTAGACGTCATCCACGTAGTCGACCATGCCCACCGGCGCCAGCCCGGTGCCGTCGAACAGGTCGATCCGGGCCTGGTCGGGCTCCAGCCGCACCACCGCCGGGTTGTACGAGCCCTCCATGCGCAGCAGGTAGTCCAGCGCCAGCTGGGTGGCCTCGCCCAGGATGCCGATCACGTCTTCCTGCTGGATCTCGAAGTAGTCGGCGGTGAACGTCATCCGGGTGGATTCGGGCAGGAAGCGCGGCTGGAACACGACGCCGGCCGACCAGGTTTCCGCCGTCTCCGGCTGCAGGTCGCGGTTGCCGCTGCGGATCGCCATGGTGCTGTAGCTGCGGCCGCAGCGGTGCACGCCGTCGATGGTGCCGTTGCGGATGTCGGCCTCGCAGACGTAGTAGTCGGTGCGGCTGTTGCTGACCGTGGTGCCTTCGGCGTACAGCTGCAGGATGTTGGGCGCGAGGAAGCTCTCCGACCAGTTGCCGCGGACCATCAGGCCGTCGACGATGTCCCAGGCCAGCGAGACCTTGGGCTTGGTGACGCCGCCGAAGTCCGAGTAGCGCTCGTGGCGCCCGGCGACCTGCAGGTCCAGCGCGCGCACCAGCGGCACGCCCATCGACGGCGACACCAGCGGGATCGCGAACTCGGCGTACAGCGAACCGACGTCGCGGTCACCGGAGTTGTCGCCCGACGGGCTGGCGCCGAGCACGTCGCTGGTGATCGCACCGTTCATCGGGTTGGTATAGGTGATGGTGCCGTCGAAGCGCGGGTCGCGGTCGTCCTTCAGGGTTTCCCGGCGCCACTCGGCGCCGAAGGCGACCCCGACGTGGCCGGCGGGCAGCGCGAACAGGTCCTCGCGGATGAAGCGGGTATCGACCTGGAACAGCGTCGCCTTGCTCTTGCGGACCACGGGAACCGTGAAGTGGTCGATCGCCGCCTGGTTGCGCGCGGAATCCGGCGGCGCGCCCCAGTCGGCGAGGTTGCCGCCGTGGAAGGGGTTGTAGGCATCGGGCGTGCTCCACGCCAGGGCCTCGGTGAACAGCGTGCTGCTGATCGAGCCGTGCTGGGTGTCGGTGGTGTTGGCCTCCGAGTACAGCACCGCGCCTTCCCAGTCGAAGCCGCCCACCATGCCGCGGACGCCGGCCAGGAACCGGTACTGGTCGTCATCGACCGTGTACGGGCGCGTGGTGTCGGTGGCGCGGAAGCTGGTCATGCGCACGTCCAGCCCCTCCTCCGGCGCGTCGATGCCGGCCAGGCGGTTGGGATTGAGCGAACCGTCGGGCAGGTACATGGCGCCGAACGGGTTCCAGTAGTTGGTCTTCGACACGATGATCGGCGCCGCGCCCAGCGCCGCCGCCTGCTCGCGCATGCCCTTGTAGCGGGACTCGTAGTACGCCAGCTCCGCGAAGGCGACGAAGTTGTCGTCCAGATCGTGTTCGAGCGTGCCGAACACGTTCATGCGGTCGACCTCGCCCAGGATGTTGCGCTGGTGGTTCGGGCTGAAGCGCAGAGGCCGGTCGGCGTCGGTGCTCTGCGCGCCGGAATTGACGCAGACATCGTCGGTGATCTGCGCGGTACAGCCGTGGTGGCCCACAGGGTCGATGTGGAAATAGCCGCTGGCGCTGGTGATCGAACCGTTGTCGGCATCGTACACGCGCACGCCGTCGATGGTCTGGAACACGCCCCATGCGGTGCCGGTGATGCGGTCGTCGAAGGCGGTGACGCCCTCGAAGTCGGTGCCGTCCATCTGCGCGCGGCGGTCCATGTTGGCGCTGTAGTCGCGCTCGGTGGCCGGGAGATCGGTGCGGTGCGTCCAGCCGCCGACTACCGTGGCCCGCGTGCGGCCATCGTTGAACCATTTGCCGGCCTTGAAGTTGATGTTGCCCTGGCGGAAGTCCACGTCTTCGGAGCCGCCGTACTGGCCCTGCACCTGGAAGCCCTGGTAGTGGGTGTCCAGCACCACGTTGACCACGCCGGCCACCGCATCGGATCCGTACAGCGCGGACGCACCGCCGAGCAGGGTCTCCACCCGGCGGGTGCCGAACAGCGGAATCGCGTTCATGTTGGCGGTCTGCCGCGGCACCAGCGCCTCGGTCTGCGTGCCCGGATGCGGGACCATGCGCCGCCCGTTCACCATCAGCAGGGTGTTGCCGGTGCCGAGGTTGCGCAGGTTGATCGAGCCGACATCGCCGCGCGCGGCGTTGAGGTTGGCCGAGGTGTCGGCGTTGTTGAACATCATGTCGCCGACCTGCGGGATCGACTGCAGCAGCTCGTCGCCGGAGATCGCGCCGGTCGCCTCGATCTTCTCCTCGTCCATTATCAGGACCGGCGACGGCCCCTCGGTGCGCGTGCTCGCAAGCCGGCTGCCCACGACCACGACGGCGTCCAGCTCCTTTGCGGTGGCAGTGGCGGTGGCGGTTGTCTGCAGCGGCGGCGTATCCGGCTCCGCGACATCCTGCTGCTGTGCAAACGCCATGCTCTGGAGCGTCGCGCCGAGGATGACGCTGAGCAGCGTCGGCTTGGTCAGGCGATGGTGCATGTGGTGTTCCCTCCGAAGACATCAAACCGGCGCGCAGGCGCGCTCCCCTTATTCGACTTTAGCGGCGTTGCCGTTTCGCCAGCCCTCGTTTTTCTGCCCCATCCCATAGCGGGAGGTTATGCCTGCGCGCCTACTGCGCGAAGGCAGCCGCGCCCGGGCGCCGGGGATCGGCCGCGCCTTCCACGTGGGACGCCTCCAACAGCAGCGTCTGCGTGCTGCCGATGGTCTGTCCCTGCTCCGGCTCGTGGCCGCGCTCGCGCAGGATGCGCAGCGTGTCCGGACTGAACCCGCGCTCGATGTCGAGCTCGCCACGCGCGGTGACCTGCTGGTGGATGCGCGGGAACGACGTCGCCTCCGCGATGTTCATGTCGAAGTCGACGACGTTGACGATCATCTGCACGATCGTGCCCGGGATGGTGTTGCCGCCCGGACTGCCGGTCACAAGCCACGGCCGGCCATCGCGCAGCAGCATCGTCGGCGACATGCTCGACACCGGGCGGCTGCCCGGCCGCAATGCGTTCGCCGGCGGCTCACGGCCCTCGCGGGCGGCATCGAGTTGCGCCTGCAGCGAGAAGTTGCCGATCAGGTTGCCTAGCAGGAAACCCGTGCCTTCAAGCATCACCCCTGAGCCGAAGTCGGCGCCGATGGTGTAAGTGGTGCTGACCGCGTTGCCCTCGTCGTCCACCACCGAGAAATGGGTGGTGTCCGGTCCTTCATGGGCCCAGATGTCGCCCGCGTCGACCGCGGCCGCAGGCGTCGCCCGGTCCATCGCGATCTCCGTCGCCCGCGCCGCGCCATAGGCCTTTGAAACAAAGCCCTGCAGCGGCACGGGTGACGCCGCCGGATCGTTGGCGTGGGCCCGACGGTCGCGCCAGGCGCGCTTGGTCGCCTCGGCCAGCACGTGCAGCGCATCGGCGGAGCCTGCTCCCATCGTCGCCAGGTCGAAGTGCTCCAGGATATTGAGCGTCATCGCGATCCCCGGCCCGCCGCCACTGGACGGCGGCATGGTCAGCAGCGCATAGCCGCGGTAGCTGCCGCGCAGCGGCTCGCGCGCGATGGCGCGATACGCGGCCAGGTCGGCCTTGCGCAGCAGCCCACCGTGGGCGCGCATGCCGGCGTCGATCCGCTCGGCGATCGCGCCGCGATAGAACGCATCAGCGCCGTGTTCGGCGATCTGGCGCAGGGACCAGGCCAGGTCGGCCTGCACCAGGCGCTCGCCCGCGCGCAGCGCGGATCCGTCCGGGTGCAGGAAGACCTTCGCGCCCGCAGTGCTGCGCGCCAGTCGCTCCCGGCCCCAGTCCAGCGCAAAGGCCTCGTCGCGGCTGAGCACCATCCCATCCGCAGCCAGTCGGATCGCGGGCTGCAGCAACTGCTTCCAGGGCAGGCGGCCGTGCGCTTCGTGCGCCAGCGCCAGACCCGCCACGGTGCCCGGCACGCCCGCGGCGCGGATGCCGGCCGAGTGGCCCTTCAGGGTTCCGTCCCCATCGATGTAGGCATCGAGCGTGGCCAGCGCGGGCGCCATCGAGCGGAAGTCGATCGCGACCGCGGCGGCCCCGCCCGCGGGATGGACCAGCATGTAGCCGTCGCCGCCGATGTTGCCGGCGCGCGGAAGGGTCACGGCCATGGCAAAGGCCATCGCCACGCTGGCGTCGACCGCGTTGCCGCCATCGCGCAACACCTGCGCCCCGATCCTGCTGGCATGCGCGCTCTGGCTGACGACCATGCCGCCCTCGGCGACCACGGGCTTGTGGATCTGTTCGTAGTTGAGCAACTGCCGCGTCTGCGCTGGCGCCGCCGAGCCGGCGGCCAGGCAGAGCGCGAACAGCGCCACGCGGAACAGCCTGGATTGCCTGCGCATGTGGTGGTCTCCTTGTCGGCGGGGCAGCGCTTCGACACTGCCCGAGGCCGGCCCGGCTGTCGCCCAGCTTTCCTGCGGACGGGTATGCGGCGGGGCTATGGGCGCGGCCATAACCTGGCGTTATCGGACACCTCCGCAAAGCGTGGGGCGCCCGGCGTGCGATCGCGATAGCCTCGGGACCTCCTCCCGCCGGCGACGCACCCGTCGCCGGCCTCCGCAGGAACCTGCCCTTGACCTCGTCCCTGCTGCACGCATCGCTCTCCACGGCATACCGCGCGCTTGCCTCGCTGTCCGTGCTCTGCCTGGTCGCCTGCGGCACCGGCGCAGGCGCCGGCACACCCGCGCCCCCACCGCCGGCCGCCGTGGCGGACACGCCCGCGGCAGGCCTGGTCAGCAGCGCGCACCCGCTCGCCACCGAAGCCGGCGTGGACGTGCTGCGCCGTGGCGGCAGCGCGATCGATGCCGCCATCGCCGTGCAGGCCATGCTGGGCCTGGTCGAGCCGCAGAGCTCGGGCCTGCTGGGCGGCGCGATCGTGCTGCATTACGACGCGGACTCGGGCCGGGTGGACAGCTGGATCGGCCGCGAGCGCGCGCCAGCGGCCGCCGTGCCCGGCATGTTCACCGACGGCAACGGGCACATGTTGGTGCGCGCCGACGCGATGCTGAGCGGACACGCCACCGGCGTACCCGGCGCGCTGCACGCGCTGGAGCTCGCACACGCCGCGCACGGCCTGCTGGACTGGTCCACGCTGTTCGAATCCACGGCGGCGCGGGCCGAGCAGGGCTTCGCGGTGACGCCGCGCCTGCATCGCCACATCGCCGGCACGTTTCCGCAGGCAGGGGCATCCGACGTGGTGGCGCTGTTCGCCGCAGCGGACGGCACCCCGCTACGCGTCGGCGACACCTTCCACAATCCGGCCTATGCCGCCAGCCTGCGCACGATAGCCGTGCGCGGCGCCGATGCCCTGCGCTCGGGGCCGCTGGCCGACGCACTGGTGGCGCGCGTCGCGCAGCCGCCGCACGGCGCGCGCATGACGCTGGCGGACCTGCGCGAAGGCAGCGCCGAACGCAGCGACGCCATCTGCCGTCCCCTGCGCGCCTGGGTGATCTGCGCGGCACCGCCGCCCGCCAGCGGCGTCGGCCTGCTGCAGCTCATGTTGCTGCTCGACGGCACCGACATCGCCGAACGCGGCCCCGACGATCCACAGGCCTGGTTCCTCTTCGCCGAAGCCAGCCGCCTGATGTACGCCGACCGCGACCACTACGTCGGCGACCCGCGCTTCACGCAGGTGCCGGTAGCGGGCCTGCTTGATCCGGACTATGTCGCTGCGCGCCGCGCGCTGATCGGCGCGCATGCCGCCACCGGCCGGCCCGCGCATGGCCAGCCGCCCGCCGCGACCGCGCACGGGGCCGACGCCACCCACGAGCCCGCCGGCACCAGCCACTTCGTCGTGGTCGACGCCGCGGGCAACGCGGTGTCGATGACCACCACCATCGAATCCTATTTCGGCTCCGGGCGCGTGGTCGGCGGCATGCTGCTCAACAACCAGCTGACCGACTTCTCCTGGGGTCCGGGCACGACTGCCGCCAACGCGATCGCACCCGGCAAGCGCCCGCGCTCATCGATGTCGCCTGTGATCGTGCTCGACCGCGACGGCGGTTTCGTCGGCGCGATCGGCTCGCCGGGCGGCAACGCGATTCCCGCCTACGTCGCCAAGGCCCTGGTCGGATGGCTCTATTGGGACCTGCCGCTGCAACAGGCGGTCGCGCTGCCCAACCTGGTCGCGCGCGGCGAACGCTTCAACGGTGAGGCCGGCGCTTTTTCCCCGGCGCTGCGCGCGGCGCTGTCCGGGCGCGGCATCGACATCGTCGCGGGCGCCGGGGAGGACTCGGGCCTGCACGGCGTGGCCCGGACCGACGGCGTCCTGCAGGGCGCCGCCGACCCGCGTCGCGAAGGCGTCGTTGCACAACCTTAGTCACGCGACATACGGGCAACCGGCGGCGATCATGACGGTGCCACCCTGGAGTGCCGGCCGACAATGCGCTTTCGCCAGATCGAAGTCTTCCACGCCGTCTATACCTCCGGCTCCATCAGCGCCGCCGCGCGCGCGCTGCACGTCTCGCAGCCCTCGGTCAGCAAGGTGCTGCAGCACACCCAGCAGCAGCTGGGGCTGGAGCTGTTTCGCCTGGTGCGCGGGCGGCTGGTCGCCACCGACCAGGCACACGAGCTGTTCGTCGAAGTTTCCGAGGTCTTCAACCGGCTGACTTCGTTGCAGAAGACGGTCGGCAACCTGCGCAGCTTCGCCGGCGGCCGCATCCGCCTGGCGGTCGTGCCTTCGCTGGGGCTGCACGTCGCGCCGCTGGCGATTGCGCGTTTCCGTGCGCGCCACCCGGACGTCACCTTCGACGTACAGACGCTGCACCACGATGCGCTGTTCCAGGCACTGTACGAACGCAGCTGCGACATCGCCATCGCCTACGACCCGCCCATGCACCCACGAATGAAACGTCGCGACATCGACACCGGGGAGCTGATGCTGTTATTCCAGACTGCGGCCCTTCCCGGCGTCGACGAGCACGTGCCGCTGCGGATCCTCGACGGCCAGGACCTGGTGGGCCTGACCACGGGCGGGCCGGTGGGCGAACTGCTCAACCGCGAGCTCCAGCGCCAGGACATCACGGTCAACGAAGTGGTTTCCAACCAGACCTTCTACATCGCCGCCGAACTGGCGCGCCACGGCGTGGGCGTGGCGGTGGTGGACGAGTTCACCGCGCGCGCAGCCACGGGCCCCGCCACCTCGCACCGGCCGTTCTCGCCGCCGCTGCGCTTCAAGGTGCAGTGCGTGCACCTCGAGGACCGCCCGCCATCGGAGGCCGCGCGCCGCTTCCTGGTGGTGTTTGCAAAGGCCCTGCGCGACACGCGCCCGGGCGGGGCCTAGGCAGCGCTGCCCGGCGCGGCGGCACCGGACAGCCGGTCCAGCCGGATCCGGTTTGCGAACAGCGAGAACGCCAGCTGTCCGGCCAGGCCGTTCGCGCGCGCCACCCAGTCGGGCAGCCAGCGCGGCGGCGCCAGCACCGCGGCATCGAACAGCGGATCGAAGGCCTGCACGTCGTCAAGCGTCATCTTGCCGGCGAACAGGCGCCGGCACTGGCGCAGGCGGCCGTCGCGCAGCGCGTGGCGGAAGAAGGTGTGCACCTCCACCAGCCCGCGCAGGTAGACCGTGTCCTTGGCGAAGGCCGCGCCGCCGGTCACCGGCACGCCGCGGAACACGCGCTGGGCCGAGGAGAAGCTTTCCGCAGCGTCCTGGCCGGCGTCGCGGAAGTAGCCGAACACCTGCAGAAAGTCCGCGCCCTCCATCGCCATCGCGATGGCCTCGGTGCGCAGGCTGATGCGCTTCATGCGTTCGATGTCGATGCTGCCGGTGATCTGTTCGGCCAGCACCGCCAGGCCCTCCTGGGTGGCGGTGATGCGCGGCGAGGACATCGCCAGGCTCGGCAGCAGCGGCTGCGCGCGGCCGTTGAGCGCGGTCAGCGAATGCACCAGCGCCTCGTGGTGCAACAGTTGGCGGCGGTCGTAATCGGTGTAGGCGGCACCGGTGCGCAGGCGGATGCGGTAGGCGCCGGCCGCAGCCTTGGCGATCATGTCCGGGTCCAGCTCCACCGCCACCACGCGCCCGCCGAAGAAGGCGTCGAGCGCGTTCTGCAGCTGCAGCTGCAGCGCGGTGGCGGAGATCGCGACCTGCTCCTCCGGCGCCAGCAGTTCGCGGTCGAGCTCGTTGGCGATGGCGATGAAATGGCGCGCGGCCTCGCGCGTGCTCGGCCCGCCGCCAGGCAGCGGGTCGTCCGGCCGGCCGTACAGCGCCACCGACAGCGCACCGGCCGCGGGCGTGCCCAGCGCTTCGAGCATGCGCGCGGCCACGTCCCACTGCCGCGCCGAGTCCACCAGGTAGCGACCGAGCGGATGCGCGGGGTCGGCGGCATCCATGATCGCCTGCAGTTCGCGGCGGGCATCGCTGAAGTCATGGCGGGGATAGCCGACCCGCGGCAGCCGCAGCCGGCCCTGCGCAAGGCCGGCAAGGAACTCCTGCTGCACCGTCGCCGGCCAGCTTGCCAAGGTCAGCACCCGGATCCCGCGCGCCGCCGCGACCATGCGCGCGTCGAGCGCGGCGTGGCCTGCGAGCTCGGGCGACCGGGCGTCCACGCCTCAGCGCTTGCCGGACCGGTCGTCCGGCCGCTTCTGTGGAGTGCGCGATGGCAGCTTCGCGACCTGCCGGTCGGCCAGGCGCGAGGCCAGGCGGTCCGAGGCGGCGGCGAGTTCGCCGCCAAGCTTCAGGTAGTTGAGGAAGCGGCCTTCGTCGAGCGCCCCGCTGGCGATCGCGGCGCGCACCGCGCAGCCGGGCTCGCGGCCGTGCGCGCAGTCGCGGAACCGGCATTGCGCCGCCAGCGCCTCGATGTCGGCGAAGCCGCCGTCGGCGAGTTCTTCCTCGCCGGTGGGCTTGAGTTCGCGCATGCCGGGCGTGTCGATCAGGCAGGCGCCGGTGGCCAGCGGGAGCAGCGCGCGATGGGTGGTGGTGTGGCGGCCGCGGGCATCGTGCTCGCGCACAGCGGCGGTCTTCATCCGGTCGCTGCCGAGCAGGGTGTTGGTCAGCGTGGACTTGCCGGCGCCGGAGCTTCCGACCAGCACGGCGGTGTCGCCCGGACGCAGCCAGGGCGACAGCGCCGCGACCGCCGCCGCGTCCTTCGCGTTCACTGCCACCGCAGGCACGCCCAGGGCCTCGATGGCGGACAGCGCAGCGTGCGCCGCGGCCGGGTCGGCACCCGGCAGGTCGGCCTTGGTCAGCACCACCACCGGCTGCGCGCCGCTGCCCTGCACCAGCAGCAGGTAGCGCTCGATGCGGCGCGGATTGAAGTCCCCGTCCAGCCCGCAGACCACGAAGGCCACGTCGACGTTGGCGGCGATCAGCTGCTGCCGGTAGTGCTCGCCGGCGGCGCCGCGCTTGATCGCGCTGCGGCGCGGCAGCAGGGCGACGATGCGCTTGCCGTCCTCGACCAGCACCCAGTCTCCGACTGCGGGCCGGTCTTCCGGCGCCACCGTGCCCTTGCGGTATCCGACCGGCCGCTGCCACTCGGGCAGCGACTCCACCGCGACGCCGTCGTCGGGACCGGTGGCCACCACGTAGCCCGAGCGATGCTGCTCGACCACCCGCGCAGGGCGCGCCTGCGGATGCGCGTCCATCGCCTCCTGCCAGCGCGGATCGATGCCGGCCCGCCAGCCGATGGCCTGCAGTTCGGCGGGGGCGGGATTCAAGCGCTGGGGCGATGGAAGATCATGGCCGCGATTCTAGCGCCCGCCAGCGCTGCCGGCTTGGCAGCCCTTGGTGCGCCTGCGACCATCGCGCGTCACTGCCCCCGACTGGATTCCAGATGACGCCTTCCACCGAAGAACGCCGGCACCGCTGCGGCCACGCGGCCACGCGCGCCGCCCGCTGGCTGCCCGCCGCGCTGGCGTTGCTCGTGGCCGGCTGTGCGTCGCACCAGCCGATCGATCCGCCGGAGGCGGCGGCCTCCGTGCCGCCCGCCGCCGCTCCGGCGGACGTACCGCAGGTGGCGGTCCAGGTCCGAAAGGCCTGGCGCTTCGACGCGGACGGCATCCGCTTCGACAACCTGCTACCCGCGGCGCGGCTGTCCGGCGTGGAGCGCCTGGGTGAAGGCCGCTACCGCATCGACATCGCCCCGGAAACGGAGCCGGTCAATCCCAGCGCCTGGTATGGCTTCCGCATCCACGCCGATGCGCCGCGCACGCTGGAGCTGCGCTTCGCCTATGCCCACGGCCATCGCCACCGCTACGTGCCCAAGCTCAGCGCCGACGGCCGGGAGTGGCGCGAGGCCGGTGGCGACGAGTACCGGGTCGATGACGACGGCGTCGCCCATCTGCAGCTGCAGCTCGAAACGGGCGCGCTGCACGTGTCGGCACAGCCGCCGTTCCTGCCCGGGGACTTCGAGGCGTGGTCGGCAGACGTCGCCGCGCGGCTCGGCGTCGAGCCACGCACCTTCGGCAGTTCGGTCCAGGGCCGCCCGCTGCATGTTTTCGAGTTCGGCGCCGTTGCCGACACCGACGCACCGGTGCTGCTAGTGCTCGGGCGCCAGCATCCACCCGAGAACACCGGGACCCAGGCGCTGACCGGATTCATAGAGTCCCTGGCCGCGGACACGCCGCAGGCACGCACGTTTCGCGAACGGGTGCGCGTGCTCGTGGTGCCGCTGCTGAACCCGGACGGCGTGGTCGAGGGCCACTGGCGCGGCAACGCCAACGGCGTCGACCTCAACCGCGACTGGGGGCCATTCGCGCAGCCGGAAACGCGCGCGCTGCGCGACCTGTTGGACGCCCGCGGCATCGACGCAGGCCGCGTGGCCTTCGCCATCGATTTCCACTCCACCTTCCGCGACGTGTTCTACACCGTGACCGAGGATCCATCGCGCGCGCCGGGCGGCGTGCTGCACGCGTGGATCACGGCCATGCAGGCCGGTTTCGACATCGAGGAAAAGCCATCCACCGCCCGCTCGCCGGTGTTCAAGAACTGGGCGTTCTGCCGCCTCGGCGCGCCAACGGTGACCTACGAGGTGGGCGATACCACGCCCGCCGCGGAGCTTGACAAGGCCGCCCGCCACGCGGCGCAAAGCCTGATGGCCCTGCTGCTGGAGCCGCAGCCGCCCACGGCCGTCCCGGAATGCCCGCACTTCGGCGTCGGCGACTCACATCGGCAATTCCGCTAGTCTCTGCCGTCCGCCCGCGCCGACCGTCCCGCATGTCCAAGCCGCCGCTCGCCACCCGTGAACGCCTGACCGAGGTGCGCTACGAGATCCGCGGCGAGCTCGCGCGCCGCGCCCGCGAGCTCGAGGCCGAAGGCCACGTGCTGATCAAGCTCAACATCGGCAACCCCGGCGCCTTCGGCTTCCGCGCGCCGGAGCACATGCAGCGCGCGATCGCCGACCACATCCACGACACCGATCCCTACGCGCACCAGCAGGGCCTGCCGGCGGCGCGCGAGGCCATCGCCCTGCACCACGCCGCGCGCGGCACCCCCGGCGCCTCGGCCGACAATGTCTTCATCGGCAATGGCGTCAGCGAACTGATCGACATCAGCCTGCGCGCCCTGCTCAATCCCGGCGACGAGGTGCTGCTGCCCTCGCCCGACTATCCGCTGTGGTCGGCCTCGACCATCCTCAACGACGGCCGCCCGGTGTACTACCGCTGCCGGGTGGAAAACGGCTTCCTGCCCGACCCCGACGAGATCGAGGCGCTGGTGTCGCCGCGCACGCGCGCGATCGTGCTGATCAACCCCAACAACCCCACCGGCGCGAGCTATCCGCGCGCGCTGCTGGAGCGCATCGCCGCGATCGCCCGCCGCCACGACCTGCTGCTGATGGCCGACGAGATCTACGACGGCATCACCTACGACGGCGCGCGCTTCGAGCCGCTGGCGCCGATCGCCGGCGACGTGCCCTGCCTGTCCTTTGGCGGCCTGAGCAAGGTGCACCGCGCCTGCGGCTGGCGCATCGGCTGGGCGCTGCTGTCGGGTGATGCGAACGCCACACGCGGCTACCGCCAGGCCATCGACCTGCTGGGCGCGTTGCGCCTGTGCGCCAACGTGCCGGGGCAGTTCGCGGTGCCGGCCGCGCTGTCGGGGCTGGACACCATCGGCCCGCTGGTGGCGCCCGGCGGCCGCCTGCACGAGGCGCGGCGCATCGTGGCCGAGGCCTGCGCGGCCAGCCCGCACCTGGAGCTGCGCGTGCCCGCAGGCGCGCTGTACGCGTTCCCGGCCGTGGTCGGTGCCGCGGCGCAGGGCTTCGACGACCACGGTTTCGCGCTCGAACTGCTTGAGTCCGAGCACGTGCTGGTAGTGCCCGGGTCGAGCTTCAACGTCCCCTACCGCAACCACTTCCGCGTCACCCTGCTGCCCGAACCGGAGCAGCTGCGCGAAGTGTTCCGCCGCATCGACCGTGTGCTGGCGCGCCGCGCCGCCACGAAGGCGGCACCTGTGGGAACGGCTACAGCCGCGATCAATCCCGCGACGGCCTGACAGGGATGCCGCTCTCCTATCTTGCCCTCGGCGACTCCTACACCATCGGCGAAGGCGTCGAGCCCGCTGGCCGCTGGCCGCACCAGCTCGCCCGCGCACTGCGTTCCGAAGGCATCGCGCTCGAAGACCCGCTGACCATCGCCGCCACCGGCTGGACCACCGACGAACTCGACGCTGCCATCGATGCCGCCGACCCGCCGGGTCCGTTCGATTTCGCCAGCCTGCTGGCCGGCGTCAACAACCAGTACCGCGGACGCGATGTCGACGACTACGCGCGCGGGTTCACCGCGCTGCTCGAGCGCAGCATCGGCCTTGCCGGAGGTCGCAGCGGACGCGTGCTGGCGCTGTCGATCCCCGACTGGGGCGTGACCCCGTTCGGCGCCGCGTCCGGGCGCGACCGCGGCGCGATCGCGCGCGAACTCGATGCCTACAACGCCGCCGCGCACGCCCTCTGCCAGGCGCGCGGCGTCGCCTTCGTCGACATCGCGCCGGTCAGCCGGACGCGCGGCGCCGAGTCCGCGATGCTGGCCGATGACGGCCTGCATCCTTCCGCCACCCTGTACGCCGAGTGGACGCGCCTGGCCCTGCCGGTCGCCCGCCACCTGCTGCAGCCGCCAAGGACGACGCCATGACCGCACGCTCCGCCGACGCACCCTTCCCACCGGACGAAGCACGCACGATCGCGCGCGCCTTCCTGCCGCCACGCTTCTATGGCAACCGCTACGACTACTTCTACACGTTGTCCAAGCTGCGCACCGACCCGCTGTATCCCGGCGTTCTCGATGCGCTGCGCGGCACCACGGCGCCGGTCCTCGACCTCGGCTGCGGGCTGGGCCTGCTGCTGCACGCACTGCGCATGGACGGGCAGTCGATGCCCTGGCACGGGGTCGATATCGACGCCGACAAGATCCATCGCGGCCGGGCCATCGCCGCGCGCAGCGGCCTCGCCGAAGGCGCGCGCTTCGACGTGGTCGACCTGGCCGACGGCTGGCCGCCGCACGCGGGCAGCGTGGCGATCCTCGACGTGCTGCAGTACCTCGACGCCGAGGCCCAGGCCGCGCTGCTGGCCGACGCCGCGGCAATGCTGACGCCCGGCGCGCGGCTGGTGATCCGCAGCGGGCTGGGAGACGACACGCGCCGCGGCCGCACCACGCGCATCACCGATCGCCTGGCGCACCTCGCGGGCTGGATGCAGGAGGTGCCGAAGCGTTATCCGACGCGGGCGGAACTGGAATCGCGGCTGGGTGGCGCGGGGCTGCGCGTCGCATTCCGCCCGCTGTACGGGAACACCCCGTTCAACAACTGGCTGATCGTGGCGGAACGGGACTGATCGCCGGGTCGTGGGATCAGGGCTGCCGGATCAAGCGCCCTCACCCTTCCGGAACCACCACCCGCCAGCCCCCACGCTGCACCTCGCCAAGCACCGCGGCGATGATCTCGACGCTTCGGCCGTGCGGGGCGCCTTCGTGCAGGAGCACGATGGCGCCGGGCGCGAGGTCGCGCGCGATGCGGGCGGTGATGCGCGCGGGGTCGGATTCGACGGCGTCGTAGCCGCGGGCGCTCCAGGCCAGGCGGGCCAGGCGGGCCTCGCGCAGGGGCGCGTGCACGAAGGGATTGGCGTGGCCGACCACGGCGCGGAACCAGCGCGGCGCGGTCCCGGTGATCCCGGTCAGGACCTGCTGGCAGTCGAGGATCTCGCGCCGCATCGCGCCGGGGCCCAGCGCCCAGAAGCGGGCCTGCGGGTGGGTGTGGCTGTGGTTGCCGATGCCGTGGCCGCGGGCGGCGATGTCACGCACCAGGTCGGGAAGTGCCCGTGCGCGTTCGCCGACAAGGAAGAAGGTCGCCTTCGCGCCGTGGGCATCGAGCAGGTCGAGGATCGCCGCCGTGTCCGGCGACGGGCCGTCGTCGATGGTCAGCCAGACCTCCGGCGCGGCGGTGTCGAAGCGGGTCGCGACAGGGCCGAACAGCCTCGATCCGGGCCGCAACGTGCCCCAGACGAAGCCGAGGTGAAGCACGAGCAGCAGCGGCAGGCCCCAGCGCCAGCCAAGCTGCCACCAGGCCATGGCCACGGCGGCGTGCAGCAGCAGCGCAAGCCAGGCCCAGGCGTGGGGATGGCCGGGAACGGCGTGGAGCGTGGGATGGCGGGAATCGCGGGAATCTGGGGGCATCCGGGAATGGTGGCATGGGAATCGGGGCTGCAGTGGCTTGCCGCATTCGCCGCTGTAGCGGCTCCCACAAAGGCCCGGCCCGCAAAAGTTGGCCCTTGGCCCACGGCCAGGCCGCGTGTCGCCTGCCGCCTGCTGCCTGCTGCCTGCTGCCTGCCGCCTGGCGCGTGTCGGTGTCGCGTGTCGGTGTCGCGTGTCGCACGCCGCGTGTCGATGATGCGGGTCAAGGCCGTGCCGAGGCGCGGGGAGTACCCTATGCGGCCCACACACAACACCGCGGTGCCCGCCATGTCCCTTGCCCCCGAACTCCGCCAGCGCATCGACGAGCTGCTGCAAGCCAACCGCATCGTGCTGTTCATGAAGGGTGATCCGCAGGCGCCGCAGTGCGGCTTTTCGTCCAAGGCGGTGGCCGCGCTGTCGTCGCTGGAAGTCCCCTACGCGCATATCAACGTGCTGGCCGATGGCGAGATCCGCGAAGGCATCAAGGCCTATGGCAACTGGCCGACCATCCCGCAGCTCTACATCGGCGGCGAGCTGGTCGGCGGCAGCGACATCATCGAGCAGATGGCGAACTCGGGCGAACTGCACGCCGCCGTCGGCCTGCCGCCGCCGGACCGCACGCCGCCGGCCATCACCATCACCCCGGCCGCGCACCCGATGCTGCGCAAGGCCATCGACGATGCCGGTGGCGACCTTGCCGTTCAGATCGACATCGCCCCGGACTTCCGCACGCGACTGGCGCTGGCCACCCCGAACGCGAACGCCATCACCGTGGACTGCAACGGCATCCCGGTGCAGGTGGACGTGGCCGCCGCGCGCCGCGCCGATGGCCTGATCGTGGACTGGGCCGACGACGCCCGCGGCAAGGGCCTGGTGATCGAGAACCCGAACGCGCCGCCCGCGGTGCGCGCGCTGGCGCCGGTCGACGCACAGGCGCGCGCCTCCAACGGCAGCCTGCGCCTCGTCGACGTGCGCCCGGCCGACGAGCGCGCGCAGGCCGCCGTGCCGGTGCCGCATTCAACCCTCGACGCCGGCCCCGGCGCGCTTGAGGACCTTCCGAAGGACACCCCGCTGGCCTTCGTCTGCCACCACGGTGGCCGCAGCGCGCAGGCGGCGGAGCATTTCCGCCAGCTCGGCTTCCGCGAGGTCTACAGCGTCGAAGGCGGTATCGACGCCTGGTCCGAACACGTCGACGGCAGCATCCCGCGTTACTGATGCCCCTGTGGGAGCCGCTATAGCGGCGATCGCGGCCATGGCCGCTCCCACAACACCCGCCCCGAAGCGCCGCTCCCATTCCTGTGGGAGCCGCTATAGCGGCGATCGCGGCCGTGGCCGCTCCCACACGGGTTCAGAAGCCGCCGCCGGCGTCCAACCAGGCCTGCTCTTCGGCGGTGTTCGCGCGGCCGAGGGCGTGGTTGCGGTGCGGGAAGCGGCCGAAGCGCTCGATGACGTCGAAATGGCGCACCGCGTAGTCGAGTGCCATCTCGCCCAGGTCGCGCATCAGCGCCACGGCGTCTTCCTGGTCGGCGATGCGTTCTGAATGCTCGAAGGCCAGGTAGCAGAACATCCGCAGGCCCTCTTCGACCTCCTGGTCCAGCCCGGTTTCGGTCATGCGCCGCGCGTAGTGCAGGGCCAGCGGATCGGTGGCGTAGGAATGCGCGCTGCCGCGGAAGATGTTGCGCGGCACCTGGTCGAGCAGGATCTGCAGGGCAAGCGCGCCTTCGGCGTCCTCCATCCAGCCTTCCAGCTCGCGGCGTGCGGCGGCGAAGTGCGCGGCCTCCAGCCGCAGGCGCACTTCTTCGTCGAAGGCGTCGCCGCCGCGGAACCACTTTTCGTAGCCGGCCCCGCGCCAGAAACCGACCACCTCGCCCGCCGTGGGCAGCGCAGTTGCATCGTTCATTCGTCGAACCTCAGGTGGCGCACGGACTTGCCGTGGCGGCGGATCAGGCGCAGCGCCTCGATGCCGGTCTGGATGTGGCCCTCGACGAAGCGCGTGCTCACCTGCGCGTCGGAGGCTTCGGTCTTGACGCCTTCGGGGATCATCGGCTGGTCGCTGACCAGCAGCAGCGCGCCGCTTGGAATGCGGTTGGCGAAGCCGGCGGCGAAGATGGTCGCGGTCTCCATGTCGATGGCCATGCAGCGCATCGCGCGCAGGCGCTCCTTGAAGGCGGCGTCGTGCTCCCAGACGCGGCGGTTGGTGGTGTAGACGGTGCCGGTCCAGTAGTCGAGGCCGGCATCGCGGATCGAGGTCGAGACCGCGCGCTGCAGCGCGAACGCCGGCAGCGCCGGGACCTGCGGCGGCAGGTAGTCGTCGCTGGTGCCCTCGCCGCGGATGGCGGCGATCGGCAGCACCAGGTCGCCGAGCTGGTTCTTCCGTTTCAGCCCGCCGCACTTGCCCAGGAACAGCACCGCCCTGGGACTGATCGCGGACAGCAGGTCCATCATGGTGGCCGCGTTCGGGCTGCCCATGCCGAAGTTGATCATGGTGATGCCGTCGGCGGTGGCGCTGGGCATCGGGCGGTCCATGCCGACCACCTCGGCGCCGGTCAGGCGCGCGAAGTGGCCCAGGTAGCCGCCGAAGTTGGTCAGCAGGATGTGCTCGCCGAAGCCGTCGAGCGGCACGCCGGTGTAGCGCGGCAGCCAGTTCTCGACGATGTGTTCTTTTTCCTTCATCCGTTCCTCCTTGTTTGCGTTGATTCTGGCATGACGGATCGCGGCTATAGCCGCTCCCACAGGGGTACCGCGCGGATCGCGGCTGCTGCGCCCCACAGGGCCGCCGCGCGAGCACCCTGTCCCTTCTGCGGGAGCGGCCATGGACCTTTTGTGGGAGCGGCCATGGCCGCGATACCCGCCATGACCGCCCCCCGACTTCCGGCCATTGCCGCAAGGCCTCCGGCGCGGATACGGTGGGTGGCGAACCACGGGGAACACCGATGACACTGAAGGCACAGGCCGCGCTCGCCGCGGCGCTCACCCTTGCGCTGACCACCGGCTGCGCAACCACCAGCGCGGCGGGTGACCGCGGGGATGCCGGCGACCGCAGGAACTCCGCGGCCGCCGCGACCGGCGCGTCCGGCTCGCCCGGCGACGCCTATCCCAGCACCTACCGGCGAATCGCCAGCGCGCCTGTGCTGGTCAGCGGCGCCACCGTGCTCGACGGTGCGGGCGCACGACTGGATGGCGCCGACGTGCTGATGCGCGATGGCGTCATCGTCGCCGTCGGGACCGGCCTGGATGTGCCGGCGGATGCGATCCGCATCGACGGCAGCGGCAAGTGGGTCACGCCCGGCATCATCGACATCCACTCCCACCTGGGCGTGTACCCCAGCCCCGGCACGCGCTCGCACAGCGACGGCAATGAGATGACCTCGCCGGTCACCGCCGCGGTCTGGGCCGAGCACTCGGTGTGGCCGCAGGATCCCGGCTTCCACGCCGCGCTGGCCGGCGGCGTCACCACGCTGCAGATCCTGCCCGGCTCGGCCAACCTGGTCGGCGGCCGCGGCGTGACCCTGCGCAACGTGCCCGCCACCAGCTACCAGGCGATGAAGTTCCCGGGCGCCCCGCACGGCTTGAAGATGGCCTGCGGCGAGAACCCCAAGCGCGTCTACGGCCAGAAGGGCGGCCCGGCCACGCGCATGGGCAACGTCGCCGGCTACCGCGCCGCCTTCATCGACGCCGCCGACTACCGCGACAAACGCGCGAAGGACGATGGCAAGGATGGCAAGCGCGACCTCAAGCTCGAAACCCTGGCCGGCGCGATGGACGGCGAGATCCTGGTCCACATCCACTGCTACCGCGCCGACGAAATGGTGACCATGCTCGATCTGGCCGACGAGTTCGGCTTCAAGGTCGCGGCCTTCCACCACGCCGTGGAGGCCTACAAGATTGCCGACCGCCTGGGCCGCGACGGCGTCTGCGGCGCGCTCTGGGCCGACTGGTGGGGCTTCAAGATGGAGGCCTTCGATGGCATCCAGGAGAACATCGCCATTGTCGACCGCGCGCCCGGCGGCTGTGCGATCGTCCATTCCGACTCCGACGAGGGCATCCAGCGCCTCAACCAGGAAGCCGCGAAGGTGATCGCGAACGCGCGCCGCGCGGGTATCGATATCAGCCCCGAACACGCGATGACCTGGCTGAGCCGCAATCCGGCGAAAGCCATGGGCATCGCGGACCGCACCGGCACCCTGGAGCCGGGCAAGATGGCCGACGTGGTGCTGTGGAACGGCAATCCCTTCAGCTCCTACGCGCTGGCCGAACAGGTCTGGATCGAAGGCGCGACCGTCTACGACCGCCACGACCCCGCGCGCCAACCGCGTTCGGATTTCATGCTCGGCCGCGGCTCCGCCGCGGGAGGCGCCCGATGAGCCGCCAGCATCGTGCCAGCACCCCCTGTGGCAGCAGCCCCTGTGAAAGCAGCCTCTGTGGAACCACCCCTTGTGGGAGCGGCCATGGCCGCGATTCGATGGCACCCCGATCGCGGCCATGGCCGCTCCCACGGCGGGCCTGGCCGCTCCCACCAGTGCGGGCCTGGCTGCTGATCGCTGCAGTCCTGCTCGGCCCGGCCGGCGCCGCCGCCCAGGACCTGCTGATCCGCAACGCCACCGTGCACACCGCCACCGAACGCGGCACCCTGCAGGGCGCCGACGTGCTGGTGCGCAACGGCCGCATCGCCGCGGTCGGCACCGGGCTGGACGCCAGCGGCGCCACCGTGGTCGAAGCCGGCGGCAAGCCGGTCACGCCCACGCTATTCGGCGGCATCACCGGCATCGGCATCGAGGAGGTGTCGGGCGAGGAAGCGACCACAGACGGCACGCTCGCGCTGGGCGGCAGCGCGCACGACATGGTGGTGCGCCCCGAGTTCGACGTCACCCTTGCCTACAACCCGGACTCGCTGCTGCTGCCGGTGGCGCGCGTCGAGGGCATCGGCTTCACCCTGCTGTCCGCAGGCACCGGCGCCGGCGGGTCGATCATCGGTGGCCAGGGCGCGGCCATGCGCCTGGACGGCGGCGACCAGCCGGCGGGCCCGAAGCTGCTCTTCATCGACCTCGGCAGTCGCGCCTCCGGCCTCAGCGGCGGCTCGCGCGCGGCGCAGTGGATGCTGCTCGACCAGCTGGTCGACGAGGCCCGCGGGCGGATCGACGCCGGTTCGCACGCGGCGCTGCTGACGCCTGCAGGACGCGACACCCTGCGCCGCCACATGGACGGTGACCGCCCGCTGGTGGTGGCCGTGGACCGCGCCGCCGACATCCGCCAGCTGCTGCGCTGGTCGAAGAAGCACGGCGTGCGCATCGCGATCCGCGGCGGCGGCGAAGCCTGGCGCGTGGCCGGCGAACTGGCTGCGGCCAGGGTGCCGGTGTTCGTCGATCCGCTCGACAACCTGCCGGCGAATTTCGACCGCATCCACGCCAGCCTGCACAGCGCCGCGGTGCTGCGCGCGGCCGGCGTCGAGGTCGGCTTCACCCAGGCCGGCGACGCCTCGCACAACGCGCGCAAGCTGCGCCAGCTGGCCGGAAATGCCGTGGCCCACGGCCTGGCCTGGGAGGACGGCCTGGCCGGCCTGACCCGGGTGCCGGCGCGCGCGTTCGGCATCGACGGCGAGATCGGCGCGATCGCTCCCGGCCTGCGCGCCGACCTGGTGCTCTGGGACGGCGACCCGCTGGACGTCGCCAGCCTTGCGCAACGGGTGTGGTTCGACGGCCGCGCGATCGACATGCGCTCGCGCCAGACCGAACTGCGCGATCGCTACCTGCGCGCGGAGCCCGACGCCGCCCGCGGCGAGCTGCCGCGCGCCTATCCGGCCGCCGGCCAGCGGTGACCACGGCCGCCGGCCACCCGCAGGGGCTGGCCTATCGCGCGGACATCGATGGCCTCCGCGCCGTCGCCGTCCTCGCGGTGATCGGCTACCACGCGTTCCCGGGCCTGGTGCCCGGCGGCTTCGTCGGTGTCGACGTCTTCTTCGTCATCTCCGGCTACCTGATCACCTCGCTGCTGCGCGACGAACTCGCCGGCAGCGGGCGCATCCGGCTCGGCGCCTTCTACGTGCGGCGCATCCGCCGCCTGTTCCCGGCCCTGGCGCTGGTGCTGGCCGCCTGCCTGGTGGCCGGCTGGTGGCTGCTGGTGCCCTCGGACTACGCCCGGCTGGGCCGGCACGCGGCGGCGTCCGCGGCCTTCGTCGCCAACGTCGCGTTCTGGACCGACGCCGACTATTTCGCGCCCGTGGCCGACACCCTGCCGCTGCTGCACCTGTGGTCCCTGGGCGTCGAGGAGCAGTTCTACCTGGCCTGGCCGCTGCTCCTGGTACTGGCCGCCCGCCTGGGCGCGGGACTGCGCGGTCCCACCGTCCTCGCCGGAGGCCTGTCGCTGGTCGCCTGCCTGCTGCTGACCCGCAAAGACCCCAGCGCCGCCTTCTTCCTGCCCTTCACCCGCTTCTGGGAGCTTCTGGCCGGCGCGTGGTGGGCACTGCGGACGCCGGGCGCGCGGGCGGCGGCCCCGCCGCGTCGCGCGTTCGCCGAAGCCGCCGCGGTGGGCGGACTCGCGCTGGTGCTGGCGGCCTGCTTCGCCTTCGACGACCAGGTGGCGTTCCCCGGCTGGCGCGCGCTGCTGCCGGTCGCGGGCTGCCTGTTGATGCTGGCCGCCATGCCGGGCGCGCCGTGGTTGCGCTGGCTGCTGTCACGGCCGGCCGTGGTCTGGATCGGACTGGTCAGCTACCCGCTGTATCTCTGGCACTGGCCGCTGCTGTCGTTCGCCCGCATCCACGCCACCGGCGAGATCGGCGCGCCGTTGCGCCTGGCCCTGGTCGCGCTGGCGTTCGCGCTCGCGGGCCTGACGTGGTGGCTGGTGGAGCGGCCGCTGCGCCGCCGCCTGCCCGCGCGCACGGCGCTGCGCGTGCTGCTGCCGGCGATGGCCGCGGTGCTGCTCGCATCGCTGGCGCTGTGGGGCCTGCGCGGGGTCGAGTCACGCGCCGGCGAGCCCGTGCGCGCCTATGCCAACTACGGCTACGACTGGCGGGCGCCGAGCCGCGAGGGCCGGTGTTCGCTGACCGGCGCCAGCGGCGAGCCGGCGATGTTCCTGCCCGAGTGCGTCGACCCGCCCGGTCCGGTGGCGCGGCCGATGGTGGCCATCTGGGGCGACTCGCACGCGGCACTGCTTTATCCGGGCCTGCGCGAGGCCGCGGGCGATCGCCTGCGCCTGGCCCAGTTCACGCGCAGCGGCTGCAGGCCGTACCTGTCATCCGCCAAGCCGTTCTGCCGCGAGAGCAATGCCTGGGTGATCGCACGCATCGCCGAGCTGCAGCCCGAGTACGCGGTGCTCTTCAGCTACTGGACCGCCAACGACTACGTCGACCCCGCCCAGGTCCTGCGCGACCTCGATGAAACCATCGTCGCGATGCAGGACGCCGGCGTGCGCCAGGTCGTGGTGGTCGGTCCCGCGCCGCGCTGGCGCGAGTGGCTGCCGAAGCTGCTGGTCCGGCGCTACGACGCCGCCCCCTTCCTGCGCGTGCCGCAGCGCCTGCGCGGCGAGACCCTGCCCGAACCCGGCGTCCTCGACCGGGCGCTGGCCACCGCGCTGGCCGGGCGCACCGGCGTCACCCATGTTTCCGCGCTGGACCGGCTGTGCGACCTGCGCGGCTGCCTGGTCTACGTCGACGATCCCGGCGAACTCACCACCTGGGACTACGGCCACCTCGGCCCGCGCGCATCGCGACGGGTCGCCGACGGGGTGCTGGACGCCCTGGACTGAGCATTGACCACGGTCAATACGCCTCGGCACGCCGCGGCCGATCATCGCCCCGAACCCCTCGGGAGACCCGCAATGCATCCTGTCCTGGTCGAAGTCATCGCCCGCCCTGTCGGCTGGATGCTGATCGCCGGCACGCTGATCATGATCGGCATCGGCATCGGCGTACCGCTGTTCATCCGCCACCGCGAACGCCTCGAAGCCGACGAGGCCCGGCGCCGGGGCGAGCCGACCCCGAACCGCTGAGCCGGGGCACGCGCCCGGCGAACGCCCCGATAGTGTGCGACGTCACGCCCGCAGCGTGACCAGCGGCACGGCTCGTGCGAGGATCGCCCCGTCTTCCCAGGAGCCCGGCGATATGCGCATTGGCCTCGTCGTCGATTCAGCGTGTGACCTGCCCAGTGAGTTCCTCGAGCGCGAGCAGGTCGAGCTGCTGCCCATTACCGTGCGCATCGGCGACGCCGTGCAGGCCGACCACCGCGACGAAACCCGGACGCTGGCCTTCCTCGAGTCGCACATCGCCGAGCGCGGCGCCAGCGCGGAAACCATCCCGTACACGCCCGAGCAGATCCGCGACCTGTTCCTGGAGCGCCTGGTGGTGGACTACGACTACGTCTTCTGCATGACCATTACCGGATCACGCAGCCCGATCTTCTCCAACGCGCAGAAGGCGAGCTACATGATCCTCAACGACTACAAGCAGCCGCGCGCGGCGGCGGGCAACACCACGCCCTTCGCGCTGCGCGTGATCGACACCCAGAACCTGTTCTGCGCCCAGGGCATCCTGCCGGTCGAGGCCGCGCGCCTGCGCGCCGCCGGCGAGGCCCCGCTGCGCATCCGCACCCGCCTGGAAGAGCTGGCGCAGAATACGTACGGCTACCTGGTGCCTCGAGACCTGTACTACATCCGCAACCGCGCGCGCGCCAAGGGCGACCGCAGCATCAGCATGCTCAGCGCCGCGCTCGGCACCGCGCTGGACATCAAGCCGGTGCTGCGCGGCTATCGCGGCGAGACCGGGCCGGTGGCCAAGATCAAGGGCTTCGAACCCGCGGTGGAGAAGATGTTCGACTTCGCCACGCGCCGCGTGCAGGCCGGGCTGATGACCCCGACGGTCACGCTTTGCTACGGCGGCCACCTGGACGAGATGCGCGGCCTTCCCGGCTACGAACGCCTGCGCGACGCCTGCGTCGACCAGAACGTGGACGTGTTCGAGAGCGTGATGAGCACCACCGGCATGGTCAACGTCGGCCGTGGCGCCGTGGTGGTGGGCTTCGCGGCCAGGGACCACGCCTTCGCGTGAGGCCGCGCAACGCGAGGTTAACGGCGGGTCGCTAAGCTTGCCCGATCGCCACACCACGGACGCCGCCATGGCCACCCGCTACTTCATCGCCATCCCCGACCCGGCCGCCGCGCGTACAGCGGGCGAACTTGCCTTCACCGCGCACGGTGCCGAGGGCTTCGCCCGCGACCTGCAGGAGGCGCTGCGCGGCGACCAGCTGTTCGAACGCTGGCGAGCCACCCAGGACGAGCCGGACGAGGTCGACCCGCTGCTCGGCGCCACCGATCCCGCGGCCACCGTGGAGGGCGTCCAGCGCGAGAAGCGTATAGAGCTGGTGGCCAATACCAGCCTGCGTGGGGACGTCTTCAAGCACCGCATGCGCCTGCTGGCCGGCTCCGCCTGGGAACTGCGCGACGTCCGCGCCGGCTGAACGTGGACCGCCGGCCCGTGCTGCTCGCATGGAGCGGCGGCAAGGACGCGGCCTGGGCGCTGCATGCGATGCGGCGCGACGGGGTCGACGTGCCCGGCCTGCTCTGCACGATCACCGAAGGCCACGAACGTGCGTCCATGCAGGGCGTTCGCGTGGACGTGCTGCGCGCGCAGGCCGCGGCGGCGGGATTGCCGCTGATCGAATCGCGCATTCCCCAAGCCTGCGACAACGCGTGCTACGAAGCGGCCTTCGCGGCGGCGCTGGACACCGCGCGCACGCGCTGGCCGGGCATCGACCGCCTCGCCTTCGGCGACCTGCTGCTGGCCGATATCCGCGCCTGGCGCGAGGCGCTGTGCACGCGGCTGGGCTGGACCGCCGCCTTCCCTCTCTTCGGCCGTGACACCTCGGCGCTGGCGCGCGACATGATCGCGGGCGGGCTGCGCGCGACCCTGTGCTGCGTCGACACCCGGCAGCTCGACTCCGCGTTCGCCGGCCGAAACTTCGACGCGGCCCTGCTCGACACCCTGCCGCCCGACATCGACCCCTGCGGCGAGAACGGCGAGTTCCACACCTGCGTCTGCGACGGCCCGATGTTCAGCGCACCGCTCACGCTCGAGCGCGGCGACACCGTGCTGCGCGATGACCGCTTCGCGTATACGGACTTCTGGCTGGCGAACCGGGTAAAGGCAGAAGCCTGAGCAAAAAGGCTGCTGCGTCTCAGCCCCGAAGCGCCGCCGCATGGTGCGCGACATGGTCACCGATGAAGCTGGCGATGAAGTAGTAGCTGTGGTCGTAGCCGGGCTGCATGCGCAGGGTCAGTGGATGGCCGGCGGCCTCGCAGGCGGCCTGCAGCAGCTGCGGACGCAGCTGGTTGTCGAGGAACTCGTCGGCGTCGCCCTGGTCGACCAGCAGCGGGAGCCTTTCCTTCGCGGTCTTCACCAGCTCGACCGTGTCGTACTGCTTCCACGCCTCGCGGTCGTCGCCGAGGTAGGCGCCGAAGGCCTTCTCGCCCCACGGCACCTGCGACGGCGCGACGATCGGCGAGAACGCCGAGACGCTTTTGTAGCGACCGGGGTTCTTCAAGGCGATGGTCAGCGCGCCATGCCCGCCCATCGAGTGCCCGCTGATCGCGCGGCGGTCGCTGGCCGACGGATCGGCTTCGACCCAGGCCGGCAATTCTTCGACGATGTAGTCGTACATGCGGTAGTGCTTCGACCACGGATCCTGCGTTGCATTGACGTAAAAACCCGCGCCCTTGCCGAGGTCGTAGCCTTCCGCATCGGCGACGTCGTTGCCGCGCGGGCTGGTGTCGGGCGCGACGAGGATGATCCCGTGCTCGGCGGCGTAGCGCTGCGCGCCGGCCTTGGTGATGAAGTTCTGTTCGTTGCAGGTCAGGCCCGAGAGCCAGTACAGCACCGGGCATGGGCCGTCGGCAGCCTGCGGCGGGAAGTACACGCCCACCGTCATGTCGCAGCCGAGAACCTCGGAGCGGTGGCGGTAGACGTCCTGCCAGCCGCCGAAGCTGGCGCGGTGTTCGATGCGTTCCATGGTGATTCTCCGGAAGGTTGGTGCGTGGATGTGGATGGATGGTCGCGGCGGCGGTTCAGCCAAGCACGGCGCCCTGCATGTGGGCGGACCCGAGGATCCTGCGCCCGCGGGCCTGTGGCAGGGCATCGGCCAGCGCGGCAGCGACATCCTCCGCGGCAATGCCGCGCAGGCGCGCTGGCAGCAGCGGCCGCAGCCAGCGGTCCAGGCCGGCCGCCAGGTGTTCGCCCCGGCGCCGCGGCTGGCCCAGCACGTCGCGGTCGCCGAGCAGCAACGAGGGCCGCGCGATCACCAGGGCATCCAGCGGCAGCGCCGAGAGCGCGTCCTCGAGCTCGCCCTTGCTTCGGCTGTAGAACACGCGCGAGCCGGAGTCCGCGCCCATCGCGCTGACCAGGCCGATCCGCGTGGCACCCGCGGCCAGCGCCGCGCGGGCCACCGCGAGATTGGCGTCGAAGTCCACCGCACGGAAGGCCGCCCGGCTGCCGGCCACGCGGATCGTGGTGCCGAGCGCGAGGAAGGCTTCGTCCAGCGGCGGCAGCTGCGGCAGGCGGCTGAAATCGACCACGTGCAGCCGCAGCTTCGGCGACGAAAGCGGCAGCGGGCGGCGCAGCAGCGCATGCACTTCGGCCACGCCGGGATCGGCGCACAGGCGCGCGACCAGTGCGCGCCCGACCAGGCCGCTGGCGCCGGCCACCAGGACGCGGCGCGTGCCCGTGGGCGTGCCCGTGCCCGTGGCAGTGGCCGTGTCCCTCCCGCCGCCTTCGTTCACGTCGCCGGCTCAGTACCGGATGACGGTGCGGATCGACTTGCCTTCATGCATCAGGTCGAAGGCTTCGTTGATGCGCTCCAGCGGCAGCGTGTGGGTCACGAACGGCGCGAGCTGGATGTCGCCCTTCATCGCGTCCTCGACCATCCCCGGCAGCTCGCTGCGGCCCTTCACCCCGCCGAAGGCGGTGCCCAGCCACTTCCGGCCGGTGACCAGCTGGAAGGGGCGCGTCGAAATCTCCTTGCCCGCGCCGGCCACGCCGATGATCACGCTCTGGCCCCAGCCGCGGTGCGCGCACTCCAGCGCCGCGCGCATCACCTCGACGTTGCCGATGCACTCGAAGCTGTGGTCCACGCCCCAGCCGGTCATCTCCACGATCACCTGCTGGATGGGCTTGTCATGGTCTCCCGGGTTGACGCATTCGGTCGCGCCCATCTCCTGCGCGAGCCCGAACTTCGACGGGTTGGTGTCGATGGCGATGATGCGCCCGGCCTTCGCCTGCTTCGCGCCCTGGATCACCGCCAGGCCGATCGCGCCAAGGCCGAACACGGCGACCGTGTCGCCTTCCTGCACCTTGGCCGTGTTGTGCACCGCGCCGATGCCGGTGGTCACGCCGCAGCCGAGCAGGCAGGTGTGCTCCGGGTTCGCGTCCGGATTCACCTTGGCCAGCGAGACCTCGGCGACCACCGTGTGTTCGGCGAAGGTCGAGCAGCCCATGTAGTGGTACACCGGCTGGCCGTTGTAGCTGAAGCGGGTGGTGCCGTCGGGCATCACGCCCTTGCCCTGGGTGGCACGCACGGCCACGCACAGGTTGGTCTTGCCGCTCTTGCAGAACAGGCATTCGCCGCACTCGGCGGTGTACAGCGGGATCACGTGGTCACCGGGCTTCACCGAGGTCACGCCCTCGCCCACCTCCACCACGATGCCCGCGCCCTCATGACCCAGCACCGCCGGGAACACGCCTTCCGGATCCTCGCCCGACAGCGTGAACGCATCGGTGTGGCAGAGCGCGGTGTGGGTGATCTTCACCAGCACTTCGCCCTTCTTCGGGCCCTCCAGGTCGAGCTCGACGATCTCGAGCGGCTTTCCGGCTTCGAAGGCAACGGCGGCACGGGTCTTCATGGTCACAACTCCTGCAATGCGACGGTGGGGGTGGGCCGCCGCGCGTGGCGCAGCGACTCCGGTGCGATGGATCACTTCAGGTAGGAGCGGATCAGTCCCGTCATTTCCGCCACGCGACCGGCGCGCTCGTCGTCGTCGTGCGCGGCCTGTCCGAACTGCTCGCGCAGGTGCGACTCCAGCACCTCGCTCATCAGCCCGTTGACCGCGCCGCGGATGGCGGCGATCTGCTGGAGCACCGGTCCGCACTCGGCGCCGGCCTCGAGCGCGCGCTCAAGCCCCTCGCACTGGCCGCGGATGCGGCGGATGCGGGCGAGGACCTTCTTCTTTTCCTCCGGGGAATGGGGCACGCCGGTCCTGCTCCAGATAGTGGGGGGTAGTATATGACCAAGGCGTGTCGGCATCCACCTCGGGGCTGCGCGGGTGCTAGATTCCCGACATGAAACCGTTCCTTGAAGCCATGGTGGTGGCCTTGCTGGCAGCCTGCATCGGCGGCTGCGCGACGGCAGCGGAGAGGGCAGGTCCGGGCGACCGGCCCGCGCTCGCCCATCTCCCTGCCCTCGCCGGTGGCTATTTCCCCCTGGTCGCCGAGGCCACCGGCCGCACGCACCACGTCCACGTGCGCCTGCCCGAGGGCTACGACGCCGATCCCGGCCGCCGCTGGCCCGTGGTCTACCTGCTCGACGGCGACAGCCTGTTCCCGCTCCTCGCCCCGACCCACCTGTTCCTGGGCTACGACGAAGGCCTGCCGGAAGCGATCATCGTCGGCCTTGCCTACGGCGGCTTCGATCCGTCCGTCAACAAGCGCCACTTCGACTTCACCGCCGCCGGCGCCGACACCGCGCCCGACCAGGGCGGTGCCGAAGCCCACCACCACTTCCTGCGCGAGCAGCTGCTGCCGGAAGTGGAGCGCCGCTACCGCGCCGACCCCGCGCGCCGCGTGCTCGTCGGCCAGTCGCGGGCCGGCTACTTCGTGCTCTGGTCCGCGATCCGGGATCCGGACCTGTTCTGGGCACGGATCGCCAGCAATCCCTCGCTGGCGCCCGCGCGCGGACAGCTGTTCGACGCGCCCGCCACCCATCGGCGCGACGACCTGCGACTGGTCGTCGCCAGCGGCGCGCGGGATACGCCGGAGCGGGTCCGCAACGCCGCCGAATGGTCGGCGACCTGGCAGCAGCGACCCGATGCGCCGTGGGACGTCGAACTGCTCGTGCTCCCCGAAGGCACCCACGCCGCGAGCATCGGCGATGCCTACCGGCGCGCGATGCTGTGGCTGTTCCGGGATGGCGGCCAGACAGCCCCCCGGTAGCGCCGGACATGTACGACCTGCTCCTGCCCAAGTTCATCCACACGCTCGACCTCGGTCCGCACGACGGCTGGCACGCCGGCCTGCCGCTGGCGCGGCTTCCGGCCGCGCCGATCCAGGCCCGCTGCGAAACGTCCTCGCCGCTGATGCTGGTGCGCGCGCTGACGCCGCTGTTCCACCGCGAGCTGATCGACGTCCTGCGCGAGCACGGTGCCGATAACCTGCAGACGGTGCCGGTGGCACTGCACACGCCCGCCGGCGTGCTCCACGACTGGCAGGCGGTGAACGTGGTGGGCAGGGTGCCGCTGGCAAGCTTCGTGCTCGAACTTCCACCGGTGTCCACCATTCCGGAGCCGCGCCGGGCTGCCGCAGGGGAGGCCATGGACGCAGCGGCACCGCACCTCCGCCGCGTGCAACAGTCACCGCCGCTGCCCCGTCCAGACGCACTGGTCACCCGCCTGGCCGAAGGCAACCATCCGCTGCTGGTCCGCAGCGATGTGATGGCGGCGCTGGACGCGCGCTTCAACCAAGCGCAGGGCGGCAAGGTCGTGCACCAGGTGCGCTTCGACGACCTGCGCTTCGCCGACTTCTGCACCGGCATCGATTTCGCCACGCTGCTGGCACGCTCCTGCGAAGGGCTGCCGGCCGGCGCCTCCTGAGGCCTGTTCCCACGCGTTGCGCGCGCTGCAGAGGCAGCGGCCGTCATCACGACCCGCCCTGCGACAACGCAGCGCTCAGTGCAGCAGCACCACCGGGATCCGGGTCTCCTGCAGCACCATCGAGGTGGTGCTGCCCATGAGCAGCTGGTGGATGCGCGAACGGCCGTAGGCGCCCATCACCAGCAGGTCGGCGCGCACCGCGTCGGCATGCAGGCCGATCATCTCCTGCGGATCACCCTGCACGATCCTGCCCACCGCCGTCATGCCGGCGTCGGCGAGCGTCTGCAGCGCCCAGTCCAGTGCCGGCCGTGCGGATCCATCGCCCACCAGCACCAGGTGGATGTCGAGGCCGGCCAGCAGCGGGCTGCGCGCGACCCACTCCAGGCGGCGGCGTCCGCGCTCGCTGCCCTCGAAGGCCACGAGCACGGTCCGGATCTCCCTGAAACCGCGCAGCGCCACGAGCAGCGGGCGCTCCACGCCCCGCACCACGCGCTGGACCTGGCTGCCCAGGCGCGCCTTCTCGAACTCGGACTGCTCGCCGCGGCGGCCCATGACCACCAGCGCGGCGCCGGTGGACGCGCTGTCGAGCACCTCCACCAGCTGGCCGTGGCCCATGAGCGCGCGCACCGGGAGGTCACGCGACTGCCGTGCCAGCGCGGTCGCCTGCTGCAGCAGAAGGCGTCCACGGGCGTCTCCCGCGAGCGCACCGCTGGCCTCCAGAAACCCGGCCTCGTCGAGCAGCGCGGTACCTGCGTCCAGCGCGATCTCGGCCACCGGACCCGCCTTGCTCCGCGCGCGGCGCGTTTCCACCACGTGCAAGCAGTCCAGCGGCGCGGCAAGGCGTTGCGCCGCCCATGCGGCATAGCGGCAGACATCACGGGTAAGCAGCGAAGCGTCGAGCGCGGCCACCACCGGCCCGCTGGCGACCTGGTCCGATGTGCCGGCTGCTGTCATCGCGGTGCCCTCAAGCCCTGGCCGGAAGCTGCGCGTCGTCCATGGCGCGCGCACGCTGGTAGGCCTTGCGTTCGCGCAGGCGCTCGGCCCATGCGACGAAGACCGGGCGCTCCGGAATCGACTTGAACGCCAGGCCGAAATCGACCTGGCTGCCGACGTAGACATCGGCCGCGCTGAAGCGATCGCCCAGGAGCCACGGAGAGGCCGACGCCGCGGCCAGCTCGAGCGCATCCATGGTCTGTCCGTAGCTGCCGTAGCCGACGAAGCCGGCCTTCTCCGGCGGCGGAAGCTGGCCCAGGGCGTTGGCGGTGACCGCGGCCTCGACCGGGCCGGCAGCGAAGAACATCCAGCGCAGGTAGGTGCCGCGCAGCGGATCGTCGAACGCCGGGGCCAGGCCCGCCTGCGGGAAGGCGTCGGCGAGGTAGGCGCAGATGGCCGCCGCCTCCGTGACCACGACCCCGCGGTGCTGCAGCGCCGGCACCTTGCCCATCGGATTGATCGCCAGGTACTCCGCCGACTTCATCGACGTGCCGTAGTCCTGGACCACCGCGCGGTACGGGACGCCGAGTTCCTCGAGCATCCAGCGCACGATGCGCCCGCGCGACATCGGATTGGTGTGGAAGACAAGTTCACTGTCGGTCATTGCCTGTTCCCGTGTCTGCTGGCTGGAGCACACGATACCCCTTGCCGCGCCAGCGATCCCGCCGACCGCCCCACTCGCCTCCAGCGGCCAGGCAGTGACCGATCCCGCCGCTGGACAACGTTGTTGAGGCCGGGGGGCAACGGATTACGAGAACACCATGAACAGCCTGCAAGCGCGGTGGTCGGACCGGCTCGAAGAAGGCTTCAAGTACTGCTTGACCGTCGGCACGGCGCTGATGCCCCGCAGCTTGCGCACACGCATGGTGACCGCCACGCATTACATCCAGCTTGCGAGCTGGATGAAGAACCAGGGTTTCGGCTTTACCCGCTTTGCGTGGACGCGGGAGCAACTCTTCGACGCGTTGGCCGCCGAGGTCGCCGACCGCCAGACGCTGTACCTGGAATTCGGGGTGTATCGTGGCGAGAGCCTCCGCCACTGGAGTCGCGCGCTTCGACATCCTCGCAGCGAGCTTCATGGCTTCGACAGCTTCGAGGGCCTGCCCGAGTCGGGCTGGAACTGGCAGCAGGGGCAGTTCGACACCCTGGGCCACTTGCCCCGGATCGAGGATGCCCGCGTCCACCTCCACAAGGGCTGGTTCAGCGACACGCTCCCCGGTTTCGTGTTGCCGGCGCACGAACACCTGGTCGTCAACCTCGACGCCGACCTGTATTCCTCCACCATCTTCGTGCTGCGCAGGCTCGCGACGAGCCTGCAGCCAGGCACCTTGTTGTACTTCGACGACCTGCTGGCGGTGGACCACGAACCACGGGCGATTGAAGAGTTCCTGGGCGAGAGCGGCCTGGTCCTGGAACCGGTGATCGCGCTGAGATCGCTGGCATCGGCCGCCTTCCGCGTCCGCCAGGGCAGCGCCCCGGCGTCCTGAATCACCCGGTGTTCTGGA
Source organism: Luteimonas yanweni (assembly GCF_039548475.1). Taxonomy (NCBI): domain Bacteria; kingdom Pseudomonadati; phylum Pseudomonadota; class Gammaproteobacteria; order Lysobacterales; family Lysobacteraceae; genus Luteimonas; species Luteimonas yanweni. The sequence continues at coordinate 19,208 of NZ_JBCLVC010000018.1, read as the reverse complement.
TGCCCGCCGCGATGCCGTTGACGGTCGCGAACAGCGCGCGCTGCAGCTCGCCTTCCTCGCGGCCGCCTTCGCGCCAGCGGCGCAGCAGCTCCACCTGCAGCAGGCTGATCGGGTCGACGTAGGGATTGCGCAGGCGGATCGACAGGCGCAGGCGGTAATCGTCGTCCAGCAGGTCGGCCTGGCCCTTGATCGCAAGGATCGCGTCACGCGTGCGGGCGAACTCGGCGGCGATACCGGGGAAGAAGGCCGGATGCGCATCACCGGCCAGGCGCGAGTAGCGCTCGAAGATATCGATGTCCGACTTGGCCAGCAGCATCTCGACGTCGTCGAGCATGGCGGCGAAGAAGGGCCAGTCGCGCGCCATTTCGGCCATCGTCTCCAGGCCGTGCAGCGCGATGCCGCGCTCCAGCGCATGGCCCACGCCGTACCAGCCGGTCAGGCCGGAGCGGTTCTGCGACCACGAGAACACCCACGGGATCGCGCGCAGGTTGGCGATGCCGCCGTCGCGCCGGCGCGACGGACGCGAGCCGATCTGCAGGCGCTCGATCACGTCGACCGGCGTGGCGGCGCGGAAGTAGGCGTTGAAGCCGGGATCCTCGTGCACCAGTGCGCGGTAGCAGGCGCGCGAATCGGCGGCCAGCACGTCGGCGATGGCGCGCCAGCCGCGCACGCGCGCCTCCGCCGGGCGCGGGCGCAGGCTGGCGCGCAGCACGGCGCCGGTCATCTGTTCGAGGTTGCGCAGCGCCAGCGCGCGGATGCCGTACTTGCGGTGGATCACCTCGCCCTGCTCGGTCACCCGCAGGCGGCCGCCGACGGTACCGCGCGGGGCGGCGATGATCGCGCGCCCGGTCTTGCCGCCGCCGCGGCTGACCGAACCGCCGCGGCCGTGGAAGAACACCAGGCGCACGCCGGCCTCGCGCGCCAGGCGCATCAGGTCCACCTGGGCGCGCTGCAGCGCCCAGCGCGAGGCCATGAGCCCGCTGTCCTTGGCGCTGTCGGAATAGCCCAGCATCACGACCTGGCGGTCGCCGCGCGCGCGCACGTGGCGGCGATAGACGGGATCGTCGAACAGCGCGCGCATCACGCCGGCAGCGGCTTCCAGGTCGTCGACGGTTTCGAACAGCGGGGCGACGTCGAGCGGGACTTCGCCGTCCTCCACGCAGCCCGCGATGCGCGCCAGCGCCAGCACCGCCAGCGCGTCGGCGGCGGTGCGGCTCATGCTGACGATGTAGGGCCCGAAGGCGTTGGCGCCGTAGCGCGCGCGCGCCGACGTCACCGTGCGGAACACGTCCAGCGCCGACGCTGCGGCCTCCGCGCCGGGCACCGCCGGCCGCGGCGATTCGATCAGGGCATGCAGGCGCGCCAGCCGGCTGTCCAGCGACTGGTCCGACCAGTCCCCGATGCCCTCGAGCGCACCCAGCGCGGCATCGTGCGCCGCCGAATCCTGGCGCAGGTCCAGCGCCGCCAGGTGGAAGCCGAAGCTCGTCACCCGGCGCCGCAGCCGCCGCAGCGCGAAGCGGCCGGCATGCTCGCCGCGGTGGTTGGCGAGGCTGGCGTCGATCATGTCGAGGTCGGCGAGGAACGCCGGCGCGCCCGCGTAGGCATGCGCAGCCGCGGCCCCGTCTTCGTTCGCCGTCGCCTCCAGCCGCGCCGACATCAGCTCCATCAGCTGGCGGTAGGGCATGTCGGCCTGCCGCGCGCGCAGCTTCGCGGCGGCGTCGGGCATCAGGTCGCGGTAGGCCGCCAGGCGCGCCTCGATCCCGGCATCCACGCCCGCGCGGTCGCGGGTCTGGGTCAGCACCTGGCCCAGCGCGCGCAGCTCGTCGCGATACTGGCCCAGCACCTGCGCCCGCTGCGCCGCCAGCGCGGCCTCGATGGTCGCGGCGCCGACGTTGGGGTTGCCGTCCATGTCGCCACCGACCCAGGTGCCGAAGCGCAGCACGTCGGGCAGTTCGATGCGCTCGCCCCATGCAGACTCCACGGCGTCGGCGAAGACTTCGTAGAACGCCGGCAGCACCCGGAACAGCACGCCCAGGTAGTGGCCGATGTGGTCGACCTCGTCGGTCACCGTGGGCTTCAGCATCGGCGCTTCGGAGGTCTGCCACGTGGTGGCCAGCGCCTGGCGGATGCGCGACTCGTCGCTCAGCCGCTCCTCGGGCGTGCGTCCGCGGTCGATGTCGGCCACCAGCCGCTCGACGATCACGCGCTCCTTGGCCAGCAGCGCACGGCGCACGGCCTCGGTGGGATGCGCGGTGAACACCGGCTCGACCCACAGCCGCGGCAGCAGTGCCTGCAGTTCATCGAGCCCGACGCCGTCGGCATGCAGCGATGCGAGCACGGCCTCCAGCCCGCCGGGCTGCGGGCCCTCGTCGCTGCGCTGGTGGTCGCGGCGGCGACGGATGCGATGCACCCGCTCGGCGAGGTTGATCGCACCGAACCAGGCCGAGAACGCGCGCACCAGCGCATCGGCATTCCCGGGCGACACCCGCGCCAGCTCCGCCGCCAGCGCATCCACCGGCTCCCCGCCCTCGCGCCGCGCGATCGCCGCCCGCCGCACCGACTCCACCTGGTCCAGCAGCGCGGGCGAAACCTGCTCGGCAAGCATCTCGCCAACCATCGCGCCCAGGCGGCGCACGTCGTCGCGCAGCAGCGCGTCGGTATCGGCAAAATCGAGCTGCTCGCGCAGCGGCAGGTCGGGGCTTCCGGCAGTGATATTCATGCCTGAAGGCTACACCGGCAGGGTGTGTGGGAAGAGCGTTTCTGCTCCGCTCAGTACGCAAACTCGCGGAACACGCGATCGATATCGCCCTGCCACTCGCCGTGATACAGCGCGAGCTTTCGCTCGGCCGGGGTCTCGTTGGCCTGGGCGAATTCGACCAGCGGGTCGAGGAAGTGGAGCTCGTCCTGGCCCTGCTCGTTGAGCCGGGCGCGGCGGGCCAGGCCCGCGGCGGAGATCTCCAGCGCGCGCAGCGCCAGGTCGCGCACGGTGCCGCCGCGGAAGGGCAGCTTGAACGCATGCCTGGGCACACCGTCGCGCAGCGCGTGGCGTTCCGCCAGGCTGAAGTCCTTCACCAGGTCCCAGGCCGCGTCCAGCGACGCGTCGTCGTACAGCAGCCCGACCCAGAACGCCGGCAGCGCGCAGATGCGGTTCCACGGACCCGAGTCGGCACCGCGCATCTCCAGGAACTTCTTCATCCGCACTTCGGGGAAGGCGGTGGTCATGTGGTCGGTCCAGTCGGCCATGGTCGGCAGCGCGCCCGGCAGCACCGGCAGCCTGCCCTCCATGAAGTCGCGGAACGACTGCCCGCTGGCGTCGTGGTATTTCTTGATACCGTCCGCGCCGTCGCGGTAGCTGAAGTACATCGGCACGTCGAGCAGGTAATCGACGTAGCGCTCGAAGCCGAAACCGTCCTCGAACACGAAGTCGAGCATGCCGGTGCGGTCGGGATCGGTGTCGGTCCAGATGTGCGAGCGGTAGCTGAGGTAGCCGTTGGGCTTGCCCTCGGTGAACGGCGAGTCTGCGAACAGCGCGGTCGCGATGGGCTGCAGCGCCAGCGAGACGCGGAACTTCTTCACCATGTCGGCTTCGCTGGCGAAGTCCAGGTTGACCTGCACCGTGCAGGTGCGGGTCATCATGTCCAGGCCGAGGTCGCCGACCCTGGGCATGTAGGCGCGCATGATCTTGTAGCGGTCCTTGGGCATCCAGGACATGTCGGCGCGCGCCCACTTCGGCTGGAAGCCCATGCCGAGGAAGCCAAGGCGCAGCTCGTCGGCCACCGCCTTGACCTCGAACAGGTGGCTGCCCACTTCGCGGCAGGTGTCGTGGATGGTCTCCAGCGGCGCGCCCGACAGCTCCAGCTGGCCGGCGGGCTCCAGCGTGACCGAGGCGCCATCCTTCAGCAGCGCCACCACCTTGCCGTGCTCCTCCACGCGCTCCCAGCCATAGCGGGTCAGGCCCTCCAGCAGCACGCCGATGCCGCGATCGCCCTCGTAGGCCGGGGGGCGCAGGTCGTCCAGGCGGAAGCCGAACTTCTCGTGCTCGGTGCCGATGCGCCAGTCCGCGGGCGGCTTGCCGCCGGCGGCCAGGTAGGCGACGAGTTCATCGCGCGAGCGGATCGGGGCGTCGGGGGTGGCTGGGTTCGGATCGGTCACGTGGCGGGCTCATCGACGCTGGTTGGCAGCGCGACCATTCACGGTCATGCGCGGAGTGCGCCACTATATCCCTTGGCCCGCGAACATCCGGGGCTGCTGCCGGATTGCAGCGTCGCCGCCATCGACGCAATCGACCCGAGGAGTCCATGCCGTGCCACCTCCCGAATATCATCGCGCCGGCCGCGCCGGCTGGCTGCGTGCGGCGGTGCTTGGCGCCAACGACGGCGTGGTTTCGATCGCCGGCCTGGTGGTGGGCGTGGCCGCCGCCGGCGCGCCGGCCGGCGTGATCCTGGCCAGCGGCGTGGCCGGCACGGTGGCCGGGGCGTTCTCGATGGCGGCGGGCGAATACGTCTCGGTGCATTCCCAGGCCGACACCGAGCGCGCCGACCTCGCGCTTGAACGCGAGGGCCTGCGCGAGGATCCGGCGCGCGAGCTGGAGGAGCTGGCCGGGATCTATCGCGAACGCGGCCTGGAGCCGGCCCTCGCCCGCGAAGTGGCCGTGCAGCTGACCGCGCACGACGCGCTGGCCGCCCACGCCCGCGACGAACTGGGGTTCCACGAACTCTCGCAGCCGCGACCGCTGCAGGCGGCGGTGGCCTCGGCGGCGGCCTTCATCGGTGGCGCGGCGCTGCCGATCGCCACCGCGATGCTGGCACCGCATGCGCAGGTGCTGGTGGCGACCTCGGCGTCGACCCTGGCCGGGCTGTGCCTGACCGGTGCCGGGGCGGCGCTGCTCGGCGGCGCGCCGCCGGTGCGCGGCGCGCTGCGGGTGATGTTCTGGGGCGCGGCCGCGATGGCCGCCTCGGGGCTGATCGGCACCCTGTTCGACATCGCGGCCTGAGCGGCCGCCGTGCCTCAGTTGGCGGGGATGTCCAGCCAGCTGCAGATCACGCCGCGGGCCTGGTCGACGCCGAGCTTGGACTCGCCGGAGAACGCCTGCACGCCCACGGTATCGCCGAATTCCCTGGCCAGGTCGCGCTTCACCGCCAGCACCGCGTTGCCGACCGCGCTGCGCGAGAGCTTGTCGGCCTTGGTCAGCAGGGCGTGCGCCGGCAGGCCGCGGCCCACGGCATAGGCCAGCATGTTGCGGTCGTAGTCCTTCAGCGGATGGCGGATGTCCATCACCACCACCAGGCCGCGCAGGGCCTCGCGCTTCTTGAAGTAGACATCCAGGAAGGCCTGCCAGTGCGCCTGCAGGTCCCTGGGCACCTTGGCATAGCCGTAGCCGGGCAGGTCCACCAGGTACTTGCCCTCGTACTGGGGCAGGTTGAAGAACACCAGCTGCTGGGTGCGCCCGGGCGTCTTCGACACCCGCGCCAGCGCATTCTGCTGGCACAGGGCATTGAGCGCGCTGGATTTGCCGGCGTTGGAACGGCCGGCGAACGCGACTTCGAAACCGCCCTCGGGGGGCAGTTGGCGGGGCGTGTGCGCCGACATCATGTATTCGGCGCGGGCAAGGGGATTGGCCATGGGACACAGGATCGCACGACCGGGCGACCAGGGCGGGTTTGACCACCCCGCTCCGGCGACTGGATAATGACCGGCCTTGCGACCGCGGGCTTCCGCTGCCCGCAATCCTGATTCCCGGAGTCCAGCCAGATGCGTCACGCCCGCCGCTACCTCCTCGCCGGATTCACCGCCCTGGCGGTCGGTGCCGTCGCCTTCGCCCAGACCACGGTCGCCCCGCTCGAAGAAGCCGAACCGGTCGAGACCCTGCCGCTGGAGGCCGTGAACGCCCTGGCCGAGCTGGCGCAGACCACGCCGGGCAACGCCCAGAACGGCGCCACGCTGGCCGGCACCTGCGCCGCCTGCCATGGCCTGGACGGCAAGGCCACCATCGGCGAGATCTATCCCAACCTGGGCGGCCAGAGCGAGAAGTACATGGCGCGCCAGCTCGCGCTGTTCAAGAGCGGCGAGCGCACCAGCGCGATCATGCAGCCCTTCGCCTCGATGCTGTCGGCGCAGGACATGCGCGACGTCGGCGCCCATTACGCCAACCAGGGGTCCTCGGCCGGCATCGCCGACGACACCCTGATCACCGAAGGCCCCTACGAGGGCATGAAGTTCTACGAGGTCGGACAGCAGCTGTTCCGCCGCGGTGACTTCGAGCGCGGCATCCCGGCCTGCATGGCGTGCCACGGCCCGTCGGGCGCCGGCAACCCGGGCCCGGCCTACCCGCACGTCGGCGGCCAGCAGTCCTGGTACACCGCGCGTCGCCTGGAGGAATACCGCGCCGGCACCACCAACGAGCGCGATACCGGCATGTTCGACATCATGGCCTCGGTCGCGGCCGAGCTGAGCGACGAAGAGATCAGCGCGCTGGCCAGCTACATGCAGGGCCTGCACACGCGCCCCGACGCGGCCACCCTGGCGGCGATCGCGAAGATGCCGGCACCGGCGGCGCCCGCCACCGCGCCGGCCGACGCCGCGCCCGAGGCCCCGGTGGACGGCGAAGCCGCCCCGGCCGATGCCGAGGCCGCTCCGGCCGACGCCGGCGACGCCGCGGCCGAAGCGCCTGCCACGGACGCCCAGCAGGCGCCGTGACCGCGGCCGGCCGCGGGTCGGCGCCATCCGCCATGCGTGAATTGAAGCGCCGGCCAGGCCCCTGTGCCGGCGCTTCGTGTTTCGAGGACCGATGCCGATGATCCAGCGCCTGTTTCCCGCCCTGCTCGCCCTGGCCTTTGCCGCCTGCGCGGCGCTGCCGTCCGCGGCGCATGCCGACGACGGCCTGGTTGAAGGCCGCGACTACGTCGCCATCGCCAACGGCCAGCCGCTCGCAGCCGAGCCCGGCAAGGTCGAGGTGGTGGAGGTATTCGCGTACTGGTGCCACGTCTGCAACGACTTCCAGCCGCACATCACCCGCTGGCGCCGCACCCTCGCCGACGACGTGGCCTTCCGCTACCTGCCCGCCGCGTTCACGCCGGCCGACACCTACGCCCGCGCATACTTCGCCATGGATTCACTGGACGCGCCCGCAGGGACGCATGAAGCCGTCTACCGCGCCATCCACGCCGAACAGTCCCTGCCGCAGCGCGGCGCGTCGGTGGACGAGTTCGCCACGCTGCTCGGCGGACTCGGCCTGGACCGCGCAGCCGCCGCGGCCGCGATGCGCTCGCCCGGCACCGAGGCGCGCATGGCCTCGGCGCGCGATTTCATCGTCGCCTCCGGCATCCAGGGCACGCCCTCGATGATCGTCAACGGCCGCTACCGCGCGCTTGGCCGCAACTTCGGCGACATGCTCCGCATCACCGACCTGCTGGTCGCGCGCGCGCGCGCGGCCACATCCGATCCCAGCGTTTCCGCACCAGACGAGCCCACACCATGATCAACACGCGCCTGCTGTTCGCCCCCCTGCTCCTGAGCGTGCTGCTCGTCGCCTGCGGCGGCGAGTCGCCCACGACCGCCGACGCGCCCGCAACGGCCACCGCTCCCGCCGCCGCCCCCGTTGCGGGCGAGTCCGCCACCGCGGACGAGCCCGCGCTGGACCCGGCCGCCGCTGGCGAAGCACCCGCGGCCAGCGATGCCGGCCAGCCTGCGGACCGCGCCCCGGCCGACCCCGCGGCGGACGCCGCCGTGGCCGCCGCCTCGCAGGCCGCCACCCAGGGCCCGGCCCTGGTGGCCGGCACCGACTACATCGAAATCCCCGGCGGCCAGCCCTTCGCGCCGCTGGAGGGCAAGGTGGAAGTGGTGGAAGTGTTTGCCTACTCCTGCGCCCACTGTGCCGCATTCGACCCCTTGGTCGCCGCCTGGAAGAAGCGCCTGCCCGGCGACGTCCGCTTCACCTACCTGCCGGCCGTGTTCTACGAGCAGGACAACTTCCCGAAGGCGTTCTTCGCCGCCGAGGCCATCGGCGTGTTGGACCGACTGCACGGGCCGCTGTTCAACGCCATGCACATCGAGCGCAGCCTGCGCCCGGACGCCAGCACCGAAGACATCATCGCCTGGATGGCCAAGCAGGGCGCCGACGCGGGCCAGCTGAAGGGCACCGTCGACAGCTTCGCGGTGAAGGCCAAGATCGCCCGCACCAAGCAGTTCATCGTCCGCAGCGGCATCGACGCCACGCCCACCGTGGTGGTGAACGGCAAGTACCGCGTTCGCGGCCGCAGCCTCGAGGACGTCCTGCGCATCACCGACCAGCTGGTCGCGCGCGAGCGCGCGGCGGCCCAGGCCGGTGGCTCGGACTGACATCGACAACCAGGCTCCCGCGCAGCCCGGACCCGCGCCGGGCACCGACGCCGACGCCGCTGCCGGACCGCAGCGGCTGAAGCTGCTCAGCGCCAATATCCAGGCGGGCTCCAGCACCCGCCGCTACAGCGACTACGCCACCCGCAGCTGGTCGCACGTGCTGCCCATGGGCAACAAGCGCGGCATGCTGGACACCATCGCCAAGCTGGCCGGCCGCCACGACATCGTGGGCCTGCAGGAAGCCGACCCCGGCAGCTGGCGCTCCGGCTTCACCAACCAGACCCACTACCTGGCCGAGCGCGGCGGCTTCGACTACTGGACCCACCAGCCCAACCGGCGCGTGGGCCAGTTCGCCTCCAGCGCCAACGGCCTGCTGAGCAAGTTCGAGCCGCTCGACATTGCCGTGCACTCGCTGCCCGGCCGCATCACCGGCCGCGGCGTGCTGGTGGCGAAGTTCGGCGAAGGCGACGACGGCCTGACCATCGCCGTGGCGCACCTCTCGCTGGGCGCGCAGTCGCGGGCCTCGCAGCTGTCCTTCATCGCCGAACTGCTGGCCGACACCCCGCATGCGGTGCTGATGGGCGACTTCAACTGCACCGTCGACCAGCCCGAGATGGGCGCGCTGTTCCGCCAGACCCGCCTGCAGCCGCCGGCGTGCATGGTGCACACCTTCCCCAGCTGGAAGCCGCAGAAGGCGATCGACCACATCCTGGTGAGCGACGGCCTGGGCTGCCGCGACATGCAGGCCTTTCCCGCAGCGTTCTCGGACCACCTGGCGCTGTCGATCGAACTGGACGTGCCGCCCGCCGCGCTCAAGCGCTGAGTGCGCGGACACCGTACGCCCGGCCCGCGACCGCGGTAGCTGGGATACCCTCGCGGCACTGTCCACACGGAGCCGCCCCGCATGTCGATCCGCCCCAGCCGCGCCGCCGCGGTCCTCTCCTGCCTGATCCTGTTCGCCGCCTGCGGCAAGACCCCAGCGCCGTATACCGGCGGCGACGTCGGCGAGTTCCAGCGCATTGACGTGATTGAAGGCAGCGGCGCCGTTGCCAAGGCCGGCGACGAGGTCAGCGTGCACTACACCGGCTGGCTGTACGACCAGGCGGCCGCCGACAGGCGCGGGGAGAAGTTCGACAGCTCGGTGGATCGCGGGCAGCCGTTCGTGTTCATGCTGGGCGCCGGCCGGGTGATCCGCGGCTGGGATGACGGCGTGGCGGGGATGCGGGTGGGCGGGAAGCGCGAACTGTTGATTCCGGCGGACCTGGGGTATGGGAAGAAAGGCGCTGGCGGGGCGATCCCGCCGGGGGCCTCGCTGGTGTTCGAGGTGGAGTTGCTTGATATTCGACGGTAGGGGTCGGGGAGCCGGGGCTGCGGCGGGCATCGGTGCGATGCTGTGCATACCGGCGTTTTTGGGGCGGTATGCGTTACCGCTGCATTTTCGGGCGGTAATCCGGCCAGTGGACTTTACCGCCTCATTTTTGGGGCTTACTTGGCGTTAGATTTGTCTAATCATTGTCGAGGGGGCGGCATGACATACGACCGCAAAAGCAGAACGATCAACTTGGATCCCGGCTCAGACTTCATGGCTGACTCTGGCGTTCTGTTCATCACGATGCTCCGAGATCTGGCTAAAGACCCCTCTGCAAAGCAATCCGCTAAAAATGACTGGAAAGTAATAGAAGACTGGCTGGGATGCGAAAGCAGAGAACTAACGCAAGAAGACGACGAGAAAATTGGCAAGTCGTGGCGATCCTACTTAGCAATTGGCGTCGCGCCATCTCATAGCCTACAGCCTGCCTACGATCAAATATCAAAAGACTATAAAGCCAGCGGCCAATACGACTCCAAAGACAAACCACCAGAGTCAGTAATGGATGTGTTTGACAGACTTCAGGCTACTGAGGATGAAATAAAGAAAAAGAAGTCTTGGGATTGGTCTGAAGACAATCCAGAAATGAAGAAGCTGGCTGACGCCATCAGAAAAGTTAGTAGCCATTCAAAACCAAGCGCCACAAGAGTCGGGTGGTGGCGCCGGCAACCTCAATCATTTCGGTCTTGGACATTCATTTCAGTTGCTTGGGCGGCTGTATCACTGTTCTACATCCTTGTCTTTGACCCATTTGAACTTGGCGACTGGAGGTGGGCTGAAGGCAAGGATTACCTTAAAGTCATATCAATATCTGCTGCGCCCGCAATCCTTGCTCTCCTTAAAAAAGCATACGACCGCATCGTATAGGTCAAGGGTGACAAATCTAACAATTCATTCAAGCCGATGCCGCTTCGCGGCACGGCTTAATTCTGGCGTTAGGCCTTGTTTCCCGCACTGTTGTTGTCGGGTTCCAGGCAATCTGTAACGCCTCGCTTATCCGCAGCGTTTGCACCTCGCACGCGCGGTGCAGGCATCGCCAGTCAGCCCTACAGCACCTCGGCTTCGGACGGGCGCGACTCTTCGCAAGATTCGACTTGCCGGGTCGGCTTCGGGCCGTGCGCGGTGAGAGTTCTTGGCCGCGCGCATGGTGCGTTTCGGCAGCACCAGACACGGCGCTTGTTGTACTGTTCGCCTCAGGGGTTGGGCTGCCGCACGTCGGGCGCAGGTGCCAGGGAACGGCGGCCTAACGAGTCGTTCAAGCCGATGCCGCTTCGCGGCACGGCTTAACTCTGGTGTTAGGCCTCAGGGGGAGGTTTCATGCGACTCGCAAATCTGGCAATCGGGCTTGTGCTAGCTATTGCAGCACTACCGGCTCAGGCGGATAGGGTTCCGCCATCTGACTATTGCTCGAAGCCCTACAAGCCGCACCAGTTCAACTCTGACTTTGAGATCCAGAACTTCAAGATGGAAGTGGAGCGATACAAAAGTTGCATTGATGACTTCGTAGAAGAGCAAGATCGTGCGATCCGCAACCACCAGCGAGCGGCGCAAGATTCGATTGAGGAATGGAACAGGTTTGTCAGATACGAGCTCCAGTGAGCTAATGCCTAACAAATCATTCAAGCCGATGCCGCTTCGCGGCACGGCTTAACTCTGGTGTTAGGCGTCTCACACACTTCACCGCAACTCGATTTCCACCACCGCAAGACAAGGAGAACGGCATGGCAGGTTGGTTCGAACTTGGTAATAGCTCAGATGGGCAGTTCCGCTTCGTTCTAAAAGCTGGCAACGCTGAAACCATCCTCACAAGCGAGCTCTACAAGTCAAAGGACTCGGCAGAGAATGGCATTGCATCTGTGCAGTCAAACTCAGCCGACGTTTCCCGGTACGAGAAGAAGGAATCGAGCAACGGAAAGTCCTACTTCACGCTTAAGGCTGCCAATCACCAGGTGATCGGAACCAGCCAAATGTATGTGTCGGCTGCCTCACGCGACGCTGGCATTGCGTCCGTTCAAGCCAACGGGCAAACGGCCACCGTCAAGGCCGTCGCCTAACAATTCGTTCAAGCCGAACTTGCTTCGTTACACCAAAGCCATGGCAGGAAAGCTTGCCATGGCTTTGGCTCCACTACGCAAGTCGGCTTAACTCAGGCGTTAGGGCTCACATGGCACGTATGCCGCAAGCCGGGTTACTAAAGACTGTCGCAGGCCCTGCGCTCCTGTTTGCGGTGATTGCGTACAGCTACGATCTACGTACCGCGACAGCGTTCATCGGCTCGTGCATCGCGGGCTGGCTGAACGTATTCGGCATATTTCATGCAGTCTTAGCAGCTGCTAAGCGCCTGCCGGTCAGTGGCGCTACGCTTTTCGTGATCCTTGTTGCGCTGCTATGCGACGCCTTGATTGTCTTGTCCGGTTACGCTTTAGTGCTGGCGCTAGTCACGGGTTGCTTGCTTCTCATAGATGCCTTGGTCCTGCGGTTCTCTGGAGAACCAATTGGTCACAGGTTTCGGGCAAGTGAGCCCTAACAATTCATTCAAGCCGACGCCGCTTCGCGGCGCAGCTTAATTCAGGTGTTAGGCCTCACATGACAGACCTCGGTAACCGCATCATTAGGGTCAATCATGCTGGCGAGCATGGCGCCACCTGCATCTACACAGCCCAGATCATCATGGCCCGGTTCACTGCGCGCCAGATGACCCCAGAGCTCGCCGAGTTCCGCGCACACGAGCAACGGCATCGAGCAATATTTGCTGCTGAGCTGCAGCGTCGCGGGCAGCGCCGCTGTCGCAGCTATTGGCTCTGTGGCGTTGGCGGGTTCGTACTTGGGGCCATTTCCGGTTTGCTCGGGGCAAACGCCATTGCAGCCACAACGGTAGCCGTTGAGAGCGTAGTGCTTCGGCATCTAGAGCAACAGCTCGTCAACTTGCGCAGCAGCGACCCGGCAGCCGTTGCCGCCATCTCAGCCATAGTCGCGGAGGAGCGGCAGCACCACGACCATTCCGTTAACCACGTCCAGGCTGGTACATTCTCGTCAAAGGTTCTCACACCCATCGTGTCTGGCTCTACGGAGGCAGTCATATGGCTGGGCATGCGGCTGTGAGGCCTAACAATTCGTTCAAGCCGAAACCGCTTCGTTACACCAAAGGCATGGCAGGTACAGCTTGCCATGCCTTTGGCTCCACTACGCGGTTCGGCTTAACTCAGGTGTTAGGCGGCTATGGCAGGACTTCTCAACACCGCAGCAGTTTTCGCCGTAGCACTCGGCGCGGCCCACTCTGTCCTCGGCGAGCGTTACATCCTCACCCGCCTATTTCACCGCAGTGATCTGCCAAAACTATTCGGCAGCTCTGAATTCACGACCCGAACGTTGCGCTTCGCTTGGCACATCACCACCGTTGCGTGGTTCGGCTTTGCTGCGCTGTTGGTGCATGCCGGTCGCGGCGACCTCACAGTGTCCGGCATGCTCCAAATCATCGGACTCACCTTCGTCGCGTCCGGGGTCCTACCGTTGCTCCTCACCCGAGGCAAGCACTTGTCGTGGCTGGTATTGTTCGTTATCGGCGGCATTGCACTCTGGTGCGCCGCCTAACGACTCATTCAAGCCGATGCCGCTTCGCGGCACGGCTTAATTCTGGTGTTAGGCGACAGGGGACAGTTATGAAGCAAGTCGCGGTATTAGTACTGGTGGCAGCGTTGCCTGGTTGTGTGACGCTTGCCGACCGTCCAACAGAGGAAATGGTTGAGCTTCAGCTCCGCAAGGAGAAGAAGCTCGTAGAGTTTGTTTCCGCGCTCCCTCCCGCTGAACTAACCCGGTTGGCTGTCGCAAGTGGATGCGGCAAGGATCAGAAGACCCTTACAACAGTATCGCCTGTCGGAGGCTCGATGGTCGGCGTTTCCAGCACTTACGACTACACGCTCGAAGTCGGTGATTGGGCCGACGGCTCTAGCTGGGTGGCAGTGCGAACAGACGGTGTCTTTCATGGCACGCCCATGGGCTACAAGCTCGTCCCGGAAGCATCTGGGGGCTCCCGGGTGACCGTCTATGCTGCGGACAGCCGCAAAATTGAAGCCATCCGACAAGGCGTAGAGAGCGGCAGGCTGCTTTGTGACTGGCGCAGTGTCAGTTATCCATATGATTGACAGTCTGCCGCCTAACAATTCATTCAAGCCGACGCCGCTTCGCGGCGCGGCTTAATTCTGGTGTTAGGCCCCACTTAAGGGTACGTAGATGCTCGAAGTTCTCTCCGCAGTCGCAAATGTTGCCACCGCTGTAGCGGTGATGGTGGCAGCATGGCAACTGGTGCTTTCGAAAAGACAAGCCATCACGACCTTCGAAGATTCGCTCGCCAAAGAGTATCGAGATATCGCAGCGACTCTTCCAGTTAAGGCCTTGCTCGGCGAGTCTCTCAGTGACGCTGAGCAGTCCGACAAGTTCGACGAGTTCTATAGATATTTTGACCTCTGCAATCAGCAGGCTTTCCTCCGCCAGACTGGCCGAGTATCAGATAAGACATGGAAGTTCTGGCAGGATGGGATCGCCTCAAACCTCAAGAGACCTGCATTCGCAAAGGCATGGTCAGATGTCGCACAACGTTCAAACGGCGACTTCTCAGAGTTGCGCGGACTTTTCCCACCAAGACCAGAGGCCGCTGACGACGCGGGTGGGGCCTAACAATGCGTTCAAGCCGAAGCCGCTTCGTTCCGCAAAGCACATGGCAGAAAAAGCTTGCCATGTGCTTCGCTCCACTACGCGTCCCGGCTTAACTTAGGTGTTAGGCCTTGTGTCCCGCACTGTCGGTGGCAAGGTCCAAGCGGGTTCTGGCATCTCGCTCATCCAAGGCTTCTGCACCTCGCACGCGCGATGAGTGGCATCGGCAGGCACGCGTGCACACCTCGGCTTTGGACAGGCGCGACCCTCGGCAAGATTCGACCTGCCGAGTCGGCTTCGTGCGGGCCGCGGTGGGAGTTCTTGGCCGCGCGACTTGACCGTCTTGGCTCCGCTCGCGCCGGGTGCCAGGCCACTCTCTCCGGCAAAACTTGTTGTACTGTTCGGCGCAGGGGTTGGGCCGTCGCGGATCGGGCGCAGGTGCCGGGCAGCGGCGGCCTAACAAGTCGTTCAAGCCGAATCCGCTTCGTTACGCAAAACACATGGCAGGTAAAGCTTGCCATGTGTTTCGCTTCACTACGCTGCTCGGCTTAACTCTGGTGTTAGGCCTATGACCAAGATCTGGGCAATCTCACTTTTCCTTGCCGCAGTTATAGTCGATCCTGAGACGAGTGCCAAAGGCAGCTGCGAGCCATTGCCATCGGGTTACCGCCTTCTCGCTCAAAACTACTCAGTCTCGGAACTTGAAAGCTTGGGGCTGCGCTTTGCCGCTCGCAATCCGGCGGTGCCGCAGGTGCCTTTCGCGTACGCCCATAGGGGCTGGATACAAATGAGAGATCTGTACCGGCCAGGCGACGAACTCCGCGAGTTTGATAGCCCGCATCTCGGACCAGGAGGATCGTCTCCGGACGGGTTTGTGCTCATGCGTGGCAAGTGCATGATCTCATTTATGGGCCTCAGGATTGCATAGGGGTGAATTAACAAGCGAAGTGCAACACCCCGAGTAGTTCTTCGAGTCGCTCGATCGGGGACTTGTAGCCATATCGTTTCCTGGGCCTGTGGTTGAGCTTGTGGGCGATGGTGTCGCAGTGGCCTTGTCGTACTTTGGCAAGGCTTCTTCGTTTGGGAAAGTACTGTCGTAGTAAACCGTTGAAGTTCTCGTTGCTGCCGCGTTGCCATGGGCGGTGCGGGTAGGCGAGGTAGCAACGGATGTCGGCGGTCTGCTCGAGTTCCTTGTAGCCATGGAACTCGGTGCCGTTGTCCCAGGTAATGGTCTTGAACGGCAGGCCGCTTTCGCGGATCAGCTTCAGCGCAGCCCGGTTCACTGCAGTCGTCGTTCGATGCGGCAGCTTGGCGACCAGAGCCAGGCCGGTGCTGCGCTCGACCAGGGTCAGGAGGCAGTCGCGCTCGGTGACCGAGCCCATGACGGTATCTCCCTCCCAATGGCCCACTTCGTCGCGAGTCTCGACGGCTTCGGGTCGGGTGTCGATCATCGGCTTGCCCTGCAGGCGGCCGCGTTTCTCTGGGCCGAACGTGCGTTTGCGTCGGCGCTTGCCGCCTTGGCGCAGGCAGCTCCGGAGCGTGCCACCGCGCCTGGCGTCGCTGCGCACGTGGCGGTAGATGGTCATGTGGCTGATCCTGGCCACGTTGTTGTCGGCCAGCCAGTTCGCGATCTGCTCGGGGCTCCAGTGCTCGCTTCGCAGAAGGTCCTCGATGGCCTCGAAAACACCGGGGTCATGCTGCTTCACGCGCCGGGAGCGCCGCCGCCGGCCGTTGGTTCGCTCCTGGGCCTTGCTGGGCCGGTAGGCGCCGTCGGTGGCGTGGCAGGCGTTGCGCCGCAGCTCGCGACTGATCGTGCTCGGGTCGCGGTCCATGATTCGGGCGATGGCGCGGCCGGTGAGGCCGTGTCGATTGAGGACGCCCAGCGTGTATCTTTCACCTTGGGTGAGCTGGCTGTACATGAAGGATCGTCTCTTGCCGGAGAAGTCCTCCCCAGTCTGCCAGCTCACCTTTTCCTTTCCGGGTGGCGTGGGTGTTGCACTTACTTTGTTAACCTGCGAGGTCTAACAATTCATTCAAGCCGACGCCGCTTCGCGGCGCGGCTTAATTCAGGCGTTAGGCCGCCATGGAGGGCTGCGGGACTGTCTCGATTCGCATCGACAAGTGATTGCTCAGACCGAGCTGTTTCCGCGATTGCTGCTGTGGCAATGGTGTGTGGCGCCGTCTTGTTGCTCATCTTCGCTGACCGAGCTGGAAGAGCAACAATTGGCACCGAGGTCGCTTCGTTGCAAGTTGTCTGGATAGAGCGGGACAAAGCTCCAGACAAAGAACGCGAACCTCCTGTTGCATCCGGAGTTTCGGATCAGGAGATCCGGCCTGAAGTGCGAGTTCGGAAGGCTCAAGCATCGGAAGCGCAAGGCGACGTGGAGGCCCACGTGGCCGATGAGTCAATGGGCCAAGGCCAGCTCAATCTTTCCCTGCCGACGGCCTCCATGGAGTTTCGCCAGGGACCGCTCGAGAGGCCGGACAAAATAGTAAGGGAGCCCGCGCTCCAAGTTACTTTCCAAGACCGCTCTCTCGGTGGCACACTGAAGAGAATGTCGCACCGCAAGATCTGCGCGGAGTTGAGTAGCGCACTGGTGAGTCAACCGGAGAGCTATGAGGCAATCGCAAGCTCAATGGCACGCCACAAGTGCAAAGTTTAGGACTGCCTATGCTGTCAAACGGCGGCCTAACAATGCGCTCAAGCCGACACCGCATCGGGGCGCAAACCACATGGCAGGTACAGCTTGCCATGTGCTTCACGCCCCGCTGTGGCGCGGCTTAGCTTAGGTGTTAGGCGGCATAAGATGAAATTCAGCGATCTCGAAAAAGCAGCGCTCCAGCTCAACGACCTCTACGAGCAACTAGAGGTCAAGCGTTGGGGTCGCGCCTGGAGCACTCAGGAGCTCGCTCTTGGATTCATGGGAGACGTCGGTGACTTGGCCAAGCTAGTCCAGGCTCACGCGGGTGTCCGAACGATCGATGAGCATCAGGCAAAGCTCGGCCATGAACTGTCGGATTGCCTTTGGTCGATCATGGTGCTGGCCAACAAATGCGGGGTCGATCTTGAGGCGGAGTTCGTCAGGAACACGCGAGAGATCTCAGAGTACGTGTCAGATGAGTTGGCCAAGTAGACGGCAGCCGCCTAACAATGCGTTCAAGCCGAAGCCGCTTCGTTACGCACAGCACATGGCAGGTACAGCTTGCCATGTGCTTTGCTCCACTACGCGTCTCGGCTTAACTTAGGTGTTAGGCCCCAACGGAGGTCTCAAGGTATGCCAATTAAAGAAAGGCAAGGGTTTTTCATCGCTGCTTCTGCCCTCTTCATCGTTGCCGGCTGCACCAGCGACAAGTACGACAGATACGAAGACTGTGTGCTAGAAAATGTCAGCGGTTCAACGTCCGAGGCGGCCGTCGTCACGGTTCGCGAGGCGTGCCGCGCAAAGTTTCCGACTCCCGTCGACAGCTCAGCAGGCCAGCAAGGGCAGCATGGGGCAATAGATGAAACAGCCGGCGGAGCTTTGGAAGCTGCGGTGGCGGCGCAAGCAGCCGCAGATTCCTCGTCAACCATTTCCGCACAAGAACATGATGACTTTGATTCAATTAACGAAGTGCTTGAACTGGGCAAGGGAGATCTGGTGATCGCCGGTGGACTGAGGCATTGCGATGAACCGGGACGTGCCAAGGCGATGTTTGAACTCGCTTCAAAACAAATGCTTGGCCATGTACGGGCTCAAGACGGTGTTCCTGAGGTAAATCGTGTGGGCATGCGCGTAATCCTAACAGCGGATCAGTTTACTGAGGGAGCGCGAATAGGCTTGGGGCTTTCGGAGGCGTTTACGGGTAAGAATGCTGAGATATGCAGCGACCTTGTCAGCACTGCTGACGATCGTATGAAGCAACGTGAGCCATAGCCGATCGTTCAAAAGGTCGGCGAACCACGCTGGTTGAGGCCTAACAATTCGATCCAAGCCGACGCCGCTTCGCGGCGCGGCTTAACTCAGGCGTTAGGCCTTGTTTCCCGCACTGTTGTTGCCGGGTTCCAGGCGATCTGTAGCGCCTTGTCTATCCGCAGCGTTTGCACCTCGCACGCGCGGTGCAGGCATCGGCAGTCAGCGCTGCAGCACCTCGGCTTCGGACAGGCGCGACTCTCCGTAAGATCCGACCTGCCGCACCGGCTTCGGCCAAGGTGCGGTGAGACTTCTGGGCCGCGCGAGCTGCAACATCATCCCTTCGGCCTGGCAGATTCCAGCCCCGGGCTGACCGGCCAGACTTGTTGTACTGTTCGGCTCAGGGGTTGGGTCACCGCAGGTCAGGCACAGGTGCTGGGCAGCGGCGGCCTAACGAGTCGTTCAAGCCGAATCCGCTTCGTTCCGCAAAACACATGGCAGGTAAAGCTTGCCATGTGTTTCGCTGCACTACGCTGCTCGGCTTAACTCTGGTGTTAGGCCGCTGGGGAGCTACATGGCCAGTTCGACCAACAAGCTTCTGGTAGTGGGCGCCGCCCTTAGCGGGCTCGCCGCGCTCATGCATCTGGCGTGTCTGGTGGTAGGCGCTCCGCTCTTTCGGCTCTTGGGCGCCGGAGAGCAGATGGCGCAGCTGCATTTGGCCGGCCACTGGTATCCCACCGTCGTTACCCTGGTCATTGCCGGCGTTCTTGCTGTGTGGAGTGCTTACGCCCTGTCCGGAGCCGGCGTGATTCGCAAGCTGCCGTTGCGCCGTACCGCCCTCTGCGCAATCACCGCCATCTACATTGTCCGGGGCGTCGCGTTCGCGCCGGTCATGGCGTACTTCCCGGGAAACAGCATGACGTTCTGGGTCGTAAGCTCTTCAATCTGCCTGCTGATCGGCA
>NZ_JBCLVC010000017.1:0-104938 GCF_039548475.1 Luteimonas yanweni | reverse complement strand
TCGACCCCTCCACGGCTAATGGCTAGTGTGGCCTAACATTGCGTTCAAGCCGAAATTGCATCGCTACGCCAGCCACATGGCAGAAAGAGCTTGCCATGTGTCCGGCTTCGCGCTGCAATTCGGCTTAACTTAGGTGTTAGGCCGCAATGCCACTATTCACTTACATCGTCACGTACAAAGGTGCCACCCATGTGGCACAGGGCAGCCATAGCAACTTCACTGGCTTCGTTTCCACGTGGGCATCGAATATTCCGCAAGGCGCTCTTCCTGGCCTCACCCCACCTCTCTACAAGCAACTGGCGGCAAGAGCATACGAAGGTACGTTTGTTCCTGTTTCAAGCGCCAAGCATGTCTGGCGTAAGTCCATTGACCTCGGAGGGGCTGCACTAACCGTTGTCGCCGTACAAACTCAGCAATAGCTACTCTTGGCAGGGGCGTGCAGTGGCCTGTTGCGCCCTAACAATTCATTCAAGCCGACGCCGCTTCGCGGCGCGGCTTAATTCAGGCGTTAGGCCGCAAAGGACAGGTCACCCACACATGAAGATTGGAATACAGACTTGGGGCAGCCATGGCGACATCCGTCCATTCGTAGCCCTCGCCGACGGTCTACAGGCCGCAGGTCACGACGTAACGCTGGTTATAACCTGCGTAGATAGCGAAAGCTATAACGCGCTTAGCACCAGAACGGGCTTCAAGCTTCAGGCGGTTGCAACGCCCGTGATATCGGACAAGCTGTTGCTTGAGAAGATTGGAGGTACGCTCATTCATGAGCGCAACGCAATCAAGCAAACGCAGATAGCTATTGAGCAGTTGCTGTTGCCAGCAGAGACCGAAATATTCCAAGCGTCAGATCGGCTCTGTGCTGACAACGAATTAGTGATCGGGCACTACTTTCTTTACACGCTGGGCGCTGCAGCTGAGCGACACGGCCGTCCCTACGTGAGTGTTGCACTTGCTCACGGGGCAGTGCCGTCTTCCTTTAAGTCGCCTTCGGGCGTTCCTAACTTTGGCGCGCTCAGCAATCGCCTAGCTTGGCGCGTCGCAAGATTCGTCTTGAACAAGAGCCTCAAGAAGTATCCCGATAAATTGCGAGTAAAAAATGGAATCAAGCCCGCACGCGACCTGATCGACAACGTTTGGGCATCAGAGTATCTAACATTGCTCGCCATTAGCCCGACCATATGCGATGAAAAATCGGACTGGCCAAGCCACTACCAAGTTTGCGGAGCCCTAGACACACAAGAATCGGTGGCGGAAGGCGGCATCCCGGAGCAGCTCCAGTCGTTCCTAGCTAGTGGCTCCCAGCCCGTATATATGACCTTCGGGAGCATGATCTCAAGCAGTGACGAGAGGCAGACAATCGAGCTGTTGACTAGTACGGCAAGGGCAGCATCGGTGCGTGCGATCATACAGGCCCCGCACTGGAGCGAGCTCGGATTCGAGTCAAGCAGCCAGATCCATTATGTAAGCTCTGCCCCACACTCGGCAGTTTTTCCTGGGTGCAAGTTAGTCGTCCATCACGGCGGAGCAGGAACATCGCAAGCTGCGCTACGCGCAGGGATACCTTCAGTCGTCGTCGCTTATACGGCAGAGCAGGAGCTCTGGGGAAAGGAGCTTGAGAGAATAGGCGTCGCATGGAAGCCGATCCTTCGCAGGAAATCGACACCTGACCGAATCGCGGCGGCTATTAATCTTGCGGAGCAGTCTGAATATATAGTTGGGAGCGCAAAGAAGCTGGGGGCTTGCGTCTCGAAAGAGGATGGCGTTGCAACCGCTGTAAGATTGATTGGTGATAGGTTTGCGGCCTAATAATTCATTCAAGCCGACGCCGCTTCGCGGCTCGGCTTAATTCTGGTGTTAGGCAGCATCCACCGTTGGCAAGGGACTGACAGGTTTTCCATGAGACGTTTCTTAAGATACCTGCTTGGGATGGTCGCGGGTCTAGTAGCGATTTTTGCTCTGGGCGTTCTTTGGCCATCGGCAACGGCCCCACTGCCCGACGCCGCCGATAGCCGGTTGATCCGCAATGCCCGCATCATCGATGTGGAGCGGGCCATCGCCGGCGAGCCGACCGACGTTTTGATCGAAGGCGGCACCATCAGTCGCATCGGCTACGGCTTGCGCGCAGCACCGGACTTGCCGGTGCTAGAGGCAGACGGCCGCTACCTGCTTCCTGGTTTCTGGGACATGCATACGCATGCGTTCAAGTTATCACCGCAATTGCACCTGCCCCTGGCCGTCGCGAACGGCATCACCGGCACCCGCGACCTGATGGATTGCCCCGGCAGCGACGACACCTTGATTGCCTGCGTTGCCGACAAGCGCCACTGGACCCGCGCCGCTATCGAGGGCCGTATGGTCAGTCCGCGCTTTGTCGAGGTGGCCAGCTTCTACTTCGAACGGGCCGACATGACGCCCGATCAGGCCGCCAGGCTCGCCGCGGACTATCGCGCGCGCGGGCTGGATGCGCTGAAAGTGTACAACCGCCTGTCGCCGGCCACCTACAAGCGCCTGACCGACGAAGCGCGGCTGTGGGGTATGCCCGTGGTCGGCCACCTGCCCAAGGCTGTGAGCCTGGACAACGCCGTCGCAGCTGGGCAGCGTAGTTTTGAGCATGGCCATGTCTTCGCGCGCCATTGCTTCCGTGATGCAGCAGCATGGCGCAGTGGTGCTTTGGACGCGGAAGTGCCCACCGCACTGGTCGAACGTATGGTCACCCATTACGACGCAGCAGCCTGTGCGCGTGCATTCGCGCAGATGCGTGAGGCGGGTACATCGTTCGTGCCCACACACGTGACACGCGAGGAGGATGCGCGCGCGCGCGATCCCGCCTTCACCGGAGATCCGCGCCTGGCATTCCTAGACCCTCTTTCGCGTTGGGCGTACCGCGACGATCTGAAGTCCACCGTGGTGCGCTATCCCGCCGCGCGCGGCGAGGCCGCCCTGCGGGGCTACTTCGAGCACGGCCTAGCGTTGACGCACGCGGCGTACCGGGCAGGCGTGCCGGTGCTGGTGGGCACGGACACCGCGATCGGCGGTTTTCGCTACCACGACGAAATGGCCCTTCTGGTACGCGCCGGCCTGTCGCCGGCCGAGGTGCTGCGTGCGGCCACACTGGACGCTGCGCGCTATGCCGGGCAGACGCACCGGCACGGCCGCGTGGCCGTCGGCAATGCTGCGGATCTGGTGCTGCTGGAGGCGAATCCGCTGGACGACATCGCCCACACACGTGGCCTCTATGCCGTGCTGCTGGCCGGGCGGCTGTACGATCGCCCGCGCCTCGACGCGCTGCTTGATTTCACCCGTGCCCAGGCTCGCTCACCGGTCAACGCAACCAAGCTGGTTTGGGGGTTCTCGGCCAGTTCTGTCAACGGCGAGCTTTGACTCGGGGCAAAAGATTGGGCAGGTTCGTGAACCCGCGACCGACATGACGTTTCGGGCTCACGACACCGTGGCTCTGGCTCTTTCTCGCCGTGGCGGCAACAGTGGCTGGCGGCAGAACTCCTAGTCACTGCTGCCCAACAGTTCATTCAAAGCCGACACCGCTTCGCGGCGCGGCTTAATTCAGGCGTTAGGCCGCTGGGGAGCTACATGGCCAGTTCAAGCAACAAGCTTCTGGCAGTGGGCGCCGCCCTTAGCGGACTCGCCGCGCTGATGCATCTGGCGTGTCTGGTAGTAGGCGCACCGCTCTTTCGGCTCTTGGGCGCCGGAGAGCAGATGGCGCAGCTGCATTTGGCCGGCCACTGGTATCCCACCGTCGTTACCCTGGTCATTGCCGGCGTTCTTGCTGTGTGGAGTGCTTACGCCCTGTCCGGAGCCGGCGTGATTCGCAAGCTACCGTTGCGCCGTACCGCCCTCTGCGCAATCACCGCCATCTACATTGGCCGGGGCGTCGCGTTCGCGCCGGTCATGGCGTACTTCCCGGGAAACAGCATGACGTTCTGGGTCGTAAGCTCTTCAATCTGCCTGCTGATCGGCATCGTCCACCTTGTGGGCCTTCGGCAGTCTTGGGGCAGGCTGTCGGGCGGCGCGGCCTAACAATGCGTTCAAGCCGAAGCCGCTTCGTTCCGCAAAGCACATGGCAGGTACAGCTTGCCATGTGCTTTGCTCCACTACGCGTCTCGGCTTAACTTAGGCGTTAGGCGGCATGACGGACTTACTACGAGTTGATGACTTCAGATGCCACGACCAGCATTTGGTTCATGTGCTGCCGGGGCGTGAGCGCGAAGCCACCTGCTTTGCACGCCAACTCCTAAATCAAGGGGTGCCTGCGGGGCTCTTCATTCGAGGAGAGGATGTTACGGACTGGGGGTTTCTTGAAGATGCGACCGGAGTTGAGCATTTCGAGTTCGTAGACTTCTCGAAAACTCTCTCTTGCACAAAGCTATTGCCAATCAGCCACGCTAAGTATCTCCGCATAGTCGGCCGGAAGCTCTCTATAGATTTCACGATCTTCACATCGTTACAGACGATTTGCTATCAATGGCACCCCGAATCTTCAGGACTCGAGTCCTTGGATGCGCTGAAAAGTGCGTACCTTTATGAAATTGGCAGCGCCAAGAACGCTAGCCCATTCCCATTGCCGCCAAGCGTTGAGACGCTGCAGTTAGTGAGGTATTTCGCCGAGTCTATTGACTTTATTCACGATATGAATCACTTGGTTGACCTGGAAATAATATACGCGCGAAACCTGCGGGCGTTACCCCCACTGCGGTCCCTTAAACAGTTAGAGCTCAAGAACGTCGGTAGGGACAAGTTCGCATACGACTCAATTCCGGAAAGCGTGGAAGCAATTATCATTGAGGCGTGCGCCCCAGTTCATGACTGGGATTTTGTTCGGAAAATTAGCGGTCTAAAGCGATTGGTCGTTTTCAAGACAAAGTGTGCTGCACCATCTTCCGCTGCCAAGAGTGCATTGAGCCTTGTGCCCGTCCGCGACTTGCCACGTGGAGTAACCTGATGCCGGTGCCGCCTAACAATGCGTTCAAGCCGAAGCCGCTTCGTTCCGCAAAGCACATGGCAGGTAAAGCTTGCCATGTGCTTCGCTCCACTGCGCGTCTCGGCTTAACTTAGGTGTTAGGCAACAGGGGAGAGATCTATGAGACTTGCAGCAGCGATTCTGGCATCGGCCCTCCTTCTGGTCGGATGCAACAATGGTGCCCCGTCATTTGTTCCTGCGCCGGCGCCGGAGTTTGATCTCCGAGATTTCGTGGTCGCCGAAGAACGCACTGATGCCACTGAGTATTCGAAAGCATGGAACACCTTCAAGGGCACCGGCACGCTTGTAGCCCGCAATGTTGCTCCGGAGCGCGACCTCTTCGTTCTGCTCGAGGCGAGAGACCAAACGGCTGGCGCTGACGCAGAGCCCGCACTTGTCCCCGTTATGTTCCGTGGCGGCGTTGGGAAGGTTGAGGTATCAAAGAGCAAGTACGGGGGAGATGAGTGCACGCCCGAGCTACGACTGGCGTATTCGTGGCTGGGTAGAGCTCAATAAGGCAAAGATCAGCGTCGCGGGCGGGCCAGCAAAGTGACACAGGGCCTGTTGCCTAACAATTCATTCAAGCCGACGCCGCTTCGCGGCGCGGCTTAATTCCGGTGTTAGGCCGCTAATGAAAGTTCTCGTCTTCGGCAACTCAGGTTCTGGCAAGAGCACCTTGGCCAAGCGGCTTGCCGAGGAGCATGGGCTCGCGCACCTCGATCTGGACTTGATCGTCTGGGAGCCTGGCAAGGTTGCTGTCCAGCGCACAGATGACGCGGTCGCTGCATCCCTGGCCGCGTTCTTGGCTGCGCACAGTCGCTGGGTCATTGAGGGCTGCTATGGCGAGCTCGTACAAGCTGCGTCTCGCCATTGCAGCGAGCTGGTGTTCCTGAACCCCGGGCTCGAGACGTGCCTGGCGCACAACCTCAGCCGTCCTTGGGAGCCTCACAAGTACGTCTCGAAAGCAGCCCAAGACGAGATGCTGGATAACCTGCAATCTTGGGTGGCTGGCTACTATGATCGCCAAGATCAATGGTCGTACCATGCCCACCGTCAGATTTTTGATTCTTTCGGGGGGCGCAAAAGCGAGCGCCTGAGTGCGAGCGCGGCCTAACAATGCGTTCAAGCCGACACCGCTTCGTTACGCCAACCCATAAAACCCATAAGTAGAACTTTCTGGCATGTTCCCCCAGCCAGGAGGCTCCATGAAGAAGTCCCGTTTCACCGGGACCCGGATCGTCTCGATGATCAAGCAGGCGTACGCCGGCGTGCCCGTCAAGGACATCTGCCGACAGGCGGGCACTGCGCGCCGCGCTTCCTGGCCGGCAGCCGGTTGCAATCGCTTGTCAGGTTTCCCCCGGTCCACTCGTCTGTAGTCAGTAACTTGGGCTGGGACGGGAATGGGGATGCAAATGGATCTGGGAATGACAGGCAGGCAAGGTGAGATGTCCGGTTCCGGACAGGAGGGGTTGCGGTGGACGCGGGTTGGCGCATGGTGTGCGCAGGCCTGGCGGATCTATCGTGTGGCGCCGTTGCGGATTCTGCTGCTGGCGCTGGCGCCGGTGGTGTTTGAAGGGCTTGTCCAGTTGACGCCATCGGCGGGCATTGTGCTGTCGAAGCTGTTGACGCCGGCCGTGTCGGCATGGGTGTTGGTCATGCTTGACTGCAAGCTGCGCCGCCACGGGTTCTCGCCCGGGGCGAGCGGCTGGCAGACCGCATCGCGCTGGCGCCAGGTTGCGGGCTTGACCCTGGTGGGCCTGCTGGTGTTCTCCGTCCAGATGGCGATGGCGGCACTCATCGGGAGCCCGGCACAGGCGATGGCCCTGGCTGTGGGAGACATCGCCGGCATCGGGTTCTCGCGGATGGAAATGGCCGGCGTGCTGGCGTCGGGGGCGGCTCCCATGCTGCTCCTGTTCTTTGTCGGGCCCCGGATGATGCTCGACGGCTTGCGGCTCTGGCCTGCCGTGCTGGAGAACGCCCGGCTGCTGCAGCGGTGTTGGCAGCCGATGGTGTTCTACTCGCTGGTGATGGCGCTGATGCTTGCCGGGCTGACCTGGATGCCCTTGCTGCTGCTGGTTTTCCTGCCTGCGGGCCTGTGCATCGGGTATGCAGCGTACCGGGACGTTTTCGACCCCCTGCCGGAAGCCTGAGCGTTGAAGTCACTGCCTGATATCGATGCCGCCCTGCGCGACCACGGAGCGATGCTGTTCCGCATCGCGTCCGGATACACGCGCACGGGCGCCGCGCGCGACGACCTGGTGCAGGACATGTCGGTTGCGCTGTGGAAGGCGCTGCCGGCATACCGCGGCGATGGGCCTTTGAAGGCCTTTGTCGCCCGCATCGCGCAGTTCACGGCGCTCGATCACGTGAAGCGCCGGGTCAATCGCGTGGATACCGCCAGCCTGGACGAGCATCTGGAATCGAACGCCATGCGCCCCGACCAGTACGCGCGCGGCGTGCAGGATCGCAACCGCCTGCTGGATGCGGTGCGCGGCTTGCCGGGCGGTCAGCGGGAGTGCGTGCTGCTTGTGCTGGAGGGATTCGGCAACCGCGAGATCGCCGGGATCCTGGGCGTGACCGACAACACCGTGGACCAGCGGCTGAGCCGCGCGCGGCAGCAATTGCGACGCATCCTTGGAGCCGACAATGAACAATGACGACTGGGTTGATCTTGCCGCTGAGTGGAATGCGGCTGACGCACCCGATCCCGCCGTGTTGCAGTCGCGCATGCGGCGGTACCGGTGGCGCAATCGGCTTGGCCTGGTCGGCGAGTTCCTGGGTGCGCTGGTGGCGCTGGTGCTGTCGGCATGGGCGTGGACACGCGAGCCCGACTTGCGGCCCTGGCTGCTCGTTGCCGGCACGGTAGTCGTGGCGTGGCAGGTGGGTTACCTGCTGATCCGCCAGCGCTATCGCCTGTTCGGGCTCCCCGCTGGCGGGCTGGTGGGAATGATCGACGCGGAGGTCCGCCGTGCGAAGTTCGTGATCGCCACGCTCTGGCTCGGTCTTGCTGGCGGTCTGCTGTTGATCCCGCTGGCGCTTCTGACGCTGCCCGCCATCCACCATCCTCGCCTGCTCACCGGGCTCCTGATTGCGGCCGCGGCCTACGTTCCCTACGTGGTGTTGCGGACCTTTCAGCTGGCCCGCAGGGTGGAAAGCCTGCGGGTGGAGCGCCACCGGCTTGAAGGATGAAGTGCAGCAGCGGTAGCGCCGTGGCCTGACTCGAATGCCAGGCCAATGAACCGGGGTGTGGCAGGGGACTTGAGGGCGGCGGCGCCGAAGCGCCGGCCGAAGAAGTCGCCCTCGTTCCACGACGGTCGTGAGTCGTCGCTGGCCACCAGCCACGCGAGGCGCGCGGACAGGCGGGCGAGGCGCGCGGCGTCGTCGTAATGGATCGGCAGGTCGGCCTGGTCGCAGGGGCGGTGGTAGCAGTTGCGCATGAACCAGGTGGCGGAGACCTTGGGGTTGCGCTCGGGGTCCGCGGCTTCGATGCCGCCGTCGAGGTAGACGGCGGGAATGCCTTCGCGGACGAAGGAGAACTGGTCGCTGCGCACGAACACGGCTTCTTCGGGAAAGGGGTCGGGCGAGACCTTGACGCCGATTTCGCGGGCGGCGGCCTCGACGCTGGCCTTGAGCGAGGAGTGTTCGACGCCGATCGGCACCACGTCGCGGCTGGGCGCAGTGAGCACGGGCATGTCGATGTTGATGTTGGCGACCAGGCTGCCGCGGGGGATGCTCGGGTGGCGGGCGAACCACTGCGAGCCGAGCAGGCCCTGTTCTTCCGCGGTGACGGCGACGAACAGCTGCGGGCGGCGCGGCGGGGCATCGCCACCCGCGAGTTCGCGCGCGGCCTCGGTCATGATCGCGACGCCCAGGGCGTTGTCGATGGCGCCGTTGTGGATGGCGTCGCCCTCGACTTCGGCGCCGATGCCGACGTGGTCGAGGTGGGCGGTGTGCACGATGTATTCGTCGCCGAGCGCGGGGTCGCTGCCGGGGAGCAGGCCCACCACGTTGCGCGAGTCCAGCAGTTCGACCCGGGTCTGCACGGCCAGGGAGAGGCGCACGGGCAGGTCGAAGCCGCCCGGCGTGCCGGTGCGAGCCGCGTTGGCGAGCTGGGCTGCGCTGCGCTCGCCGCCGGCGAACAGGGCGTCGGCGGCGGCAGCGCTGACGCGCGCGACCACCTGGAGGCCGGGCCAGGTGTCGATGGCGTGGCCGTCGGCGTCACGCAGGCGCATTGAAGGACGCTCCCAGCCGGCGGCGCCGCGCGACCAGGGTGCGCGCACTTCATCGCCGGCGGTGCCGGCCAGGACCACGCCCACGGCGCCGCGTTCGGCCACGCTGCGCAGCTTTTCGTGCAGGGAACCGTGGAAGGCGCGGCGGGTGTTGTCGAAGCCGTCGGGTGCGCCGCCGAACACCACCGCCACCTTGCCGCGCAGGTCGAGTCCGGCGAAGTCGTCGTGGCCCAGGCCGGGTGCGTGGATCGCCTGGCCGACGAACACCGCCGGGGCCTCGACCGCGGCCTCGGGCAGGTTGAAGTTCGCCATCGGCAGGAACTCGTCCTGGAAGGCCAGTGAGCGCGACCGGCCATCAAGCTGGATCTCCAGCCGTGCGCCCTGGGGGGCGATGGTGGCGCGCAGCAGCGGCACGCGCTGGAACCAGCCGCCGTCCTCGCCGCCGGGGACAAGGCCCGCGTCGGCGAAGCGGCCGGCCACGTAATCGGCGGCAAGATCATGGCCGGGAGTGCCGGTCTCGCGCCCTTGCATGCGGTCGTCGGCCAGGGCGCGGACGTCGGCCTCGATGCGGTTGGCGGCGGGATCCTGCGAGCGCTGGGCGGATGCGGCGGGCGGCGCGGCCGCTTCAGGGCCCGGTTCGCGGTTGCAGGCCGGGAGCGCCAGCAGCAGGGTGAGCGCGAGGGCGGCCGGCGTCATGCGGCGGGCGTCGAAGGGCATGGCGTGGCCTGTGGTTGGCGGGGGCGCAAGCCTAGCGCGTGGCGGCGGACTCGCGCAGCCAGGCATCGCCGATCGCGCGGGCGGCGGCGTAGGGTTCGGGGCCGTTGCGGTTGGTCAGCATGAGCACGGTCAGGCGCTGGGCCGGCCAGCGCAGGATGACGTTGCGGAAGCCCATGGTCTCGCCGGAATGCCACATCAGGTCGCCGTCGAGGCGCCAGCCGTAGCCGTAGGCGGCGACGTCGTCTTCGCCGGTGGACGTGCGGGTCTGCGCCGAGAACGCCAGCGCGCGCGAGGCGTCGGACAGCAGGCGGTCGTCGTAGAGGGCGGCGTCCCATTTGGCCAGGTCGTCAATGGAGGAGTAGATGCCGCCGTCGCCGAGCACGGCGCTGGTGGTGGACTGGTCGCTGCGCTGCCAGCCGTCGCCGCCTTCGCTGTGCCCGAAGGCGCGGGTGTCGACGCGGTTGGCGCCATCGACGAAGGCCACGGTGTGGTTCATGTCCAGCGGCTGGAAGATGCGCGTGCGCAGGAATTCGGGGTAGCGCATGCCCGAGGCCCGTTCGACGACGAGCGAGAGCAGGGCGTAGGCGGAGTTGCTGTAGCGGTAGGCGCTGCCGGGAGCGAAGTAAGGCTCCCCCGCAGCGGTGGCCGAAGCGGATGCGGAGACACCGGAGACCTGTGGCTTGGCCGCGGCATCGGCGACATGGCTGGCCGCTTCGCCGGTCGCGTCGCCCGGAGTCGCACCCGCACCCGGTGCGTGACAGGCCGAACCCGTCGCCAGCAGGCACAGCACGTCCGCATCACGCACTTGGCCGCTGAAGTCGGCCGGCATCAAATCCTCGTAGTCGTACAGGCCCGAGGTGTGGCTGAGCAGGTGGTGCAGGGTCACGCCGTCGGCGCTGGCGGGAAGCTCCGGCAGCCAGCGGCGCACGGGGTCGTCCAGGCGCAGGCGGCCGTCTTCGGCCAGCAGCAGCACTGCGGCGGCGGTGAACTGCTTGCTCACCGAGGCCAGGCGGAAGTTCGTTGCCGGTGTGACCGGCGTGCCGGTGGCGACATCGGCCAGGCCGACGCCGCGGCGCACCACCGGCTTGCCATCGCGCAGCACCAGCAGGGCGGCGCCGGGGACATCGCCGGTGTAGGGCAGCAGCCGGGCGTCGACTTCGGCCATGGCCGTGTTCTCCGTGGCTTCGTTCGCGGCGGTGGTGGCGGCAGTGGAGGCGAAGGGCAGGATCGCCAGCAGGAAAAGGGTCGCGGGGCGGATGTCCATGCCCCGAGTCTATCGCCGATCGCGCGGCGGGAACTGCAGGATGGTGCCCTGCTCTTCCTCCGACGGATCGGGACGATTCCACAGGACGGGCACGTCTTCGGGGGCGGCGGGTTCGAACTGTCCGCGCTCGGCGGCGACGCGTGCGGCATCGGCGGCGGCCTGTTCTTCCTCGAGCTCCCAGCTGTAGCGTTTTCGCGGCGCCGCGGGATCGAGGCGACGAAACAGCCAGGCCGCGACGATGCCGCCGATGGCGCCGCCCAGGTGCGACTGCCAGGACACGCCGGGTTCGCGTGGAAGCACGGTCAGCAACATGCCGCCGTAGAACATGAAGCCGATCATGGTGGCGGCGATGGCGGCCCGGTCGCGCCGCAGCACGGCCAGCGTCATCACCAGGAACATCAGGCCGTGGGTCACGCCGCTGGCGCCCAGGTGGTACGAGCCCGGTGCGCCCAGCAGCCACGCGCCCAGGCCGGAGCCCAGCCACATCAGCGGCAGGCCGCGCAGGGAGGCGCGCGGGTAGACCCAGCCGGCCAGCGTGCCGAGGAACAGCACCGCGACGCCGTTGGCGACCAGGTGTTCCAGCGAGCCGTGAAGCAGCGGGGCGGTCAGCAGCCCGAACAGCCCGGCCGCGCTGCCGGGCGCGACGGCGAACGCGCGCGCGCTGAAACCGGCCTGGGCGGCGTAGACGATGGCCAGCACGGCCACGAAGAATGCCGATGCACCGGCGGCGCGACGGAAGCGGCGCCAGTCGGCGGCGCGCTGGGCGGCGGAGTCCGGTGGGTGGTCGTGGTGGGGCAGGTGCATGAACCGAAGCATGGCGGCGGATGGCGGCAACGCAAGGCCCGTGGGCCGGACGCGCGGCCGGCGATGGGGGCGACCCGGTAGAATCGCGGCATGAACGAAGCCCTTCCCGTCGTCCGCCTGCGCAACGCCTGGCGCTCCAGCCATCCGTGGATTTTCCAGAAACTGGTGGAGAAGCCGACCCCGCGGCCCAAGCCCGGGACCATCGTCGACGTGGTCGGCATCGACGGCGAGTGGATCGGCCGCGGCTTCTACAACGGCCATTCGCGGATCGCGGTGCGGATCCTGGAGACGAATCCGGACGTGCCGGTTGATGCCGGCTGGTTCTCGCGCAGGATCGCCGATGCGGTGGCGTTGCGCCGCGAAGTGCTGCGCCTGGACGAGGCAAGCGACGCCTGGCGCGTGGTGCACAGCGAGGGCGACGGGCTCAGCGGGCTGGTGGTCGATCGCTATGCGGACCTGCTGGTGCTGGAGTACTTCAGCGCCGGCATGTTCCGCCACCGCGAGTGGATCATGGAGGCGCTGCGCGAGCAGTTCCCCGGTTGCCGCTTCCATGCATTCGCCGACGAGCACGTGCAAAAGCAGGAGAGCTTCGACTTCCACGGCACGCCAGGCACCGAGCCGGCGGTCATCACCGAGCACGGTATCCGCTTCCGCGCCGATCCCGCAGGCGCGCACAAGACCGGTTTCTTCGCCGACCAGCGCGACAACCGCGAGTGGCTGAGCCGCCAGGTCGCGGGCAAGCGCGTGCTGGACCTGTGCTGCAACACCGGTGGGTTTGCGGTGTATTCGGCGGTGCGTGGGGCGAGTGAGGTGACCGGCGTGGACATCGACGCCGACGTGATCGAGCTGGCCAAGGCCAACGCGAAGTTGAACGGCGTGCGGCCGCGCTTCGTGCAGGCCGACATCTTCCCCTGGCTGCGCGACGCGTCCAACGCGGGCGAGCAATACGACGTGGTGATCCTGGACCCGGCCAAGATGACCCGCGACCGCGAGCAGGTGATCCCGGCGCTGAAGAAGTACCTGGACATGAACAAGCTGGCGCTGTCGGTGGTGAAACCGGGCGGCCTGTTGGCGACGTTCTCGTGCACGGGCCTGGTGGCCGAGGACCAGTTCCTGGACATGCTGCGGCGGGCGGCGTTCTTCTCCAATCGCACGGTACAGGTGCTGAAGGTGGCGGGTGCCGGGCCGGACCATCCGTTCATGGCGAACGCGCAGGAGTCGCGGTACCTGAAGGCGGTGTTCTGCCGGGTGCTGGGCTGACGGCGGTTGTTCCCCGATAGCCGCTCCCACAAAAGCCGGCTCCCGCTCTAGCGGTGCTTCCGGAGGTATTCGGCGAGGGCGACGGCGTTGTTGTGGTCTTTGTCGTGGGCGGCATACAACAGGGTGGCGCGGGCGCCGCGGCCCAGGGCCTTGCGCAGCTCGGCCAGGCCGTCGGGGTTGGCGTCGAGTTCGGCGAAGTAGCGGTGCTTGAACCCGGGCCATTTCGCGGCCTCGTGGTCGAACCAGTGGCGGAGTTCGTCGCTGGGAGCCACCGACTTCACCCAGGGCACGCCTTCCAGGTCGGCCTTTGACTTGCCGCGTGGCCACAGGCGATCGACGAGGACGCGGTGGCCTTCGCCGGGGGATGGATCGTCGTAGATGCGGCGGACGTGGAGTTCCATGGCGGGGCTGTTGGTGGGGCAGATGGCCTTGGGGGCAGTCGCCGCTGTAGCTGCTCCCACAATGGACTCGCGGGGGTCGAAGCCTTGTTGAGAAGGGGCAGGCTGGCTGTGGCCGGCGCACAACGCACTCTGCACAGGTTTTGTACAAGCCCAAAGTTGATCGGTGGCTAACCGCGGCGTGCCTAACGTTGCCGGGCCGCCTGGTGCATGGCTGTCCCGCACCGGCGCGGACCCGACTCCCAGTCACCGCCCCCCGGAGAAACCCTCATGCGACCCTGGCTGATCCTTCCCTTCACCGCACTGATCGCAACTTCCGCGCACGCTGCGGGCCCTCAAGCCGGCCGCTGGTCGATGTCGCTGATCGGCGGCGTGGACGTGCCCGTCAACGGCGATGTCCACGATGGCGCCACCGCGATCGTGCCCGATCTCGGCCCGCTCAATCCCGCCCTCGCCGGCGTCGATGCCGAGCTGCGCATCGGCGCGCGCAGCCACGACCGCATCTATGACCAGGCCGGCACCGTCGGTCTCGAGTTCGCTTACGCTCCCAGCGATCGCACCGAGTTCTTCGGACAGGTTCGGCGTACCGAGGCCGACGACGGCATGGTGCAGGTGGGCGGCGCCTACGTGCCTGCCCTCGACACCGAGCTGCCGGTCTACGGCACGTTCGAGGACTATTCCGCGCTGTCGGCGGAGATCGGCTACCGCATGTACTTCGGCACCGTCGGCACCGCGCGTCCTTTCGTCGGCGCGCGCGTCGGCGCGACCCGCGTCGACGAGATCCGGGCCACCTTCGAGATCCCCGACGCCGGCATCACCATCGCCGATGCGCCGTTCTACGACTCGGGCTGGCTGGCCAGCGGCGGCCTGGACGTGGGCGTGATCGTCCCCTTTGGCGAGACCTTCAGCATGACCCTGGCCAGCGGCGTTCGTTACACCGCTGACCTGAAGGACGATGACAGCGCGATCGGTGGCCTGGGCCTGGCCACGATCAACGACACCGGCAGCCGCTTCTCGGTGCCGGTGACGCTTTCGGCACGCTGGGACTTCTGAGCGTGCCGGCGTGCCCGCCGGCCGGGTGACTGTCGGCGGGTACGCACTCTCAACGCGGCAGATGTTGCGAATGCAGCAGTGCGATCGCGCCGATGAGGTCGCAGGGCATGCGACCGCGTTGGCTACACTGGGCGGATGGAAATCCAGACCTTGTTGATCCTCGTGCTGGCGGCGGTGGCGCTGGCCATCGTGTTGCTTGTGGTCCTGCTGCTGCGGCGGCCGGAGGCGGGGCTGGTGGCGCTGCGCCAGGAGCTGGAAGAAGCGCTGCGCTCGGAGCAGCGTGACGGCCGTGGGGAACTGAGGCTGCAGCTCGACAGCCTGGGCATGGCGCAGGGCCAGCGCATCGATGGCTTCGGCGCGAGATTGACCGAATTCAGCGCGCGCACCGACCAGCGCCTTGACGTGCTGCGCGAGGCGCTGGGCGAGGACGCGCGCAAGGCGCGCAGCGAGGGCGCGGAGGCGCAGCAGCGCTTCGCCGACCAGCTGGGCCAGCGCCTGGGCGAGCTCACCCAGCGCAACGAGCAGCGCATCGGCGAGATGCGTGCGACCCTGGAGTCGCAGCTGAAGTCGCTGCAGGCCGACAACGCGCAGAAGCTGGAGCAGATGCGCGAGACCGTGGACGAAAAGCTGCAGACCACGCTGGAGGCGCGCCTGGGCGCGTCGTTCAAGCTGGTGTCCGAGCGCCTGGAGCAGGTGCAGCGCGGCCTGGGCGAGATGCAGGAGCTGGCCACCGGCGTCGGCGACCTCAAGCGCGTGCTGGGCAACGTCAAGACGCGCGGCATCTTTGGCGAGGTGCAGCTGGCCGGCCTGCTGGAGCAGGTGCTGACCATCGGCCAGTACGAGACCAACTGTGCCACCGTGCCCGGAAGCGGCGACCGGGTGGAGTTCGCGATCCGCCTGCCCGGCACGCAGCCGGGGCAGCCGATCCTGCTGCCGATCGACGCCAAGTTCCCGCGCGAGGACTACGAGCGCCTGCTCGATGCCCAGGACCGCGCCGATCCCGAGGCCGCAGTGCAGGCGGCGACCGCGCTTGAACGCCAGGTACGGACGGAAGCCAAGCGCATCCGCGACAAGTACCTGGCGCCGCCGCACACCACCGACTTCGCCCTGCTGTTCCTGCCCACCGAAGGCCTGTACGCCGAAGTGCTGCGCCGGCCGGGGCTGTTCGAGGCGCTGCAGCGCGATTTCCGCGTGACCCTCGTCGGGCCGACCACGCTGCTGGCCCTGCTCAACAGCCTGCAGATGGGCTTCCGCACGCTGGCGATCGAGCAGCGCTCAAGCGAGGTCTGGCAGCTGCTGGGCGCGGTGAAAAGCGAGTTCGGCAAGTTCGCCACGGTGCTGGAGCGGGCGCACGGCCAGCTGGACACGGTGCAGAACAGCATCAAGCAGGCGGGCGTGCGCACGCGGGCGATCGAGCGACAGCTGAAGGGCGTGGAGTCGCTGCCGGGGGAAGAGGCGCGGGAGTTGTTGGGGGATGCGGGTAGCGCTGGAGACGACGCGGCGGTGTGAATCGCCGCTATAGCGGCTCCCACAGGGGCGAATCGCCGCTGTAGAGATTCCCACAGGGGCGAATCGCCGCTGTAGGGATTCCCACCGTGCTGGAATCGCCGCTGTAGCGGCTCCCCCAGGTGCGGGTCAGTTGGGGGAGGAGCCGGGGATGATCGGCATCACGTCCACGGGCACGGTGGGGTTGGCTTCGTCGTCGAGCAGATAGTCGGGAAGGCCGTCCTGGTCCTGGCGGATGCGGTCGCCGTGGATCTGGTAGTTGCGGCGCTGCATCCAGGCGTCGCGCACCAGGGCGTACTCGTCTTCCGCGCCCTCGCGCAGGCGGTCGACGGCGAACAGCTGGGTGCGCAGGTCGACCAGCTGAAGGCCCTGCAGGCCGATGCGCACGGTGTCGTCGTCGACCTGGCGCAGCGGCGAGACCTGGCCGTCGCCAACCAGGCCGAACACGTCGCGCACGGTGCGCGGGCCGAACAGCGGCAGCTCGACGAAGCGCGACTTTTCCCAGCCCCAGACGCCCAGGGTCTGGCCGAAATCCTCGCTGCGGTTGGGGATGTTCATGCGCGAGGCCGGGTCGAACAGGCCGGCGACGCCCAGGGTGGCATTGACCAGAAAGCGGCCCAGCGACTGCCCGGCCTGCTTCGGCTTGCCCTGCAGCAGGGCGTTGAGGGCGCTGACCGGCTGGCCGAGGTTGTTGAAGAAGTTGCCTACGCCCAGCCGCACCGGGCGCGGCGCCACCTTCATGTAGGCGCGCGCCAGCGGCTCGGCGACGGTCCGGTCGATGGCCATGTTGAAAGCGTGCACGCGGCGGTTCCAGCCTTCCCACGGGTCGGCGCTCGCGCCTGGAAGCTGTGCGGGCGCGGGGAGGGTCGGGTCGGCGATCGGATCGTAGACCCGGGTGCCGTACAGGGCGGCGTAGTCGAGCTCGGCCTGGGTGGGTGCGTCAGCAGTGGGGCCGTCGGTTTCGAAGCCGTCACGGGATGCGTTGGGCGCGCCGGAATCGACATCGGAACTCGTATCGGAACTGGCATGCGGCGATGTGGTGGCGTCGATGCTCGCGGCACCGTGGACGGACGGCAGCCTGTTGCCCGAGGCCGGATCGGGCGCGGTTGCGTACTCCAGGGGCGCAGCCGATTCGACACCCGTTGCCGGGGAATCAACGGTTCCGGCAGACCCGATGGGCGCGTCGGCGCGCGACGCCGTACCGGCACACGCCGTCAGCAAAGAGAACGCGAGTGCCAGCGCGATGGCGCGCAGTCGGTTGTTGGATCGGCTGTCCGTGCGCATGGGTGCTTGTCCCTTGTTCAGGAGGCGAAGCCGAGCGACGCGTCCAGCCGATAAGCTGCGCGCAGGTCGGCCAGGCCGGGTGGCGTGCCGGTCACGTCGATGGCGCCGCCGTGCCCGCTGGCCCGGGCCAGTGCGGACAACAGGGCCAGGCCGGCGCTGTCGAGCCGGGTCACCGCGCTGATGTCCAGGCGGCGCGCGCCCGCCGCCTGTGCGGCCGCGGCGCGCCACAGCGCGGGCACGGCTTCGCGCACGACGGCGCCGCTGACGCGCAGGCCGTCACCATCGCGCCGCACGCAGGACTCAGTTGGTGCCGGCATCGGCCTGCACCCGGCCGGCGCTCAGGTCGGCCGCGACCGCGCGGATCGACTTGCGCGACAGCGGCGTGTCGAACTGCTGGCGGAAGGTCTGCACGAAGGACACGCCCTCGACCATGACGTCGAACACGCGCCAGCCGTTGGCGGTCCGCCGCATCAGGTAGTCGACCGGAATCGGCTCGCCGCCCTGGCGCAGCATCTCGCTCGACACCTTCACGCCCAGGCCCCGCGGCAACGGGGTTTCCGACTTCACGCGTACGCGCAGCTGGGTGTTGAAATCGAGCAGCGAGCTGCCGTAGCGGCGCATCAGGCTTTCGGCCAGCGCATCGGCGAACACCTTCACGTCGGCATCGGCGGCGCCGCGGCCGTGGCGGCCCAGCACCTGGCGCGCGGAGTAGTCGCGATCGAACATCTGGTCGAATTCGCTGGTGATGAAGGCCTGCAGCTTGCCGCGGTCGGCGGTGAATTCGGCGCGGCGCGACTCCAGCGTGGAGAGCACGCGCTGGCTGTTCTCGAGCACCAGCTTGCTGGGCGATTCGCCCTGGGTGGTGGCGGCTGCGGGCTTCGCGGCCGGCGCCTGGGCCACGGCGGAAAACGGCGCCGCGGCAAGGATGGCCGAGGCCAGCACAAGGGGAAGCAGGGGACGGACGGTCATGGGGTGGTCTCCGTGGGGGACGGGGTGTCGTCGGCGGCAGGCGCCGCGCCGGTGTCGCCACCGGCAGCGCCATCATTGCCACCGCCGCTGAACATGTACTTGCCGACCATCTGCATCAGGTCGACGGCGGGCTGGGTGTACACAAGTTCCTCGCCGGGCGCGAATACTTCCATGTCGCCGCCGGGCTGCAGGCCAACGTAGCTTTCGCCAAGCAGGCCGCCCGTGAGGATCTGCGCCGAGGTGTCGATCGGGATCTCGTTGAAGCGGTTGTCGATCGCCAGGGTCACGATGGTGTCGAACTTCACCGGATCAAGGTCGATCGCTGAAACGCTGCCGATCGTCACCCCGCCGACCTTGACCGGCGCGTTGGGGCGCAGCTGGCCGAGGTTGGTGAAGCGCGCGGTCAGCTCGTAGCTGTCGCGCGCGAAGCCGAACTTGCCGTTGGTCGATGCGACTGCCAGCACCAGCACGGAAGCCAGCGCCAGCAGCAGGAAGGCGCCGACGGCGAATTCGAGTCTTGGGCCACGGGATGTATTCATTGGATACCTCGGAAAACAGCTTTGCCACGGATTTACGCGGATGAATTCGGATTTACACGGATCAAGCTTTTCAATGGATATGCGCTTTTGCTCTATCCGCGTAAATCCGTGCGGATCCGCGCAAATCCGTGGCAAAAAAGCTCTTCAAGCTCTTCACTGGAACAGCAACGCGGACAGGACGAAGTTGAACATCAGGACCAGCAATGAGGCGTTGACGACAGCGCGGGTGGTGGCGACCGAGGTGCCTTCGATGGTCGGTTCGGCGTGGAAGCCGACGTAGGCCGCGACCAGGGCCGCGGTGCCGCCGAAGACGGCCGATTTGATGAACGCGACCAGGAAATCGTCGCGGAAATCGACCACGTCGCGCATGGTCTGCCAGAAGGTGCCGTTGTCGACGCCGAGGATCTGCACGGCCTCGAACCAGCTCGCGGTCAGGGCCAGGCTGACGAAGAACGCGGTGAGCAGCGGCACGCACAGCACCGCTGCCCAGAAGCGCGGGGCCACGGCCTTGGCGATGGGGTCGATGGCCATCAGGCCCAGGGCCTGGATCTGGTCGGTGGCGCGCATCAGGGCGAGTTCGGCGGCGATCGACGAGCCCGCGCGGCCGATGAACAGCAGCGCGGTCAGCACCGGTGCGAGTTCGCGGTAAAGGCCCAGGCCGATCAGCACGCTGACCTGGTTGGAGGCGCCGTAGGTTTCCAGCGCGCGGTAGCCGAGCAGGGTGAGCGACAGGCCGACGAAGGCGCCGCCCACGGCGATGATCGGCAGCGAGCGCGCGCCGATCTTGTAGATCTCGCGCACGAGCTCGGTGAAGAAGTCGCGCGTGGGCTTCGAAGCGGCGAAGACCGACAGCGAGAACAGGCCGGCGCGGCCGAGCGAGCGGATGCTGGAGGTGAAGGGCATCAACGGGCCTCCGTATCGGGGCGTGGCGCGACGGACGCCGCCGATGCCGGATCGAACGCGATCGGGCCGTCGGGCTCGCCGCGCAGGAACTGGCGCAGCAGCGGATCCTCGCTGGCCTCGAGCTCGGCCGGCGTGCCGGCGAAGACGATGCCGCGGTTGGCGGTCACCAGCACCTGGTCGGCGATCGGCAGCGTCTCGCGCACGTGGTGGCTGACGATGATGCTGGTCAGGCCCAGGGTGGCGTTGAGGCGCGCGATCAAGGACATGATCACGCCCGAGGCGATCGGGTCGAGGCCGGTGAGCGGCTCGTCATAGAGCATCAGCGGCGGGTCGAGCGCGATGGCGCGCGCCAGCGCGACGCGGCGCGCCATGCCGCCGGAGAGCTCGCGCGGATAGAGGTCGGCGGCGGTGCGCAAGCCGACGGCGTGCAGCTTCATCAGCACCAGCTGTTCGATCACGGGCGGCGGCAGCTTCGTGTGCGCGCGCAGCGGCAGCGCGACGTTTTCGCCGGCGGTGAGGTCGGTCAGCAGGCCGTTGCCCTGGAGCAGCACGCCGATGCCCTTGCGCAGTTCGAGCAGCTCGCGGTGGCGGCGCGGGACGGGCTGGCCGAAGACTTCCACCGTGCCCGCGGCGGGCGGAAGTTCGCCGGTCAGCGCTGCGAGCAGGGTCGACTTGCCGCTGCCCGAGGGGCCGAGGATCGCGGTGATGCTGCCGCGCGGAACCACCAGGTCGATGCCCGACAAAATCGTGCGCGCACTGCGATCCAGGCGCACGCCGGAAAGGCGGACGGCGGGGGCGGTCGTGTCGGGCGCTGCGTGGGGCATCGGGGGCTGCCGGAGTTGCGGGCGGGCAAACGCGAGAGCTTGGCCGGAAGCGGCTGAATGGCGGCGAAGCGGTGCGGGTCGGGGATTATCGCCGATCGGGATCAGCGATGCCGGGACTGCTGCTCTTGTGGGAGCGGCTACAGCCGCGATGGCGCGCGATCGCGGCTGTAGCCGCTCCCACAGGGGTCCTTTCGCTCGGTATCACTGCCTGCGACCGGCCTGCGGCATCATGGCCGCTGGTACAGGGGGGCAGGAATGGGCGGGCTGGGACTGGTGGCGCATCTGCGGAAGGAGTTCCGCCTCGACTGGCATGGCATCCACGGTGCGGCGCACTGGGCGCGCGTGCGCTTCCATGGTGTCTCGCTGGCCCGCGGACTCGGCCTGGACGAGCGCGTGCCGGCGCTGTTCGGCCTGGTGCACGACTCGCAGAGACGCAATGACGATCACGACCCCGAACATGGACCACGCGCGGCGGAGTACGCCGACTGGCTGTGGCGCAAGGGCGTGATCGACCTGGAGGCCGACGCACTGCAACTGCTCAAGCAGGCCTGCCGAGGCCACAGCGATGGCCACGTCGATGCGCATCCCGTGGTGCAGGCGTGCTGGGACGCCGACCGGCTCGATCTCGGGCGCGTGGGCATCCGTCCGGATCCGCGCCGCCTGTGCACGCCGCTGGCCAGGGATGCGGAGCGGATCGAGCGCGCGTGGCGGTGGTCGCTGCGATGAGTGGACGGTCCGATTTCCGCCTGTACCACTCGAACGCGCTGGATGTGCTGGCGGGACTGCTGTCGGCCGAGCTGCGCGTGCCGGCGCCGGGACAGGGCCTGCTCGAACCCGACGTCGTCCTGATTCCCCAGCCCGCCATGCGCCGCTGGCTGCAGGCCACGCTGGCCGAAGCGCACGGCGTAGCCGCCAACCTCGAGTTCCTGACCCCGGGTGAATTCGTGCAGCGCGCGCTGGATGCCAACGTGCCGGCGCGCGGCGAAGACCTGGACGCGGCCGAGCTGCGCTGGCGCATCCACGCGGCGCTGTCGGACCCGGCGGTGCTGCGCGATCGCGCGCTGCAGCCCATGCGTGCCTACCTGGAATCGGCGCCGGACCCGCTGAAGGCCTGGTCGCTGGCCGGCGAGCTGGCGCAGGCCTTCGAGAAGTACAAGGCCTGGCGCCGCGAGTGGCTGCTGGCCTGGGAGGCCGGCGAGGCGCCAGGCGATCCGCAGGCGGCGCTGTGGCGGCGCGTGGCCGGCGGCACGGACCACCGCGCGCGGCGCATCGATGCGTATCTGCGCGGCTTCGCGGCACCCGGCGCGCCGCTGCCCGCCGGCCTGCCGAAGCGGCTGTTCGCCTTCGCCATCCTCAACGTGTCGCCGGACGTGCTGCGCGTGATCGCGACCGTCGCGCGCGTCGGCACGCTGCATCTCTACGTGCCCTCGCCCAGCCGCGACTACTGGGGCGACCTGCAGCGCGTGCGCGGCGGTGATCCCGACGCGGCCGCCGGCGAGAACCCGCTGCTGCGCGCCTGGGGAGCGGCCGGGCGCGACTTCATGGCGGTGCTGGGCACTTACGAAGTGGTGCACCCGGACGTCGAGTTCCGCGGCGATGCCGATCCGGGCGAGGGCGGCGGCGCGCTGAAGGGCAGTCTGCTGCGGCGGCTGCAGTCGGACCTGTTCCATCGCCGGCCGTCGCCACCGCTGGCGCCAACCGCCGAGGACGCCCGTGTCCGGCTGTCGGCGCTGCGCCGCGACGACCCCAGCCTGCAGGTGCACGCCTGCCACACCCGCCTGCGCGAGCTGCAGGTGCTGCACGACCAGCTGCGCGCGCTGTTCGAAGACCCGCGCTTCGATCCGCCGCTGCAGCCGCGCGACGTGGCGGTGCTGGCGCCGGACATCGATCCCTACCTGCCCTACCTTGACGCCGTCTTCGGCGGCCGCGGCCGCGGCCGCAACGAGGCCGGCTTCAACCAGGCGATTCCCTATGCCGTCGCCGACGCCAGCCCGCTGGCCGGCGAGCCTCTGGCCGACGTGTTCCTGCGCCTGCTGGCCTTGCCCGTGGCGCGCTTCGGCCTGGTGGAAACGCTGGACCTGCTGGCCAGCCCGCCGCTGGCCGAGGCCGCGCAGCTCGACGCCGCCGCCTTCGACCGCCTGCACGCCTGGCTGCACGCCGCCGGCGCGCGCTGGGGCCTGGACGCCGCGCACCGCGCGCGCCTGGATGCACCCGCCGACGACGCCTACACCTGGGCCTTCGCGCTCGACCGCCTGCTGCTCGGCCATGCCACCGGCAGCGATGCGCCCATCACCACCGCCAGCGGCCAGGTCGTCGCACCGATGCCGGAGCTGGAAGGCAGCGCGCTCGACGCCCTCGACACCCTGGTGCGGCTGCTGCGCGTGCTCGCGCGCCACGCCCGCGTGCTCGATGAAGCGCTGACGCCCGACGGCTGGCGCGAGCGCCTGCTCGGCCTGCTCGATGCGCTGCTGCCGCAGCCGCCGTCGTCACCGGCTACGCGCCGCGCGCTCGACCGATTGCGCACGCTGATCGACGATTTCGCCGCCGATGCGCGCCGCGCCGGCGTGGAGCTGCCGGTGCCGGCCGGAATCGTGCGCGCGCACTTCACCGCCGCGCTGTCGGAGGCCGACACCCGCGCGCCGCTGCTCACCGGCGGCGTCAGCATCGCGCGCATGGTGCCGATGCGCCTGCTGCCGTTCCGCGCGATCTGCCTCTTGGGCATGGACGACGGCGAGTTCCCGCGCCGCGATCCCGCCGGTGGCCTGGACCGCCTCACCGCGGATCTCGCCGGCGGCCGACGCCTGCCCGGCGACCGCTCCACGCGCGACGACGACCGCTTCCTGTTCCTGCAGCTGTTCGCCGCCGCCCAGGACGTGTTCTACGTCAGCTACCAGGGCGCCGACCCGCGCGACGGCAGCGTGCGCGAGCCGTCGGTGCTGGTGGCGGACCTGCTGGCGGCGGTTGATGCGCAGCACGTGCCGGAGGCGAAGGCCGGGGACGCGTTGGTGGTGAGGCATCCGCTGCAGCCGTTCGCACCAGCGGCGTTTGGTGGCGAGGGCGAGCCGCGGCGGTTCTCGTACAGCGCGCAGTGGTGGCCGGCGGCGGCGCAGCCGTTCGCGCGGCGGCAGGCGCTGCCGGCGTGGTTCGTTGGCGAGGCGTTGCCGCTGCTGGAGGAGGGCGACGGTGGTGGCGCACATCAAGAACCCGCCACGCTGTCCCTCGACGCCTTGCGCCGCTTCCTGCAGGCACCGGCCGATGTCTTCCTGCGTGAGCGGCTCGGGCTGCGCCTGGCCGAGGTCGAGGAGATCGACGAAGACGTGGAGCCGCTGCTCGCGCCCAGCCGCGGCCTGGAGCGCGTGGCGCT
This sequence comes from Luteimonas yanweni, assembly GCF_039548475.1. Classification (NCBI taxonomy): domain Bacteria; kingdom Pseudomonadati; phylum Pseudomonadota; class Gammaproteobacteria; order Lysobacterales; family Lysobacteraceae; genus Luteimonas; species Luteimonas yanweni. The sequence goes on along the minus strand of NZ_JBCLVC010000017.1, from coordinate 80,846 downwards.
GCAGAAGGCGGTGTTCGAAGCCGTGCTGCGCGGTGGCGAGGATGCGGCCACGCACGCGCTGCTGCGCGCCCGCGGCCTGCTGCCGTCGGGCCCGCTGGGGCGCCGCGCGCTGGAGCAGGTGCGCGCCCAGCTCGACCCCTACGCGCAGGCCTTCGCTGCCTGGCGCGGCGATGCCGAGGCCGAAGCGCCGCGCCTCGAAGTGTCGCTGAGCGACGTCACGCTGCAGGGTCGGTTGGCCGATGCCTATGCGCACGGCTTGGCGCGCGTGCGCTTCGATCCGCCCACCGGCCAGTCGGCGATCCGCAACGGCCTGGACTGGCTGCTGGCGAGCGCTGCCGGCCTCGACACGCCGCTGGTCGAATTCCATGACGACAAGGATCGCGGCGTCGGCCCGCACCTGCGCGAGGCGCTCGATCCCGCGCAGGCGCGCAAGCTGCTGCGCATGCTCATCGCCCTGCGCGATACCGGCCTGCGCCAGCCGCTGCCGTTCGCGCCCTACAGCGGCTGGGAGCTGTTCAAGGCCGGCGACATGCGCAAGGGCCTCGAGGCTGCGGCCAAGAAATGGCACGGCAGTGATTTCAGCTGGGCGGAAAGCAGTGGTGAAGCGCTGCGGCTCGCCTTGCGCGGGCGCGACCCCTTCAGCGACGACGCGACCCAGGTGGCCTTTATCGATCTGGCGATGGGCATCTATCTCGCGGTGGTGCGCGGTGAGCTGTACGCGGGCACCGACCCGGCGGCGCTGCGTGCGATCGCGGATGCGCTGGACCTGGAGGAGGCGGAATGAGCGCGGAAACCGACCCCTACCTCGACCTCGCGCTCGACGGCGTCCATGCCATCGAAGCCTCGGCGGGTACCGGCAAGACTTTCACCCTCGCCACGCTCGTGGTGCGCTTGGTGGTCGAAGGCGGCCTGCGCGTGGGCCAGGTGCTGGCCGTGACCTTCACCGAAGCCGCCACCCAGGAGCTGCGCAGCCGCATCCGTGCGCGCTTGCTGCTGGCGGGCGAGCTGGTCGGCACGCCGCCCGCGACTGACGCCGCGCCCGAAGCCGCGCTCACCCGCGCCGTGCTCGATGCGCATCTCGCCCGCGGCACCGAAACGGCCGACGCCCTGCGTCGCCGCCTGCTCGCCGCGGCCAACGACATCGACCTCGCCGCGATCTTCACCATCCACGGCTTCTGCGCCCGCGTGCTGCGCGAGCACGCGCTGGAGGCCGGGCAGGCCTTCGATGCGCCCGAGCTGCTGACCAGCGACGCGCCGCTGTACGAGGCCATCGCCGCCGACCTGTGGCGCACGCATGGCAGCGACGGCGAGGCGGCCGATGACCTGCTGGCACTGTGGCCGCAGGGTCCGGCGGCGCTGGCCGGCGACCTGCCCGACCTGGTGCGCGAGCGCACGCTGCGCCCGATGCTGTCCGAACTCCCGGCCGATCCCGCGCCGCGCCTGCACGCCACCGGCGAGGCGCTGGCCGAGGCCTTCCGCGCGCATGGCGATGACTTCCGCGCATCGCTGGTGTCCGCGGTGGAAAAGAAGATCCTCAACGGCAACAGCTACAAACCCGCCTGGATCGCCGAACTCTTCGATGCCCTGCACCAGTGGTGCCATGCCGGTGCGCGCGGCGCGCCGTTCCAGCACGCCAAGCTGCCGCAGCTCACGCGCGAGACCCTTCAGCTGCGCACGGGCGTGAAGCACACCGGCAAGACGCCGGATTCGCCGCTCTGCGACACCGTTCCCCCCTATCTCGACGCCCTCGCCGCCATGGCCGAGTGGCAGGACGCCCGCCGCGTCGAGCTGCTGCACCGCCTGCGCGATGACGCCCGCCAGCGCGTGGCCCGCGCCAAGCGCCAGCAGCGCGTGCAGACCTACGACGACCTGATCGACCGCGTCGCCGATGCCATCGATGGCCCGCAGGCCGCGGACCTGGTCGAGCGTCTGCGCGCCCAGTACGCCGTCGCCCTGGTCGACGAGTTCCAGGACACCGATGCCCGCCAGTGGCGAATTTTTGACCATGTATTCGGCGCCGCCAGTGCCACGCTGCACGGCCAGCCGCCGGCGCTGTTCGTGATCGGCGATCCCAAGCAGGCGATCTACGGCTTCCGCGGCGGCGACGTCGAGACCTACCTCGCCGCGCGCGACACCGCCGACGAGGCGCCGCCGCTGTCGAGCAACTTCCGCTCGCGGCCCTCCGTGCTGCGCGCGGTGTCGGCGCTGTATGCGCAGGCGCAGGCGGCGGCGGACGAGGATGCCGCGGCGGATCCCGCGAAGAAGATCCCGCCCCCCTTCATCGACCCGCGCATCGGCTTTCGCGAGGTGCTGCCCGGCGGCGTGCGCCGCGACGACGATTTCCTGCGTCACGGCGCGCCCGCACCGGCACTCACCGTCTGGCGCGCACCACTGCCGGACGAGGTCGACAGCAAGGGCAAGCTGAAGCCGTACAAGGCCGGCCGCTCGCGCGAACTCGCCACCGCCGCCTGCGTCGCCGCGATCCATCGCGTGCTCTGCGATGTGCGCGCGGGCCAGGCCAGCATCGAAGGCCGCCCCGTGCAGCCCGGCGACATCGCCGTGCTGGTGCGCAGCCACAACGAGGCCACGCGCATCCGCCACGCCCTGGCGATGGCCGGCATCCCCGCGGTGGCCGCCGGCAAGCAGAGCCTGTTCGCCACGCACGAGGCGCGCGACCTGCACGCGCTGCTGCTCGCCCTGCTGCATGGCGCCGACGACGGCCGCCTGCGCATGGCGCTGTCGACCGTGCTGGTGGGCCTGGACGCCGCCGCGATTGCCACGATGGACGACGACGGCGAAGCCCTGCGCCACTGGCAGTTCGAAGCCCTGGCCTGGCGCGAGCGCCTGCAGCGCGGCGGCCCGCTGGCCCTGGTCAACGCCCTGTGTGCCGAACACGCCGGCCGCCTGCTCGGCCTGCTCGACGGCGAGCGCCGCCTGACCAACTACCTGCAGCTGGCCGAACTGCTGCAGGACGCGCAGTCGCGCGCGCTGGGCCTGCATGGCCTGGTCGACTGGCTGGCCAATGCCATCGCCGATGCCAATGCCAACGACGAGAGCCAGCTGCTGCGCCTGGAGTCCGACGCCCGCCGCGTGCAGGTGGTGACCCTGCACAAGAGCAAGGGCCTGGAATACCCGCTGGTGTTCCTGCCCTTCGCCGCGATCGGCGCGCATGCGCGCAATCCCGGCCAGCGTGCCGTGGTCAACACCGACGAGGGCCGCGTGCTGCACTGGAAGCTGCTGGCCTCGCTGTCCGGCTGGGAGGCGGCCAAGGAGGCCTGGTGCCTGGCGCAGCGCGCCGAGGATGCGCGCCTGCTCTACGTCGGCCTGACCCGCGCGCGCCATGCGCTGTGGCTGGCGAGCGGGATGCTCTGCAATTACGACAAGTCGCCGCTGCGGCACATGGTGGCGAAGCCGGAGGCGCTGGTGGCTGCGTTGGGTGCGGAGGTCGTTGCGGTCGATAGCGACGAGCCGCCGGCTTCGCTGCCGTGGTTGCCGCCGGCCTCGACGGAAGCCGTGCCGCCGGCGCGCATCGCCGCGCGTTCGCTGGCCAGCGACTGGTGGGTCTACAGCTTCACCCAGCTCGCGAATGCCGAAGGGCAGGAGGACACCGCGGCCAGCGCGACGCAGCCGGCTGCCGGTGGGCAGGACGAGCCTGCGGGCGAGGTCGATGCCGGCATGGATGTGGCCATGTCGGCGGGCGCGAGCGTTGACGCGGGTGAGGGCAGGCGCGACGTCGCCGCCGCGGGCGAGGGCGCGCATGACGACGTCGCCGTCGCGGGCGAAGGCGCGGATGACCACGTCGCCGAGGGCGCTGGCATCAGCCCGCCCGACGCGCTGCATCCGGCGAGTGCCGGCGCAGCAGCCGATGGCTTCGACCCGCGCTTCGCCGGCACCCGCTTCGGCGTGGTGCTGCACGACGTGCTTGAGAACACCGACTTCGCGCGCTGGGCCGCTTGGACGCCCGGCGCGCCGGCACCCGATGCCGACGCGGTCGACCTGATTGCCAAGCGGCTGCGCGCCGGCGGCTATCCGGCCGAAGACATCGACGATGGCATCCGCGTGCTCACCCCGCTCATCGGCCACACGCTGACCGTGGCCCTGCCCGAAAGCGTGCGCCTGGCCGACGTGCCCGCGGACGCCCGCCGCCCGGAGATCGAATTCCAGTTCGCGCTCGCGCCCACCCGCGTCGACGCGCTGCTCGCGCTGCTGCACCGCCACGGCCTGCTCACCGCGCGCCAGGGCTTCGGCGCGCGACGCCGGCTGGAAGGCCTGATGACCGGCCTGATCGACCTCACCTATGTGCACGACGGCCGCTGGTACGTGCTCGACTACAAGTCCAACCGCCTGCCCGGTTACGGCCCCGCGCAGCTGGAGGCCGCGATGGCGCACAGCGAGTACGACCTGCAGGCGTTGATCTACACGCTGGCGCTGCATCGCTGGCTGCGTTTCCGCCTGGGCGATGCCGCTACCGGCGGCGCTTACGACTACGACCGCGACTTCGGCGGCGTGCGCTACGCGTTTTGCCGCGGGCTGGATGCCGCACGCACCGACGCGCAGGGTTTGCAGGCGTGGCGCTTCGATCCGGAACTGGTCGATGAACTCGACACGCTGTTTGCTGGCAAGGACGTGGAGGTGGAGGCATGACCACGTTGCCGCAGGAGCAAGGCGCACGCCGCATCGGCCTGCTGCAGGACCTCGTCAGGGCCGGCGCGCTGCGCACGCTCGACTACGCATTGGCGCAGAGCCTGCGCCGGCTGGATCCCGACACGCCGGACAGCGTGTTGGCCGCGGCTACGCTGGCCTCGCTCGCGGTTGCATCCGGCCACGCGGGCTTCGATCCCGCCGAGCCACGGCGCCTGGTGGATGCCGCGATCGACTGGCCCACGCCTGATGTTTGGCGCGAAGCGCTCGAAGCCTCGCGCTGGGTCGCCCGCCCGGACAGCGGCGATGCCGAATCCGCCGCCGACGCCCCGCTCGTGTACGAACACGGCCTCCTCTACCTGCGCCGCTACCGCGAATACGAGCGCCGCCTGGCCGACGGCCTGCGCCGCATCGGCCGCGCCGTGCCGCACACAGGGGCGGCCGCAAGCGATGGCGACGACGCGCACGTCCCCGCACACATCGCGCCCCTCTTCGCCCAGCTGTTCCCCGAAGCCGCCACCACCGACGACCCCCAGTCCCGCGCCGCGGCCGCCGCGCTCCATCACCGCCTGCTGCTGGTCACCGGCGGCCCCGGCACCGGCAAGACCACCACCATCACCCGCATGCTGGTGCTGCTGGCCGCGCAGGCGCTCGAAGCCGGCGCGGCGCCCCCGCGCATCGCCCTGGCCGCGCCCACCGGCCGCGCCGCCGAACGGATGGCCGAGAGCGTGCGCAACGCCGTGCAGGCGCTGCCCGCGCTGGGCGTCGACGCGGCGCTGTGCGCGCAGCTGCCCACCACCGGCACCACCCTGCACCGCCTGCTCGGCACCATCCCGGACTCGCCGCGTTTCCGGCACCACGCCGACAACCCGCTGCCCTTCGACGTGGTGGTGGTGGACGAAGCCTCGATGATCGACCTGCCGCTGATGGCCAAGCTGGTCGAAGCCGTGCCCGACGGCGCGCGCCTGGTCCTGCTCGGCGATCCTGACCAGTTGCCCTCGGTGGAAGCGGGCGACGTGCTGGCCGGGATCCTGCGCGCCGCGGAAACCAGGGCCACCGGCACGAGCTTCCCGGCCCGCCACGTCCACCTCACCCTCGGCTACCGCCAGAGCGCCGCGCTCGACCTCGCGCCGCTGGCCGCCGCCGTGCGCGAAGGCGACAGCGAAACCGCGCTGTCCCTGCTGCGCGGCGGCCGGCTTTCCGGCGTGCATTTCCACGAAGGCGACGCCGACCCGCTGCAGTCCCACCGCGACCAGCTGCTTGCCCACTGGACCGCGCTCGCCGACACCCGCGATCCCGCCGAGGCCCTCGCCAGCGCCGCCCGCCTGCGCATCCTCACCGCCGTGCGCGAAGGTCCACAGGGCGCGCGCGGCCTCAACGCCCGCATCGAGGACCTGCTGGCCGGCACCCGCCGCGGCGCCGGCCCCGCGACCACTGCCAACCGCTACTTCCACGGCCGCCTGCTGCTGGTCACCGAGAACAGCTACCGCCACCGCCTGTTCAACGGCGACATCGGCATCTGCCTGCGCGACGACGGCGGCACGCTGATGGCGTGGTTCCCCGGCGACGACGCGCGCACGCCGCGGCCGTTTCATCCCGCCTCGTTGCCCGCGCACGACAGCGCGTTCGCGATGACGGTGCACAAGGCGCAGGGCAGCGAGTTCGACGAGGTGTGGTTGGTCCTGCCGCAGCGCGACAATCGTGTGCTGTCGCGGGAGCTGGTGTACACGGGGATGACGCGGGCGCGGCGCGTGTTGCATGTGGCCGGGAGTGCGGGCGTCATCGCGGAGGCGCTGGCGCGGCATGCGGGGCGGTGGTCGGGGTTGGGGTTGCGGCTGAACGAGCCGCACGGAATCTCGGGATAGTTCAGATCGATACCGCAATTTAGACATATACGTCAAAGAACTGGACGTCGGCGAACATTTTGATCCATACATCAAATGCAGACAGTCCTCGAACTCGGTGAGGCCGAAGCAGCACGGCGACGCGCCCTCGGTCTGAAGCAGGGCGATGTCGCGGCTCGCGCCGGTATTTCCCAGGAATCCCTATCCCGCTTCGAACGCGGGAGGCTGGCCGAGTTCGGTTCGCGCAAGCTCCTTGCCGTGCTCGCCGCGCAGCGCATGGAACTGGAGTTCGCTGAAGTGGGTGCGTCCGGGTCGCTGGACGAGCTTCGCCGGGAGCGCGGGGCCTCGCATGAGCATGTCCGTCTATGTGATCGGCCGCGAAGTCGCCACCCTGGAAGCGCAAGGCGACTTGAAGAGTTTAATGACGTATCAGGAAGGCGTGGCCGGGGGTCGATTTCGCCTCCCTGCCATGCATGTGCGGAGGCAGCCATACATCTGGGATGACGTCCTGCATCCGTCTTCAAGATGAGCCTGCCCGAGGGCTACATGCTGCAGGTGCTGCAGGAATAGTTCGGCCCCCGTCGTTGGCGCCAGTCCGATGGGGCTCCTGTCGGTCACTGGTCGCAACATGATCGGCCGCGTCCAGGTGGCTCCGCCGGGGGCGAACCTGGAGGAGCCGGCCCAGCCCGTGGATGTCGCTGGCCTGTTGCAGGGCAACAAACTCCGAAGAAGCCTTCGCCGAACCGACGTCCCCCCGGTTTTGAATAGCGCCGCGACTTGGAGTCAAATTCACCAAAGCGACGAGATTGGACAAGAAGAAGCGCTTTTCCGAAGAGCAGATCATTGGCTTCCTGCCGGGTTGCCGGTCAAGGAGGTGTGCCGCCGGCACGGCTTCTGCGAGACGTCGTACTAACTGTGGCGGAGCAAATTCAGCGGAATGAGCGCTAGACGCCAAGCGCCCAGCAGGAGCTCGAGACCTAGGCGCCGGCTGAGGAAGCTGCTGGCAGAATCGATGATCGAGAACGAGGTGACCCGCGAGGTGCTGCGAAGAAAGTGCTCCTTGCTTCTTCCATAGCGAGTCCGGAAATAGCCGGGAGGTCCATGCGCGACCTGCGATCCGTGTGGTGTAGGACTCCAATGTTGGGCGTTGGGAACTGAGCCTTTTCGTCGCGCGGCCCTTTGCCACTGGACGTTGCATTACCATCGGGGCTGACAAGTGGAGTATGCCGTGGCCGACCCTATTCAACGTCTCCAGGACGCGCAGCGCCAGTTCGCCGCCGACCGCGATTGGGAGCAGTTCCACTCGCCGAAGAACCTCGCGGCTGCCCTTTCGGTAGAGGCCGCGGAACTGCTGGAAATCTTCCAATGGCTTTCCGAGGCTCAGAGCGCGGCGCTCACGCCGAAGCAGCTGGGTTCGGTTCGCGAGGAAATAGCGGACGTTTTCCTGTACCTGCTCCGCATCAGCGACAGGCTAGACATCGATCTTGTCGCCGCTGCCGACCAGAAGCTGGCACTCAATGCCGAGAAGTACCCGGTGGACCGCGCGCGCGGCAGCATCGCCAAGTACACCGAGCTGTAGGCGGAGCGCGCACGTGATCGTGTATCAGGCAAGCAAGAGCGAATTCGTCCAGGACACGGATGATCTCGGCATCGAGTACCGCATCGCCCAAGCCTACCTGCAACGCAGCGGGCGGTACGCGCCCGATGCGGAGATGCGCGCGTGGCGCCATTCGCTGCGCCATATGGCCGACGTGCTCCGCGACGAAGGGATCCCGGTGGACGCCGGAGTGGCGGTCGAGTTCGGCATTCCCCAGACCTCCAAGCGGATCGATTTCCTCTTGTCCGGGCGTGACGCCGACGACAGTCCCCGGGTGGTGATCATCGAACTGAAACAATGGTCAAAATCCAGGCTCAGTGACAAGGACGGGATCGTCGTCGCAAACCGCGGGGGCGGCTCAGAGCGCGAAGGTACGCACCCCAGTTATCAGGCCTGGTCCTACGCAGCACTGCTGGAGGGCTTCAACGAAGCGGTTTACCAGGACGATGTCCAGCTCAGCCCATGTGCCTACCTGCATAACCATGGGCCCGGCGGTGCCGTCGACGATGAGCGATACGCGCCCTATACGCTCAAGGCGCCACTGTTCCTGAAGGGCCGCTCTGAGCTGGAGCGGCTTCAGGCCTTCATTCGGCAGCACATCTTCAAGGGCGACATCGACCTGCTGTACCGCATCGAGAACGGACGCATCCGGCCCTCCAAGATGCTGGCCGACAGCCTCTCGAGCATGCTCAAGGGCAACCGGGAGTTTGTGCTGATCGATGACCAGAAGCTTGTGTACGAGACCGCGTTGGTGAAGGCGCGGAAGGCATCGCCCGAGGCCAAGCAAGTTGTCATCGTGGAAGGCGGCCCAGGTACCGGCAAGTCGGTCGTCGCCATCAACCTGCTTGTGGCGCTCACGGGCGACGGCCTGCTTGGCAAGTACGTGTCGAAGAACGCCGCGCCACGCACCGTCTACCAGCAGCGCCTGAAGGGGGGATTCCGCCGGTCCGTGATCGACAACCTGTTCGCGGGTTCAGGCGGCTTCATCGACACGCCCCCCGATACCTACGACGTGCTGATCGTGGACGAAGCGCATCGCCTCAACGAGAAATCGGGCCTGTATGGAAATCTGGGCGAGAACCAGGTCAAGGAGCTGATCAATGCGGCGAAGTGCGCGGTGCTGTTCGTGGACGACGATCAGACCGTGACGTTGAGCGACATCGGGGAGACCGCCGAGCTGGAAAGGTGGGCAACCACGATGGGCGCTGAAGTCACCCGCATGCAGCTCGCCTCGCAGTTCCGTTGCAATGGCTCCGATGGATATCTGACGTGGCTCGACGACGTTCTCGGCATACGCTCGACGGCCGCGATGCCTCCTCGCCAGGAAGACTTCGACTTCCGTGTCTTCGATTCCCCCACGGCGATGCACGCAGCTGTTGAGGAGCTCAACAGGAAGAACAACAAGTCGCGCGTCGTTGCCGGCTATTGCTGGGACTGGGTCAGCAAGCGCAACCCGGACGCCTACGACATCGTCATCCCTGAGTACGGCTATGCCAAGCAATGGAACCTTGGCAGCGATGGAAGTCTGTGGATCGTCGCGCCTGACTCCATCGAACAGGTCGGCTGCATCCATACCTGCCAAGGCCTGGAGCTGGAGTACGTCGGGGTGATCATTGGCGCCGACCTCGTCGCGGGCGAGGGCGGCCCTGTGCCTGATGCCACTCAGCGTTCCAAGATGGATCGCTCGATCCGGGGATGGAAGAAGCTGATGAAACAGGACCCGGTGGTCACTGGGGAACGTGTGAATCGCGTCATTCGCAACACCTACAGGACTTTGATGAGCCGCGGGATGAAGGGTTGCTTCGTCTACTGCGTCGATTCGGCGATGGCGGATTACCTGCGTAGGCGGCTGGTGCAGCCTGGCGAGCAATCGGGATCCGCACCTACGGCTGGGGATCCCTAAGCCGCGTGACAAGCGATGTCAGCAAGACCCGCCCCATGAGTCAGCATGGCGATCCACCCGAGACGCGAGCCTCCCCCAATGACCTGATCGGCGTGCTCAGCGGCGTCGACACCCGGCTGCCGCTCGGGCTTACGCTGGGCCGCCAGCTGCGGCTCCAGGCCTGGTCGTCGGCAGCCGCCGCCAGCAGCAGGACATGATCCCGGCGCTGGAGGCCAGCGAGCTGCGTCCGGTGATCGATCGGCACTACCCGCTCGAGGAACTGGTGGCGGCGTTCCAGCACCAGGCGAGCGGTCGGCACTTCGGCAAGATCGCGCTGGATCTCTGAGTTCCGGGAGCGAAGCCCGCGGTGGTGAACCTTCGTCGTCTGCACGTCCGGCGCCAGGCGCGCGCGTCGCGTATGTCAGTGAAGACGTCGCATCGCCGCCCGCCGCCTACGCTCGGCCACCCCGACCCAGAACACGTACCCATGCATCGAAGCAGCGCTCAACGCCAGCAGCGTGAACGCGAGATCCAGCGTGACGTAGACATTCGTGGCCCGGTCCAGCGGCACCCAGCCGGAACGCTGGAACCAGAGCGACCCGGTGCCGAAAAGCCGATTCATCGCCTGGTCCATCGACAGCGCCTGCCAGTCGCCAATCCGGAGCACGCCCACGAACCCCCAGGCCACGCAGGCCGCGACGCCCACCGCCAGTGCGCCGCCCAACCACAGCGGCAGCTCTCGGACCCGGCGCATCGGCGGCCACAGCTGCAGGGCGCCCAGGCTCCAGGTGAGTGCGACCACGAGCAGGATGAAGAGCAGGGCCATGTGTCGTCCCGTCGGTAGGCAGGCCGACATGGTGGCGCACGTGGACACATCCCTGCAGCAGCGCGTTGATCCGGTCGTCCTGGGTGGACACCGCCACCGGCTGTCCGCGCTGGGCCGGGCCTGCTTCATGGTGCGGGCGACCACCGCCCAATGGCGAATGGCGCGCCAGGTCCCGGCTCTTATGATGGTCCACTTCCCCACCATGGATTACGGCCTCGATGGCCTTCGACGCCTTCGCCCTGATGCTCGCCATGCTGGCGCTGGGCATGCTGTTCGCGCGCCTGCGGGTGTTTCCCGAGGGCGCCGCCGACACACTCAACCTGGTGGTGCTGTACGTCTGCCTGCCGGCGGCGATCCTGGTGTACGTGCCGCGGCTGCGCTTCGAGCCGGACCTGCTCGGCCTGGTGGCGGTGCCTTGGCTGCTTGCGGCGGCCAGCTGGGCGTTGCTGCGCCTGCTGGCACCGCGCCTGCGGCTGCGCCGCGACGAACTCGGGGTGCTGCTGCTGTGCACGATGCTGGGCAACACCAGCTACATCGGCTATCCGATGGTCGAGGCGCTGCTCGGCGCGCAGGCGCTGCCCTATGCGGTGGTCTACGACCAGTTCGGCACCTTCGTGATGCTGTCCACGCTCGGGCTGGTGGTGCTGGCGCGCTACGGCGGTGACGATCCGCCCACGGCGCGCATGATCGCGCTGCGCATCGTGCGCTTTCCGCCGGCCTGGGCGCTGGTGTTCGGCCTGACCCTGATGCCGGAACACCCGCCGGCGTGGATCGCGGCCGCGCTCGGCCAGCTGGCCGGGGTGATGCTGATGCTGGTGATGCTGGCGGTGGGCCTGACGGTGCAGCTGCGGCTGCCGCGCGACGAAGTGCGGCCGCTGGCGCTTGGGCTGGTGCTGAAGCTGGCGGTGCTGCCGGCGCTGGCATTGGTGCTCGCGCTGGGGTTCGGCCTGGAGGGCGAGATGCGCCAGGTGGCGGTGCTGGAATCGGCGATGCCGACCATGGTCACCGCCGCGGCGCTGGCGATCTCGCACCGCATGGCGCCGCGGCTGGCGGCCGCGCTGGTCGGATACGGCATCGTGCTGTCGCTGGCGACGCTGCCGGCGTGGCACTTCGTGCTGCAGCGGCTGCAGGGCTGAACGCCACGGGCCTCGCGCGAGAGCCGCATGTCGCACAATGCACGCCCCCCTCGCACCTGTCAGGACCTGCCATGGACGCTGAAGACCTCCTCCGCGCCGCCCTCCGCGAAGCTGGCTACGGCCCCGATGCCATCGGTTCGGCCATGCCGCAGATCATCCGCATCCTGCAGGCGGAAGACGTGCGCGTCGAAGCCGGCCGCACGCTCTCGCGCAAGGAGCGCGAGTACGTGCGCGTGCAGCTGGAGCTGGGCCTCGACGTGTCGGAGATCGTGGCCGGCCTCAAGCGCTGACGTCGCCGAGCACGGCAACCAGCAACAGCACGTATGCAGCCACCGCGGCGACCGCATGGCCGATCACCAGGCTGGCGGGCAGCAGCCGCTGCTTCCACTTGTAGGCCAGGCTCAGCACCGCGCCGCCGGCGGCCGCCAGCAGGAACAGCAGCAGTGCCAGCAGGGCCAGTGCCGGGATGTCGCCCGCATACCAGGCATAGGCCAGCAGGGTCACGCCGGCGCCCGCCAGCAGTCCGTGCAGCATGGCCAGCCAGGCGGGGGGATTGCGGCGGCCGCTGAAACGGATGCCTGCCATCACCAGGCCACCGAGGGCGGCGAGGGTGAACAGCACGGCGGCGGCTTGCAGCAGGCGCATGATCTCGTCCGGATTCATTGCTGGCTCCTTTCGTGGTGGCGGATGCGGGTTTCGCGGCAGTCTTGTGCCGGGCGCCATTCGGCCTTGTGAAAGTCCGGTCGCAGGCGCATCTGGTGCGAAGGCTCCCACTACGGACCAACGCGCGATCCCGTCGTAACCTGCCCACACCATGTCCAGACCTTGCCCCTGCAATCCCTCGGCGACCTACGCGAACTGCTGCCAGGCGTTGCACGAGGGCACGCCCGCGGCCACCGCCGAGGAACTCATGCGCTCCCGCTACAGCGCGTATGTGCTCGGCCTGCGCGATTACCTCGCGGCCACCTGGCATCCATCCACGCGCCCGGATCCGTTCGAGCTGGACGACACGCCGGGCCTGCGCTGGCTTGGGCTCGAGATCAGGCGCCATGCCGGGATCGGCGACGACACCGCGGTGGTCGAGTTCGTCGCCCGCTACAAGCCCGGTGGCGCGCCCGCGGTGCGGCTGCACGAGATCAGCCGGTTCGAGCGCGTGGACGGGCGCTGGCTGTACGTTGACGGGGAGTTTCCGCGGTAGGAGCTGCGTGCCGGCATACGGCCACGCACGATTCATCGCCAATCGGAAACCATACGCAGCATGGACAACTCGAACTACGAATGGCTTCACGGCCACGGCGAGAAGCCCATCAAGGGCTGGGTCCGCGGCGTGCCGCTGGAAGACCAGGCGCGCGCGCAGCTGCGCAATATCGCGAGCCTGCCCTTCGTCGGGCCCTGGGTGGCGGTGATGCCGGACGTGCACCTGGGCATCGGCGCCACGGTGGGCTCGGTGGTGCCGACGCAGGGCGCGATCATCCCGGCCGCGGTGGGCGTGGACATCGGCTGCGGCATGGCGGCGGTGCGCACCACGCTCAACGCGCGCGACCTGCCCGATTCGCTGGGCCCGCTGCGCTCGGCGATCGAGCGTGCGATCCCGGTCGGCAACGGTCCGCATGGCGAGCACCGCAAGACGCCCGACAGCGTCGAGACCGCGCTTGCCGGCTCGGGCCTGTGGCAGCGCCTGCAGCGCATCAAGGCCAAACACCCCAAGATCCGCCTCGACAAGGTCGAGAAGCAACTCGGCACGCTCGGCGGCGGCAACCATTTCATCGAGGTCTGCCTGGACGAGGGCGAGGCGGTGTGGGTGATGTTGCACTCGGGCTCGCGCGGCACCGGCAACCTGATCGGCAGCTACTTCATCCAGCGCGCGCGCGAGGAACTGGGCAAGCGCGTGCTCGGCTACCACGTGCCCGACAAGGACCTCGCCTTCTTCATGGAGGGCGAGCCACTGTTCGACGATTACGTTGAGGCCGTGGGCTGGGCGCAGGACTACGCGCGCGTCAACCGCGAGGCGATGATGCAGCGCGTGCTGCACGCGATGCGCGCGGAGTTGCCCAAGTTCAAGCTGCAGGCGATGGCGGTCAACTGCCACCACAACTACGTGCAGAAGGAAACGCACGGCGGGCAGGAGATGTTCGTAACCCGCAAGGGCGCGGTGCGCGCCGGCAAGGACGAGCTCGGCATCATCCCCGGCAGCATGGGCGCGAAGAGTTTCATCGTGCGCGGGCTGGGCAATGGCGACAGCTTCGAGAGCTGCAGCCACGGCGCCGGGCGGGTGATGAGCCGCACCGCGGCGCGCAACAGCATCACGCTCAAGCAGCACCGCGAGGCCACGGCGCACGTGGAGTGCCGCAAGGACCAGGCGGTGATCGACGAGTCGCCGGCCGCCTACAAGGACATCGACGCGGTGATGGCGGCGCAGGCGGACCTGGTGGAGGTGGTGCACACGCTGCGGCAGGTGGTGTGCGTCAAGGGCTGAGTGCGTGCGTGGGGCCTCAGGCCTTGGCAATGGTGTGCGACGTGACTCCGGCCGCCGCAAACGTGCGCGCATACCGCGCCACGAGTTCCTGGTTGCGACGTGCCACCTGCCGCAGCTCAGCGGAGCGGATCCGCTCCGACCCGGCCACCTGGTCCCAGAAACGGATCGCCGCTTCCGCCGCGCGGGCGATGTGGGCGGTGTGTCCGGTCCGTTCCGGAGGCGCGAGGGCCAGCGGCACGGCGGGACGCGCGGCGCCCGTGCGTGATGGCGCCAGGTACATCGGCAGCATGTCGTAAGCGGGTGCGAGTGTCAGCGGGCCTGCGTCAGCGAGATGGAAGCCGAGGTTGCCGGCGTGCATGTCGCTATTGCCGATGAAGCGGCCGAACCAGTGCAGCACGGCCATCTGGCCGGCCGTTTGCCCGTCGATCAGGCCTTCTGCGGCGAGCTGCTCGCCTGCCCGCGACCAGTCGTGACCTCCGGCGCCGACGAAGGCGGCATCCAGGGCCAGCAACGAGACGAAACCCTGCCTGCCGATGCGGTCCTGGCTGCGGTCGAACCGGCGCACTTCCAGGCACAGGTGCCGGTCGGCATCGACCAGTTCCGCCTCGGCGGCGGGGAGACCGGCATCGCGCAGGCAGGCAAGTGCAATCTGTTCGCAGGCCAACAGCTCGGCCCAGCGGGCCGCCGCCTGCCCGGTGTCGTGGACGGCGAACTTCACCAGGGCGGCGTAGCGGCCATCCGGCGTGAGCACGGTGCTGGTGAATTTGGGCTGCTCGCCGCCGGGTGATGAGCCGATCTCTTCGCCTGCAAGGGCGGCTTCGGCCCAGTCGGAGTACCGCGTGCGCCGCCCCGCCGCTGCCACGGCGTCGGGCGGCGCGTCGAGTTCGGCCAATGCCAGCTCGACGGCGTGGCTGCCCAGCAGCAGGTCACCGATCGCGGTGCCGCCGGTGCGGGTGATGGCGAGCAGGCTGTCACGCAGCTGCCAGCGCTTGAGGTCCGTGGGAACGCCGAGCCCGGCGCCGCGGCGATGGGCAAGGCTGCGGCCAAGGAAGCCCTGCGGGCGCAGGTCATCCAGGAACCACGGCAAACCGGGAAAGTGGCCGGGCACGTCATCCACCGGCCGGTTGAGGTTGGGTCGCTCGCCCGCCGGTTCGAACTGGAACCGTTCTCCCCTCAGCAGATACAGCATGCCCAGCTCCTCCAGCGTGGCATCGGGCCGCATCCGCCACAGCGGCCAGGCACTGCCGGCGTCGCTGCTGGCGCGGGCCACATAGGCCGTGGCCCGCGCCCGGCCCACGCGCAGGACCTGGTCTCCGGCCTCGCGCACCAGCCGTCTCAGCACCGGCCGGCTGATGCCGAGTTCACGAAGGATGCGGGAGGCGCGCACGGCCTGGCCGCTGGCCAGAAGGGCCAGCAGGTCGGCAAGCGTGGCGGAGGGAGGGCGGGCCATGTGGAGCCGTTGTTTATTTACGGTTTGAGATACGATATCAGTCGCATGTTCACGCGTCGAACCGCGCGCCAGCGAGGCCGTGCGGGCCAAAGCAAACCGGTTTCTTTACGATTCGATTCTCCGGGCCGCTGCTGGGGACCGGCCAGGCGGCCGGGAATTTTACGGGCGCACAGGCATGCTGGCCGCAGACCCATCGCCGCGCCGCAGTCCGCGGGCGCGGCCCGGAAGGAGTTTCCCCATGAGCATCAAGACCATCCACATCCCCGCCGGCGGCGGTTTCGACCACGTCACGGTCGGCAGCACGCAGCCGGTCGAGCCCGGAGCGGGCGAGATCACCGTGCGCGTGCGCGCCAGTTCCCTGAACTTCCATGACTACATGGTGGTGAAGGGCATCACGGGGCCGAGCGAACGGCGCATTCCCATGGCCGACGGCGCCGGCGAGGTGACCGCGGTGGGCGAAGGCGTCACCGAGTTCGCCGTGGGCGACCACGTGGTCAGTACCTTCTTTCCCGAGTGGCTCGACGGCGAGGCACCGGAGGGCGGCTTCAGCCGGGTGCCGGGCGACGGGGTCGACGGTTTCGCGCGCGAGCAGGTCACCGCGCCCGTGACTGCGTTCACGCATGCGCCGCGCGGCTGGAGCCATGCCGAAGCGGCCACGCTCACCACCGCCGGCCTGACCGCGTGGCGGGCGCTGATGGAAGACGGCGCACTGCAGCCGGGCCAGGTGGTGCTGGTGCAGGGCACGGGCGGGGTGTCGGTGTTCGCGCTGCAGCTGGCGAAGCTGGCGGGCGCGCGGGTGATCGCGACTTCGTCGAGTGACGCCAAGCTCGAGCGCCTGCGCGAACTGGGCGCGGACGAGGTGATCAACTACCGCCAGGACCCGAAGTGGGGCGAGACCGCGCACCGGCTGGCCGGCGGCCGCGGCGTCGACCACGTGCTGGACGTGGCGGGGTCGGACACGCTGGAGCAGTCGATGCTCGCCTGCCGCGCCGGCGGCCATGTCTCGCTGATCGGCGTGCTGACGGGTGTCGACGTGCGCTTCCCGCTGGGACTGGCACTTGGGCGCCAGCTGCGCCTGCAGGGCCTGGTGGTCGGCAGCCGCCGCCAGCAGCAGGACCTGGTGCGCGCGATGGAGGCCTGCACGCTGCGTCCCGTCATTGACCGCCACTTCGCGCTCGATGATCTGGTTGCGGCGTTCCGTCACCAGGAAAGCGGGGCGCACTTCGGCAAGATCGTGCTCGATATCTGAAAGCTACAGTCGGCGCGGAAGGATACGTCAGCCGACTAGAATCCCGGCTGCGTCCGCGGCCCAGGGCCGTGGCACCGACTCCACGGAAAAGGATGTCCATGCTCCGCACGCTCGCACCGCTGTCGCTCTGCCTGTCATCGCTGCTGGTCGCCGGCATCGCGGCCTGCGCCAAGGACGAAGGCGCCATCGCCGCACCCGTGCCAGCCGATGCCGGCAACGAGTCCGGGACGGTTGCGGCGGCCACCCCGTCGAAGCCGGCCGGGGTGTTGCCATCCGGCACCCAGCGTGGCGAGGCCTGCCCTACGAGATCGCCGGCACCGAAGTCTGGACCGTGCCCGATCCGGTCTCCGGCCGGGACTACCAGGTCTTCGTCTCGCTGCCCGCCAGCTACGCGGAGCGGCCCGACCATCGCTACCCCGTGCTCTACGTCACCGACGCGGACTACGCCTTCCCGGTGGTCCGCAACATTGCCCGGCGCTTGAACGGAGACGGGCCCGCGATCGAGGACTTCATCCTCATCGGCCTGTCCTATGCGCTCGGCGACGGAGCCATGACCAGTCGCCGCCGTGACTACACGCCGACCCCCGGGCGCCATGGCCCGGCCGCCGCCGTCGATCCGCACGGCGAGGGCGCCGCCTATGCCGCCTACCTGCGCGACCAGGTGCTTCCCTTCGTCGCGTCCCGCTTCCGCAGTGACGAGGCCCGGCAACTGCTGCTAGGGCACTCCTATGGCGGACTGCTGGGCGCGCAGATCCTGTTCTCCGAGCCGGCGCTGTTCTCGGGCTACGTGCTGGGAAGTCCGTCGTTCTGGTACGACGGCAACGCCATCGACGACTTCGAACGCCGCTATGCCGCCGTCCACGCCGACCTGCCCGCCTCGGTCTACATGTACATCGGCGAGTACGAATCCCCCGCCTCCGGAAAGCGCTACGACATGGTGGGCGATGCGCGCAGGATGGAAGCGACCTTGGCGGCGCGGGGTTATCCCTCGCTGCGATTGCGGCTCGACGTCCTGGAGGACGAAGACCACCTGACCGTCGCGCCGCGTGGCTTCATCCGCGGGCTGAGGTTCCTGCTGGGCACCGGACAGGACCGCGGCTGATGCGCGTCGCTGGAGCTGCTGTCCGGCGACAGAATCGCCACGATCGATGAGGACGGCACGCGGGCAGGCGTCGGCTTCGAGCATGCGCAACCGCGCGACTTCGACCTCCTCGTCGCCTCGTTCGCCGCCGATGCCTATCCGCACCGCAACGGCAACCACCACGTGGCGCACCCGCGCCTGGCCGGTTGATGGGCCGCTACTTCCGCGATGGGGGCCTGCCGGACTATGGAATCCGAGCCGGCTGGACGGTGGGGACGTCGGGCACCGCCTGCGGCCGCCCCTCCGGATCAAGCGCGATCATCACGAAGCGCCCCCGCGTGCAGGTCTGCCGCTCGCCGCTCAGCAGGTCCTCGCTCACCAGTTCCACTTCGACCTGCATGGACGTCCGGCCGACGCCCACCACGCGCGCGATGGTCTCCACCAGCTGGCCCTGGCGGATGGGCCGGCTGAAATCAACCTGCTCGGAGCGCGCGGTGACCACGGTGCTGCGGGCGTAGCGCGAGGCGGCGATGAAGGCCGCCTTGTCCATCCACGCCAGCGCCTGGCCGCCAAACAGGGTGCCGAGGTGGTTGGTGTGGTCCGGAAAGACGATGTCCAGCATCCGCGCTTCGGTCGGTGCGGCTGTCATGCGCTGGTGCCGGCAAGATGCGTTTCGACCATCCTGGCGATTTGCGCCGGCGTCTGGTAGCCGGGCAGGCGCGCGGCTTCGGCGCCGTCGACATGCAGCGCCAGCGTCGGCGTCTGTCGCAGGCCGAGGCCTCGGAAGCAAGCTTCGCCGACGGTTTCCAGCTTCACCTTCAGCAGCACCAGATCGCCGGCGACGGGGGCGGCGGCGAACTTCTGCAGCGACATGTCCAGCATGCGGCAGGCCGGGCAGTCGTCCTTGTAATAGTCGACCAGCAGGCGCGGATGGGCGGCGATGGCGGCGTCGATGCCTCCAGGCGACGAGGCGTCGATGATCAGCATGGAACATGTCCTTGGCGTCGGGTGTGGGGGAAGCCGGCGCCGGTGGTGGCGCCTGCGGTTGCCGGCACACGCGCGCCCGCGACGGCCGCGAGGATCCGGTCGGTCCAGCGCTGGACATCCAGCACGTCACGCGCGCCATGCGGCATCTGCTCGATCTCCAGCGGCGGATGGCGGCTGTCGAAGAAGCGGGCCATGCGCCGCAGCGCGCCGCAGTAGTACTCCGCGCCCCACTGGGTTTCGCCGGTCCCGAAGACGGCGAGCTGCTCCGGCCTGCCGACGGCTTCGACAAGCTCGGCGATGAAGCGCTTCATCGCCGCAGGCGTTCGTCCGGCGTTGTCGGTCCAGGTGCCCAGCAGGTAGAGGTCGTGCCGCGGGTCGGGACCAGCATCGACCATGGCCTGGATGCCTGTCTCGATCCAGGTCACGGCGTGGCCGCGCGCCTCGCAGCGCGCGCGCACCATGCGCGCGAGATCGCGGGTATTGCCGCTCAGCGAGTCGTAGGCGATCAATATGCGCATGGAGCAGCTCCAACAAGGCGAATCAGAGGTCGTCGAAACCGTTGTCGAGATTGGTCTTCTTGTATGACGCGTTGCGCATCTCGAAGAAGTCGGTCTTGGTCTCGGTGAAGTTGTCGGCGTAGGCGCGGATCCAGGGCATGACGTTGCCGGTGGATTCCGGATAGAGGCTTTCGATCCCCAGCATCCCGGCCATCTTGTTGGCGCGGTACTTCACGTACTGGATCATTTCGTCGACGTTGATGCCGTCGATGCCGTCCAGCACTTCGCCGGTCCATTGAACCTCCAGCTCCACGGCGTGCTCGAAGGCCCGGTGCACGTATGCGGTCAGTTCGTCCGTACGCAGCTCCGGGTTCTCGCCGACGATGGCGCGGATCACCTCGCTGATGAACTTGGTGTGGGCCAGCTCGTCGCGGTTGATGAAGCTGATGATCTTGCCGGTGCCGGCCATGCGGTTCTGGCGCACCAGGTTGTAGAAATAGGCGAAGCCGGAATAAAAATTGATGCCTTCAAGGATCGAGGACTGGATCAGCGAACGCAGCAGGGTCTCGGCGGTCTTGTCGCGCATGAAGTCGTCGTAGGACGCCATGATCGGCGCATTGCGCGCGATGATCGTCGGGTGCGTGCGCGCGATCTCGAAGATCCGGTTCTGGTTGGCCAGGTCGGTGATCGAGGCCAGCACGTAGCTGTAGCTCTCGTTGTGGATCACTTCCTGCTGGCCGATGATCGCGGCGTTGGCGTGCGCGGCCGGGTCGGTGATGTATTCGGCCACGTTGTAGATGAAGCGCGTCTGTGGCGAGTCCAGCGTGGCCAGCAGGCCGATAATCGAGTCGTACGCGTTCTTCTCGCGTGCCGAGAGGTCGCCGTACTGGCGGGCATCGGCCTTCATGTCGACCTCGTCCGGGATCCAGAAGTTGGTCGAAAGCTCCTTGTACGCGCGATAGAACGACGGATATGGAATGTCGTTCCAGTTCAGTATCCCGGACGTGCGCCCGTTGATGATCCCGGTCGACCGGTTCGGATGCCGCGGCTCGAGGATCCGGATGCGCTCGAGCGGCGTGGCGGTACGCGGTGCGGCAACAGCATTCATGGTGTTTCCTTGTCTGGTCGCAGGCAAGTGCAGGGCCCACGGTTCGCCCCGCGAACCGTGCAAGCTGAAAGCGCGAATGCGCGATCAGCTACTGCACCACTCGCATTCGGTGATGTCGATGTCGTTCGAGCGGACGTAATACGTGGTCTTCAGGCCTTCCCGCCACGCCGTCATGTGCAGTTCCAGCAATGTGCCGGCGCGGATGGTGCTCGGCACATAGAAGTTGAAGCTGATCGACTGGTCCAAGTGGCGCTGGCGGCGCGCGTTCTGGCGCACGCTGGCGAACTGGTCGACCCTGTACGCGCCCTTTTCGTAATAGGGCCAGGTGTCCAGCGACAGGCCTGGTGCGGCCACCGGGCGGCGGTAGTCCTTCTTCTCCTCGTAGTAGAACGCGGAGTAGACCGGGTCGATCGAAGCCGTGCTGCCGGCGATCTGCGCGGTCGACATGTTGGGTGCCACCGCCAGCAGCCAGCCGTTGCGGAGTCCGTGCACCGACACCTGCGCCGCCAGCTCAAGCCACTGCGGGCTGTCGTAGCCGCGGTCGCGGAAGTAGGCGCCGGTGTGCCAGTCGCTACCGGCGAACATCGGATAGCTGCCCTTTTCTTTCGCCAGCGCCATGCTCGCCTGCACGGTGAGCCGGTTGATGCGCTCGTAGAGGACGTCGCTGTAGTCCTCGGCTTCCGGCGAGTCCCACTGGATGCCCTTTTGCGCCAGCAGGTGGTGCCAGCCGAAGGTGCCGAGGCCGATCGCGCGGTACTTCCGGTTGGTGATCGTGGCCTGCGGCACGGGCAGCTGGTTGAGGTCGATGACGTTGTCGAGCATGCGCACCTGGATCGGCACCAGGCGCTCCAGCACGTCGGTGATCAGGTCGCCCTGGCCGTCCTGCGGCAGGATCGCGCGGCCGAGGTTGATCGAGGACAGGTTGCAGACCACGAAGTCGCCGGCCTGCTTGGTGGTCACGACCTGGTTGCCGCTGATGATCTCCTGCATGAGCGTCGTCGGGCTCATGTTCTGCAGGATCTCGGTGCACAGGTTCGACGAGTACACCATGCCGGCGTGCTTGTTCGGGTTCCTGCGGTTGACCTCGTCGCGGTAGAACATGAAGGGGTTGCCGGTCTCAAGCTGGCTCAGCATCAGGCGCTTGAAGATGTCGATGGCCTTGACCGTGCGGCGGCTGACGCGTTCGTCGGCCACCACCTCGTCGTACCTGCGGCGGAACGAGCCCTCGCCACGGGTCTCGTCGAAGAAGTCCTGCAGATACCAGCCCTTGATCCGGTGCACCTCGTGCGGATCGAACAGGTACCAGTCGCCGCGGCGCTCCACGGCCTCCATGAAGATGTCGGGGATGCAGACGGACGTGAACACGTCGTGCGCACGCAGGCGCTGGTCGCCGTTGTTGAGGCGCAGGTCGAGGAAGGCCTCGATATCGCGGTGCCAGACATCCAGGTACACCGCCACCGCGCCCTTGCGCTGGCCGAGCTGGTCGACCGAGACCGCGGTGTTGTTGAGCTGCTTGATCCACGGCACCACGCCGCCGGACGAGTTGGGCACGCCGCGGATCGCCGAGCCCGAGGCGCGGATGTAGCCCATGTAGGCGCCCACGCCGCCGCCGCCCTTGGACACGCGGGCGATGTCCGTATTGGAGTCGTAGATGCCCTGCAACGAGTCGCCGACGGTGTCGATGAAGCACGACGACAGCTGCCCGCCGACCTTGCCCGCGTTCTGCAGGGTCGGCGTGGCCACGGTCATGTACAGGTTCGACAGCGCCCAGTAGGCCTCGCCGACCAGGCGCATGCGCCGTTCGCGGTCGCCGGGTCCGCTGCCGCCCTCGCCCTGCATCAGGTACAGCGCGATGGTGAGCCAGCGCTCCTGCGGCAGTTCGTACACCGCGCGCGAGGCGTCGGTGGCAAGGTAGCGCGTGGCCAGCAGGTACAGGCCGTTGTAGGTGAACAACAGGTCGCGCGCCGGCTCGATCATCCTGCCCGCCTCCTGCAGCTCCTCGCGCGAGTAGGCGCGCAGGATGTCGTTGGAATAGACGTTGCGGTCGGCGAGGCTTTCCTGCAGCCCGAGGTAGGGGCCATACGCCTGCGCCACGTCGTAGAAACGGTTGCGGCTGGCGCGCTTGTACAGGCGGTGCAGGTAGAGGCGCGCGGCGAACAGTTCCCACTCCGGCGCGGCCACGTCCACGCGCGCTTCGGCCTCGCGGATCAGATGGTCGACCAGGTCGTCGGCGTTGACCGCGTCCTTGCGCTCGACGAAGTCGAAGACGCCGCGCTTGTAGTCGTCGATGCCGAGCCCGGGGAACTCGCCGTGGATGCGGTCGATGGCGCGCTCCAGGCGCTCGCGCCGGTAGGGGAGGCGGCGGTTGCCGGCGTCCTTGGTGATCCAGGTGGCGACGGCGGTCGCGGTGCTGGCGTCGGTGTCGCTCATGGTTGTGCTCCCGGTGCATGCGCACGGCCGCTGTCCCTCGACAGTCGGCGGGCCTGGGAGCCACAGGGTGGGAACGCGGCGTCGCAGCGCCCGCGACGCGCTCCGCTTGGACGGATCGCGATCGCATGCGTGCTTCACCAGCCATCTCCCCCCGGAGATTCCGCAGCCGGCACCGCGCGATGTGCTTTGCGCGCGGCTGTCGGCAGGTCTTCGGGCTCGTGGATCCGGGAGTCTTCGGCGTCATGCCGTGGACTCCTCGCCTTGGTCGCCGCTTCCCGGGACCACCGTCCCAGTGCGTGTGCAACCTCGTTTCCACCTACCGCTGCGGGGCAGCGCCGGGATGGGCGGTGGCCGGATGACCCGACCACGCCGCACCGGCTTCCCTTTTCATCCCGAGCCCTGTGGCGCGGGAACCGACGGGGCACAACATATCGGGGTCTGCGCCCGGCGTCAACGCAATATGTTGGGCAAGTCGAAAGTCCTACTTCAGCCCGCGATGCTCCAGCAGCGGCTCCACGCTCGGCTCCTTGCCGCGGAATTCGCGGTAGGCCTCGGCCAGATCCCGCGAATGTCCGATCGACAGGATCTTCTCGCGGAACACCTGTCCGTTCTCGCGCGTCAGCCCGCCGTTCTCCCGGAACCACTGGAAGGCGTCGTGGTCCAGCACCTCGGCGCCAAAGTAGGCGTAGTAGCCGGCCGCATACCCGCCGCCCCAGATGTGGCTGAAGTAGTTGCTGCGGTAGCGCGGCGGCACCGCGGCCATGTCCACCTTGTACTTCGCCAGCGCCTCGCGCTCGAACGCGTCCACGTCCTTCTTCGCGTCACCGGCCGGCAGCGTGTGCCAGGCCATGTCGAGCAGCGCGGCCGCCAGGTATTCGGTGGTCGCATAGCCCTGGTTGAAGGTGCGCGCGCGCACCATCTTCTCCACCAGCTCCTGCGGCATCGGCTCGCCGGTCTGGTAGTGCCTGGCGTAGTTCGCGAACACCTTCGGATCCAGCGCCCAGTGTTCGTTGAACTGCGAGGGGAACTCGACGAAGTCGCGCGGCACGTTGGTGCCGGCCAGGCTCGGGTAGGTCGTCTTCGAGAAGATGCCGTGCAGGGCGTGGCCGAATTCGTGGAACAGCGTGGTGGTGTCGTCGAAGCTCAGCAGCGCCGGCTGGCCCTCGGCGGGCCTGGTGTAGTTCTCGACGTTGTAGATCACCGGGATGTCGCCGGTCAGGCCGTTCTGCTCGACGAAGTTGCCCATCCAGGCGCCGCCCTGCTTGCTCTCGCGCTGGAAGGGGTCGAGGTAGAACAGGGCGAGCTGGGTGCCGTCGGCGTCGAAGATGTCGAACACGCGCACGTCGGGGTGGTAGACCGGCAGGTCGCTGCGCTCCTTCGCGGTGATGCCGTACAGCTGCTCCGCCGCGAAGAACACGCCGTCCTTGAGCACGCGATCGAGCTCGAAGTAGGGCTTGATCTGTTCGGCGTCCAGGTCGAACTCGGCCTTGCGCACCTGCTCGGCGTAGAAGTCCCAGTCGGCGGCGCCGGCGGTGAAGCCGCCGCCCTGGGCATCGACCAGGGCCTGGATCTTCGCAAGCTCGGCGCTGGCGCGCGCGGTGGCTGCGGGCACGGTGTCGGTCAGGAGTTTCAGCGCGACTTCGGGCGTAGCCGCCATCTGGTCGGCGATGCCGTAGGCCGCGTAGCTGGGAAAGCCCAGCAGCTCGGCCTTGCGTGCACGCAGTTCCGCCAGGCGCTGGAGGGTGGCGCGGGTGTCGTTGGCGTCGCCCTTTTCGGCGCGCGCCAGCGAAGCGGCCATGACCTGCTCGCGCAGGCTGCGGTCGGTCAGCGAGGCCAGCACCGGCTGCTGGGTGGTGTTCTGCAGCACCAGCAGCCACTGGCCGTCCTTGCCGTCGGCCCTGGCGGCTTCGGCGGCGGCGGAAATCGTGGCTTCGTCGAGTCCCTCGAGCTTCGCGACGTCATCGACCAGCACGCCGCCGGCCTTGGTCGCGGCCAGCAGCTTGTTGGAGAAGGCGGTGGTCAGCGAGGACTCTTCGCTGTTGAGCTTGCGCAGCTCGGCCTGGCTGTCGGCATCAAGCTCGGCGCCGGCGCGGACGAAGTTGTCGTAGGTGTGCTCCAGCAGGGTCAGCTGCTCGGTGGTCAGGCCGAGATCCGCGCGCTGGGCGTAGAGGGTCTTCACGCGGGCGAACAGTGCGGGATCAAGGTGGATGGCGTCACCGTGCTCGGCGAGCTTTGGCGCCAGGGTTTCTTCAGCGGCCTGCAGCGCCTCGTTGGTGTTGGCCGAGGTCATGGCGAAGAAGATGCCCGCGGCGCGGGTCAGCAGGGCGCCGCTGCGCTCAAGCGCTTCGATCGTGTTGGCGAAGTCCGGCGCCTCGCTGCTGTCGGCGATCTTCCGCACTTCGGCCAGGTGCTGGCGCATGCCTTCTTCGATCGCGGGCTGGTAGTGCGCGTCTTCGATGCGGTCGAACACGGGGGCCTGGAAGGCCAGGGTGCTGGCGACCAGGAGCGGGTTCTCCGCCTGTGCGGGGGCGGCGGGCGTGGTGGTGGCAGTCGGCATCGGCGGCTCGGTGGCGGTGCGGTCGCAGGCGCTCAGGGCGAGGGCGATCGCGGAGGACAGCAGCAGTGTACGCAGCATGGAATGGTGCTCCGGAGGGGGCGGGACAAGGGGCGACAGCGCAAGCGTGTGCCTGCAGCGCCCGCGGGGGACGTGCCGTTCGGCATGGTTCACCGGTACGGGCCCGGTCCGCTCCACAGCAGTTCGCCCTGCCGGTACACGCGTTCCATGGTGATGACCTTGCGCGCATCGCCGATGTCGGCCAGCCCGGGGTCGTCCGGTTCCACCAGGCGGCAGGGGCCGGATTCGCGCCGGAGCGCGGTTTCAAGCGGGCAGACCATGAGCCTGCGCGTGCCCGGCAGCGGCAGGTAGAGCTCGGTCATGCCGGCGTCGCGCCATTCGCGCAGCCTGGTCTCGCCCAGGAGGTCGTAGATGACCTGGAAACCGCCGGCTTCCATCGCGGTATCGGCAGCGGACGCGTTGTACCTGCGGCCGCGATCGGTGGCCTGGCTGCGCGCGGGCCCGGCGTTCACCTGCGCCTGGTGTTCGGGCAGCATTCCCGGCGGCTGGCCGCGGACGTGGCGGCGCACTCGCGACGGCATCGCCGCGTTGGCGGCAGGCGCCGCGGTCTCGCCCGTGGCCTGCGCATCCGGCGGCAGGGGTTCCTCGGCCTCGACGACCCGGGTGACCTGGAGCGGCGAGGCGGCCGATGGGCGGGTCGGCTCGCGCGGCGGCAGGCGCTTGCGCGGCGTGTCCGGTGGCGAAGGTGGCTGCTCCGGCGGCGACGGGATGGGGTCGGCCACGTCGATGTAGGTGACGTCGATCCGGCTGCCGCCCGCGCTGCCTTCGGGGTTGGACATCGTGACCGGGGCGGCGGACATCGCGAGCAGGGCCAGCAGCAGGTGGGCCAGCGTGCTCAGCAGCGCGGCGATCCAGGGCTGCAGGCGCTCGATCCGGGGCTCGGTACCGGCGGCGGCCCGGCGTGAGGTGTTGCTCATGTGCCCGGCGGTGCGACGTAGGTGCGGGCCTTCATGGGGAATCTGCAGGGTGGGGCGGAGGGGCGGCATCGTAACGCGTCCGGTCGCGGCGCCGCGCTGTCGGGCGAGCGGACGCAGGACGCCCCGACCGGGGCCGGGGCGTCATGGGTCCGGGAGGGCGCCGCGACGTGCTCGCGCGGCGCCGCGCGCGGCTCAGTCCTTCAGCGAATCCGGAACCTTGCCGCCGTTCTCGGCCAGCTTGCGCATTACCGCCCTGTGCAGGGCCAGGTTCTGCTCGGCACTGCCGTGTGCGCCGGCGTTGACCTCGAGTTCGGCCGCCAGCTCCTTGCGCGCATCCAGGCTGGAGTCCAGGTCGAGCAGCTTCAGCAGGTCGACGATGGAATGGCGCCAGTCGCTCTTGCCGCCCTTGTCGTCGGCCATGCCGGACAGCACGGCTTCAACGTCGACCGGTGCGGGGGCGGGTGGAGCCGCGGCGGGGGCGGGCGCGGGCGGCGACACCTTCGGGTCCTGCGGGCTGCCGCTGAAGATGACGGGTGCCGGCTTGCTGCCAGTGGCCGGAGCGGGGGTGGATTCCGGCGCGCTCTTGCGGCCGAAGATGCGTTCGGAAATCTTGGAGAACAGGCCCATTTCAATACTCCGTGGAAAAGAGCGATCGATTGTGCGGGAGGCGGGGGTAGAGGCCTATGAAGGCCTGGTCCGGATGGCAGAAGACCCCGGCGCGTGCCGGGGCCCTGTCTGCCGCGCGGCGCAGTCAGCTGGCGTTCTTCAGCGCGATCTTGCGGTTGCGCATGATGTCGTGGCACTCGACCACGCGCGGCATGTACTTCTGCGCGGCGGCCTTGGCGGCTACCGGCGTGTCCGCGTCGTTGACGGTGTCCTTGAACGCGTGCAGCAGGCGGTCTTCCAGCTCTTCCAGCTCGGCGACATAGGCGTAGTCGGTATCGCCCATCGCGGCGCGGGCCTTGGCATAGACCTGGCGCATCGAGCCCACCATGGTGCCGTGGTCGGCGGGATTGCCACCGGCGGAGGCCACCTCGGCGGTCAAGCCGGTGACGATCTCGCGCTTGTGCCCGGCCATCTGGGTGAAGAGGGTCGACAGCTCGCTGTTGTCCACCTTGCCGGCGGCCTCGGTGTAGAACTCGCTGCCGTCGCGGGCGATCTCGATCAGGTCGTTGAGGCTGTGCTGGATGTTCTTTTCGTTGGTCATCGGGGTCTCCATTGGAAAGTGCTCACTACTTTCCACCCCGGGCCATGAAGTCCCCGTGCAATCAGGCGGCTTGGCTGAACACCCTTGCGTCTCGCGTTCGGCTTCGTGCAGCCGGCGTGTTTTTCCGCGGATTCACGCCGGAATGCGCCGCGCGGTGCGAGTGTCCTGTGGATGGGCACGCGTGAGCCGATCCTGTACCTGGTGCACCTGGACACCGATGTCGCACGCCATCCGGAGCCGTCGCCGGACCTCGTCGAGCTGGTGCCGGGGCTGTATCTCATCGAATCGGTGAGGACGCGCTCGCAGGTGTACCACGCGATCAAGTGGCGCTTTGATCCGCAGCGCCTGTTGGTCGCGCCCCTTGCGGACGACCCGAAGTTCAAGGGCATGCGACCCGGCGTGCTGTCGTGGCTGCGCGCACGGCGTGGAATCGAGCCGCGATGAAGCGCTATGGCGCGGCGCGCGATTCAGGAGTGGCGGCGTATGACGTCGGCCCCGGTTGGATCGTCATCCGCTTCCACCACGGGGGAAGCTATCGCTACGACGACAGCCACCCCGGCGCGGAGCATGTGCTGGAGATGCAGCGCCTGGCCGATGCGGGAGAGGGCCTGAACACTTATATCAACCGGTTCGTGCGGGAGGATTATGCGGCGAGGCTGGGTTAGGGCCCGGGCTTCGCAGGGGTTGCAGCTGTAGCTGCTCCCACAGGCTGGCTGCTTCGTGTTGCGCGAAGCGCGTTTGCTGCTCCTTTGCGAGCAGCTGCTGTTCCATGTCTGCATCGGAACCATGGCTGCTCCAGCAGGGGAGCAGCCATGGCGTGGGCGGCCAGCTGTTCGTGTCAGTCGACGAGCAGGCGGTTCATGCGCTGCACGAAGCCGGCGGGATCGGGCAGCGGCGCGCCGGCGGCAAGCTCGGCCTGCTCCAGCAGCAGGGTGGCGAGGTCGGTGGCGCGGGCGTCGTCGACTTCGCCCTGCAGCTTGCGCACCAGGGCGTGCTGCGGATTGATCTCGAGCGTGGGCTTCTGCTCCGGCACGTCCTGTCCGGCCTCGCGCAGCAGGTGGGCGAGGTGTGGTGCCATCTCCCACTCCGACAGGGCAAGGCAGGACGGCGACTCGGTCAGGCGCGCCGAAACGCGCACGGCCTCGACGCGCTCGCCCAGCAGCGCCTTGATGCGCTCCAGCAGCGGTGCGGCAGCGCCGGCGGCGTCTTCGAGCTTCTTCTTCCCGGCCTCGTCCAGCGGCAGTTCGCCCTTGGCGACGTGCTTCAGCGGCTTGCCATCGTACTCACGCAGGTGGCCAAGCATCCATTCGTCGATGCGGTCGGACATCAGCAGCACTTCGATGCCACGGGCCCGGAAGGCCTCGAGCTGCGGGCTGCCGGCGGCGGCGCGATAGCCGTCGGCGGTGACGTACCAGATCGCGTCCTGGCCCTCCTGCATGCGGCCGATGTAGTCGTCCAGCGAAACGCTGCGCGCATCGCCTTCGCCCCTGGTGGACGCGAAGCGCAGCAGCCTGGCGATGCGCTCGCGGTTGCTGGCGTCTTCCACGACGCCTTCTTTCAGCGTGTTACCGAAGGCCTTGAGGAAGGCGGTGAATTTCTCGGGCTCATCGCGCGACATGCGCTCGATCATGTCGAGCACGCGCTTCACGCAGGCGCCCTTGATGCGCTCGAGCTGGCGGTTGTGCTGCAGGATCTCGCGGCTGACGTTGAGCGGCAGGTCGTCGGCATCCACCACGCCGCGCACGAAGCGCAGGTAGTTGGGCAGCAGCTCTTCGGCCGCGTCCATGATGAAGACGCGCTTGATGTAGAGCTTCAGGCCCTTGCGCTCGTCGCGGCCGCCCATCATCAGGTCGAACGGCGGCTGCGCCGGCAGGTACAGCAGGGTCGTGAAGCTTTGGCTGCCTTCGACGCGGTTGTGCGACCAGGCGGCGGCGTCGTTGAAGTCGTGGCCGAGCGACTTGTAGAAGTTCTGGTATTCCTCGTCGCTGATCCCGGCCTTGGGGCGGGTCCAGAGGGCGGAGGCGTCATTGACGGTTTCCCATGTGGTCGCCGGCGTCGCAGCGTCGTCCTTGCCTGCGTCCTTGCCTTCGTCGGTCGTGTCGGTCGTGTCGGTCGTTGCGCCTGCATCGTCGAGGCTGTCGCCGTCCGCGTCCGCAGCTGCGTCCTTCGGCATCCGGATCGGGAACGCGACGTGGTCGGAGTACTTGTGCACCAGCGAGCGCAGGCGCCAGGCATCCAGGAACTCGTCCTCGCCATCCTTCAGGTGCAGCACCACCGTGGTGCCGCGCCCGGGCAGCTCCACGGCGTCCAGCGTGTACTCGCCGCGGCCGTCGCTTTCCCACTTGACGCCGGTCGCATCCGCGGCGCCGGCGCGGCGGGTCAGCACGGTCACGCGGTCGGCGACCACGAAGGCGGAGTAGAAGCCCACGCCGAACTGGCCGATCAGGCGCGCGTCCGCTTTTTGCTCGCTGCCCATGGCCTCCAGGAAGCGGCGGGTGCCGGAGCTGGCGATGCTGCCGATGTTGGCCACCACCTCGTCGCGGTCCATGCCGATACCGGTGTCATGGATGGTGATCGTGCGCGCGTCCTTGTCCCAGCTGACGTCGATGCGCAGCTCGGGCTGGCCGGCCAGCAGGTCCGGGTTGGCGATCGACTCGAAGCGCAGCTTGTCGCAGGCGTCCGATGCGTTGGAGATCAGCTCGCGCAGGAAGATTTCCTTGTGCGAGTACAGCGAATGCGTGACCAGGTGCAGCACCTGGGCGACTTCGGCTTCGAACTTGCGGGTCTCGGTGGTCGTGGTCATGACGCGTGTCCTTTGCAAAACGGCAGGCAGGCTGCGGATATGCGTGCCGCGGCGCCGATTTCAAGCGCAATGCGGAGAACGCGGGGCTTGACTCGGCGGGGTGCACGGCAGATCCCGCAGCGTCCGGGGGGGCATTGATCGCCGAAGGAAGCCGGGCCGGACCGGGACTTTCGAGCGATGCCCCGCGCGGGCGCGGCGATTATCGTGGATGGTTTGGCCCAGACGGATATCGCTGCATGACACGCAACGCCCTTGCCCTCGCTCTCGCCGGCGTACTCGCCACCTTCCCCGCGCTGGCCCAGGACCCGCCGCCGGCGCCGCCGGCCCCGGAGCCCTCGCAGCAGCAGGACGACCGCGCTGACACGCAGGACAGCGACCGCAGCGACAACGTCGAGCTTGAGCAGGAGTCGCTTGACGCCGCCGGCGCCAACCAGGCCGACGCACCGCTGGACAGCGCCCGCGGCCTGCGCAGGGACGCCAAGGGCGACGAGGAAGCGGCCAAATGGAACGTCGAGTCCACCCAGGGCACGCCGAAGACCGTCCGCTTCGAAACCGGCGAAGGCACCTGGATGGACGTCGACGTCTCGCCCGACGGCCGCCAGCTGGTGTTCGCGCTGCTCGGCGATCTCTACCGCATGCCGATCAGCGGCGGCGCCGCCACCCGCGTCACCACCGGCCGCGCCTGGGACGTGCAGCCGCGCTGGTCGCCGGACGGCCGCCGCATCGCCTTCACCTCCGACCGCAGCGGTGGCAACAACATCTGGACCATCGCCGCCGACGGCAGCGATCCGCGCCAGGTCACCGAAGAGGACTTCCGCCTGCTCAACAACCCCACGTGGACGCCTGACGGGCAGTACATCGTGGCCCGCAAGCACTTCACCTCGACGCGCTCGCTGGGCGCGGGCGAGCTCTGGCTGTACCACGCCGCCGGCACCAGCGGCGGCATCCAGCTGGTGGAGAAGGCCAACGAGCAGCAGGACATCGGCGAGCCGACGGTTTCGCCCGACGGCCGCTACGTCTACTTCTCGCAGGACGTGAGCTCCGGCGGCGCCTTCGACTACAACCGCGATCCGCACGGTGTGATCTATGCCATCAAGCGCTTCGACCGCCAGACCGGCAAGACCGAAACCGTGGTCGCCTCGCCCGGCGGCGCGGTGCGCCCGCAGGTGTCGCCGGACGGAAAGACCCTGGCCTTCGTCAAGCGCGTGCGCGACGCCAGCGTGCTGCACCGCATGGATATCGCCAGCGGCGAGGTGCGCCCGGTCTGGGACGGCCTGAGCCATGACCAGCAGGAGGCCTGGGCGATCTTCGGGCCCTACAGCGGCTTCAACTGGACGCCGGACTCGAAGTCGGTGGTGGTCTGGGCGCAGGGCGGCTTCTGGCGCGTGGACATGGCCAGCGGCGCGGCATCGAAGATCCCGTTCACCGCCGAGGTGGAGCAGGTGGTGTCCGAGCCGCTGCGCTTCGCGCAGACCCTGCCCGAAGGCCGCTTCAACCCGCGCATGATCCGCGACGTGGCCACCTCGGCCGATGGCGGCAGCCTGGTCTTCCACGCGCTGGGCCAGCTGTGGCGCAAGCCGCTGCCGGGCGGCACGCCGGTGCGCCTGACCGGCAACCGCGATGTCTACGAATACCAGCCCAGCTTCAGCGCCGACGGCCGCCAGCTGCTGTACACGACCTGGTCCGACGCGGGCCTGGGCGCGATCCACGTGCGCAGCTCCGGCGGCACCGCCGAGGGCCGCAAGCTCACCCAGGAGCCCGGCTTCTACTACCACCCGCGCTTCTCGCCGGATGGCAGGAACGTGGTCTACAGCCGCAGCAGCGGCGGTGGCCTGACCGGCAGCCTGTGGTCGGGCGAGCGCGGCATCCACGTGGTGCCCGTGGGCGGCGGCAAGCCGGTGCGCGTGGCCGAAACCGGGCAGTCGCCGCAGTTCAACCATGACGGCACGCGCGTGCTGTACCTGGCCGGCAACGGCATGGAAAAGAAGCTGATGTCGGTGGGCCTGCACGGCGAGGAGCCGCGCGCGGTGTTCGACCTCAAGTACGTCGACTCGGTACAGGTGAGCCCGGACGGCAAGTGGGTGGCGTTCACCGAACTGTTCAATGCCTATGTCGCGCCGATGCCGGAAAGCGGCCGCACCATCGCGCTCGACCGCAAGACCAAGGCCGTGCCCGTGCGCGCGATCAGTGCCGATGTCGGCAGCTACCTGCACTGGGCGGCGGACTCGAAGTCGCTGCACTGGATGGTGGGCGACCGCTACCACTCGCGCCGCCTGGACCAGACCTTCGACTTCCTGCCCGGCGCGCCTGCGGAAATCGCGAAGCCTGCGCCGGGCGGCGGGATCAGCGTGGGCCTGGACGCGCCGGTGTACGCGCCGCGCGACGTGGTGGCCTTCACCAATGCGCGCATCGTGACCATGCGTGATGCCGAGGACACGCAGGAAGTGATCGAGGGCGGCACGATCGTGGTCGATGGCAACACCATCACCGCCATCGGTGCGGCGGGTTCGGTACAGGTGCCCGCAGGCGCGCGCGTGGTCGACGTGGCCGGCAAGACCATCATCCCCGGCATCATCGACGTGCATGCGCATGCCTCGAACTTCGGCCAGGGCGTGGTGCCGCAGCAGAACTGGGCCTACTACGCCAACCTCGCCTTCGGCATCACCACGCTGCACGACCCGTCGGCGACCAGCGAGTTCGTCTACTCCCAGTCAGAGCTGCTGCAGGCCGGGCGCATGGTGGGCCCGCGCATGTTCTCCACCGGCACCATCCTCTATGGCGCCGATGGCGGCTTCAAGGCCGAGATCGATTCACTCGACGATGCCCGCAGCCACCTGCGCCGCATGCAGGCGCACGGCGCGTTCTCGGTGAAGAGCTACAACCAGCCGCGCCGCGCGCAGCGCCAGCAGGTCAACCAGGCCGCGCGGGAGCTCGGCATGCTGGTGGTGGAAGAGGGCGGCTCCACCTTCCACCACAACATGACCATGATCCTGGACGGCGCCACCGGCATCGAGCACAACCTGCCGATCGCGCCGCTGTATTCGGACGTGGTGAACCTGTGGAAGGAAACCGACGTGCGCAACACGCCGACGCTCGTCGTGAGCTATGGCGGGCTGTCGGGCGAGTACTGGTTCTATGCGCGCGACAACGTCTGGGAAGACGCCAAGCTCAACCGCTTCTTCCCGCGCGAAACGCTGGACGCGCGTTCGATCCGCCGCGAGACCGCGCCGGACTGGGACTACCACCACATCGAGGTGGCGAAGTCCTTGAAGAAGCTGCGCGACGCCGGGGTCAAGGTGCAGGTGGGTGGCCACGGCCAGCTGCAGGGCATGGCCACGCACTGGGAGACCTGGATGCTGACCCAGGGCGGCTTCAGCAACTTCGAAGCGCTGCGCGCGGCCACCATCGATGGTGCCGACTACCTCGGCATGTCATCGAAGCTGGGTTCGCTAGAGGTCGGCAAGCGCGCGGACCTGGTAGTACTGGACGGCAATCCGCTGGAGAACATCCGCCATACCGCCGACACGCGCTACGTGATGGTCGATGGCCGCCTGTTCGACGTCGCCGCCGACATGGCCGAGATCGGCAACCAGGCGGTACCGGCGCCGACGTTCTACTGGCAGCACCATGGCCATGGGCAGACCTTCGGCGAGACCTTCGGGCCGACTTCGATGTGCCACGGGGTGCACTGATCGCCCGGGGGAACCTTTGCCACGGATCCACGCGGATCGGCCGCGGATCTGCGCGGATGGGACGGAAGAAAAGGCGGGAGCCGCCGTGGCGGTGACCTGACATGCAAAGGGCCCGGATAACCGGGCCCTCCCTTTTTCTGGATCCTGTGGGAGCGGCTATAGCCGCGATCGACCTGGCGGGAATCCCCGATCGCGGCTATGGCCGCTCCCACAGGGCGGCGCCTGCAGGGGTGATTTCAGTCCTGCTCGGCGGTAGGAGTCAGGCCTGCTTCCGGGTGGCGATCCAGCGGTCCACGCGCTGCTCCAGCAGGTCGAGCGGCATCGCGCCACCGCCCAGGATGGTGTCGTGGAAGCCGCGGATGTCGAAGCGCTCGCCCAGCTCGGCTTCGGCCTTCCGGCGCAGCTCCTGCATGCGGATCATGCCGATCTTGTAGGCGGTGGCCTGGCCCGGGAACACGAGATAGCGCTGGATCTCCGAGCGGATCGCGGCGTCCGGCACCGAGCTGTTCTCGCGGAAGTAGGCCACGGCCTGTTCCTCGGTCCAGCCCTTGGCGTGCATGCCGGTGTCGACCACCAGGCGGATCGCGCGCCACATCTCCGACATCAGGCGGCCGTACTCCGAGTACGGGTCCTGGTAGGTGTCGGGCATCTCCTTGGCCAGCCACTCCGAGTACAGGCCCCAGCCTTCGTTGTAGGCGGTGTCGAAGGTCTGGGTGCGGAAGGTCGGCACCCCGGTCAGCTCCTGCGCGATCGAGATCTGCATGTGATGCCCCGGCAGGCCCTCGTGGTAGGCGATGACCTCGAGCTCCGTCTTCGGCATGGCGTTCATGTCGGAGAGGTGCGCGTAGTACACGCCCGGGCGCTTGCCGTCCGGCGACGCCGGGTTGTAGTGCTGGGCGGCACCGTCCTGCTCGCGGAAGGCCTCGACGCGCTTTACCACCAGGTCGGCCTTGGGCAGCAGCCCGAAGTACTGCGGCAGGTGCTTCTTGATGTTGTCGATCGCCTTGGTGGCGTCGTCGATGTAGGCCTGGCGGCCTGCGTCGGTGTTCGGATACAGGCGCGCCGGGTCGGACTGCACGTGCCTGAAGAAGGCCTGCAGGTCGCCCTCGAAGCCGATCTCCTTCTGCACCGCTTCCAGTTCGCCGCGCAGGCGCGCGACCTCGGACAGGCCGAGCTCGTGGACCTGGTCGGCGCTCATGTCGGTGGAGGTGTTCTCACGCAGCTGGTAGGCGTAGTACGCGGCCCCGTTGGGATGGGTCTGGCCGACGCCGGTCGGGTTCTCGGCCGCCTTCGGCAACTCTTCGGCTGCGAGCGCGAGGATGCGTTCATAGGCCGGCTTCACGTCGTCCACCAGGGCGTTGCGCGCCTCTTCCTTGAGCTCGGCGGCACGCGCGGCAGTGACCTTGCCGGACTCCGCCAGCGCGTCGACCTTGGCCTGGGCGTCGGCCCAGAACGCGCTGTCGGGACCATCGTCGAAAGGTGCGCCGGCGATGATCTTTCGCGACTGGTCGGCCACGCCTTCCCAGGCGAACTTCGGCGGGCGGATGCCCTGCGCCGCCGACGCGCGCGTGCGTTCAAGCAGGATGTCGAAGGTTGCCGGCAGCGCGCGCAGGCGCGCCACGTAGGCCAGGAAATCGGACTCGTCGTCGACCTTGTGGAAATTGATCATGAAGGTCGGCGCCATGCTGTGCATGCCGTTCATCTGGTCGAAGGAGTAGCCGTTGAGCAGGAAGGGCATGCCGTCGCGCGCGCTTTCGTACTGCTTCTTCCACAGGTTCCAGGACAGCTGGGCCTCGGGCGCAAGGCGGTCGTAGTCGAACTGCGCTTCCAGCTCCTGCACCGAGGCCTCCATCCAGTCCAGCTGCTTGCGGATCCCGGCCTCGGAGACATCGTCGATCCGGTCGTAGAGCTCCTTGCGGCCGAGGAAGGTCAGCTGGAGCGGGCTGAACTGCAACTGCTCCTCGTATTTCTCCTCGAACCAGGCGTTGAGGCGCGCCGTCTCGGCATCGGGATCGGCCGCCGCGGCGTTCGTGGCGGCCGTCGTCGCCTGATTGTCGGCGGTCGCGGCGGTGCCGGGGTTGCAGGCGGCGAGGCCGAGGGGAAGGACCAGCGCCAAGGCGATGGCGAGGGGCGAGCGGGCGGAAGCAGTACGCATCTGTGGCTCTCCGGAGGGAGGATTGGGGGAACCCGGCCTGGGCACGGTCTTAGCCCGACTTTCCCATGGATGCGGGTGTCGGGTCAGGGCCATTGGTCCGGGGCGTGGGTCCTGGCCCGTCTCCGCGGCGCGGTACCATGGCGGTTTTCCAGGCGACAGGAAGCAGGGCGATGGCCAATCCGGACGATCAGCGCAACGGCGTGGGCCGCGACGAGGCCGAGGCCGCGGTCCGCACCCTGCTGCGCTGGGCCGGCGACGACCCGGCGCGCGAAGGCCTGCTGGACACGCCCAAGCGGGTGGCCAAGGCCTACGGCGACTGGTTCAGCGGCTATGCCGACGATCCGCGCGAGTACCTCGAGCGCACCTTCGAAGAGGTCGCCGGCTACGACGAGATGATCGTGCTGCGCGACATCGAGTTCGAGAGCCACTGCGAGCACCACATGGCGCCGATCATCGGACGGGCCCACGTCGGCTACCTGCCCGACGGCAAGGTGGTGGGCATCAGCAAGCTCGCGCGCGTGGTCGACGCCTATGCGCGCCGCTTCCAGGTGCAGGAGAAGATGACCGCGCAGATCGCCGCGGTCATCGAGGACGTGCTCAGGCCGCGCGGCGTGGGCGTGGTGGTCGAAGCCACCCACGAATGCATGACCACCCGCGGCGTGCACAAGCGCGGCGTGAGCATGGTGACCTCGAAGATGCTGGGCGGCTTCCGCGACGACGCGCGGACGCGCTCGGAGTTCCTCCGCTTCATCGGTGATCCACGGGCCTGATCGGCGGAGCGACGCAGGGCCCGCCACCCGCGGCGGGCCGCGGACGCGAACGTCTTGCGGACCGCGGGGATCCTCGTGCAGGCTGGATTGCCAACACGCTTGAGGAGAGTTCCATGCGCGCGATGCGCCACGCCCTTGCCGCCTGTGCCGCGGTGCTGCTGCTCGGCGCCTGCGCCGCGACTCCCGACTACTTCGACACCAACGCGGCGGTCGACGCCAATCCGCTGTGCGCCGGTCGCAGCGACCGCCCGGGCGAGCCGGTCTCGCGCGACTGCCTTCGCGAAAGCGGCGGCCGGATCAGCAGCGACCGCCCGAGCCAGCCGATCGACTTCCGCAAGGGCGAAGACGACTGAAAGCCGCGGGTCAGCCGGTCGGCGGTTCGCTGGCCATCGGCGAATCGACCGGCGGCGGAGGCCGCTGGGTCTCGTCGATCGGCGGCACGGTGGGGTCCATCGGCGGCGTGGCGGGATCCACCGGCGGCAGGCTGGGGTCCACCGGCGGCGGAAGCGCCGGGTCGACGACGGGCGCCGGGGCGGGCATGGCCTCGCCGGCCGGCAGCGCGTCTGACTCCGCGCGCTCGGCGGCCGGTGTCTGTGCCGAAGGCAGGTCATCCACGGGGGTGTAGGCCTGGCTCGGGTCGCTGCAGGCCGCAAGTGAGAGCGCCAGTGCGGCGCCGGTGATCGGGAGGAGTCGCTTCATCGCAGGTCGTCCACGGTCAGGGGCTCGCGGCCCAGTGTCCGCGTGCGGATGTATGCGCGATGTCCTTTTTTCGCTAAGGCGGTGTGTACGGCATGTGGATGGCGATCACGGCGCCGACACCGGCAGCAGCGCCCAGAACGGCACGCCCGCGCGGGCGTGGGCGCGGGCGGCGTCGTCAAGGATGTCCAGCAGGGTGGCGAAGTCGTCGCCGGCGTCCTCGCGCAGGCCGCCGCAGTGGTCCAGCAGCAGGAGGTAGCCCGGTGCCGGCAGCCAGGACAGGTCGCCCAGGCTGTCGGCCAGTGCGTCCCAGTTGCCGCCGAAGGTCGACGGGAAGTCGAGCGCCGCTGCGAGTTCCCTGAGCAGGGCGGGCTTGTCGTCGGCGAACTCCAGGTCCGCGGCACGCACCACGAAATCCAGCGCGGTGGCCGATTCGACCAGCGCCGCGCGGTCGTGGATATCGACGAAGTAGGCCGCCGCCTGGCTGGCATCGGCCAGCATCGCGCCAAGCTCCACTGCGTTCATGGCCGGTCCCCGCGCTCGAACGAGCGGAAGCTCCGGTAGTGATCCGCGGTGTAGTGCCACTCCATGGGCGGGTCGCCGCCGGTGACGATGCGCCGCGCGCCGCGGTCGCGCGAGCCCGGGGTATCGACGGTGTACTCCCGGTAATGGCCGTGCGGTCGCTGCGGCAGCAGGCGCTCCCGGTTCTGGAACACGCCGCCGTCCTGGCGATGCGGATACGGTCCGCCGCGGTCGATCAGGGCCAGGGTGGCGTGGGCTTCGGCGGGCAGGAAGGCGAGCGCCGGGTCAGCCCGGGGCCCGGCGCCGGATCGGGACGGCAGCGGCAACGGGATGTCGGATGCGCCGGTGTTCCCGACGCCGTGGGGCGTGCCGGCGGGCCCGGTGCCGGAATCTGCCGGAAGCAGCGGACCATCCCTGCGTTCCAGCAGCTGCCACATACCGACCAGCAACAGCGCCGCAACCAGCCAGGTCCAGCGGCGCGACGCCTGTTTCCCCCGGCTGCGGCGTGCCATCGGCCTAGCCGCAGCTGACCTTGGTGATCCGACCGTCGTCGTCGACCTCGATGTTCAGGCGTCCGGCGCGGTAGTCCGCGGTCACCGCCATGCCCGGACGGATGACGCGGACGCCGCGGGCGCCGGCGGCGGCCTTGGCGCGCTCGCCCACGGCTTCGTCCAGCAGCCGGCCGACGAACTGTTCGGCCGCCTTGGCGTCACAGCTGCCGCCCAGCCCGCCATCGACGATTTTCGGAGGCGCACCGTTCACGGGCGTGGGCTCGCGCGCGGGCGAACAGGCGACGACGGCGAAGGCCAGCGGCGCCGCCAGCAGCACGGCAAGATGGCGAGCGGAGTGGAAGCGGGACATGTGCGGCTCCTCGAGGTCATGGCGGGATCATGCCGCATGCGCGGCGGGGGTGTTGCTGGGTGTGCTGTTGATAGGCGTGCGGTTGATGCGCGTGCTGTGGATGGGAGTGTCATGAGCGGTCGACCTTCGGCTCGTTGGTCCCGAGCCGTGACTCGATCCGCCGGAACACCGCCAGCACGAGCACGCACAGCAGCGACGCACCCAGCGCCAGCAGGTAGTTGCCGAGGCCGGCGGCGATGCCGATCGCGGCCGCCATCAGCAGCGAGCTGGCGGTGGTCAGTCCACGCACCTGCTGGTCGCCGCGTGCGCGCAGGATGGCGCCGGCACCGACGAAGCCGACTGCGGCCACCACCGACTCGATCAGGCGACCGGGGTCGATGCGCAGCAGGTCGCGATAC
This sequence comes from Luteimonas yanweni, assembly GCF_039548475.1. Lineage (NCBI taxonomy): Bacteria > Pseudomonadati > Pseudomonadota > Gammaproteobacteria > Lysobacterales > Lysobacteraceae > Luteimonas > Luteimonas yanweni. The sequence continues at coordinate 40,986 of NZ_JBCLVC010000017.1, read as the reverse complement.
TGCTCCTGGGTGAAGTGCTCGGCGACCACGTCGCCCAGTCCGACGATAAGCGCCGCGGCGCCGGCGATCATCATGTGCGTGCGCAAACCGGCGGCGTGGCGGCCAAGCTCGCGCTCGATGCCGAGCACGCCGCCAAGCGCCATCGCCGCGGCAACCCGGGCCAAGATCCAAAGCTCGGTGCTCTGCAGTACGTCCATCGCGTTTCCCTGTCGTCCGGAACGCCATGACATCGCAGCGGCGGTCTGCCGGCCGTGAAGTCGCCTGTTCATCGCGCGTGACGCGTGCGGTCGCAGAGGGTGCCTACAATCCCGCGGGTCGAACACGGAGTTTCCGGATGCGCCTGATTGCCCCGCTTGCCACGCTGATCCTGGTCCTGCCAGCCGCCGCCGCGATGGCGCAGACGCAGGCGCCACTGCAAACGACACAGCCCGCGTCCCAGCTACCCGCGCAGACCTTGCCGGCTCCACCCGTTCAACCCGGGCCAACGGCTGCCGAGCTCGCCACGTTCAAGGGCTGCATGGCCAAGCTGCGCAGCACCGCTGCGGGCAAGGGCGTGGCTGTCGACAGCTTCGACCGCCTGACCTCCAACCTGGCGCCGGACATGAGCGTGCTGCCGCTGCTCGACCGGCAGCCGGAGTTCAGCACTCCGATCTGGGACTATCTGGCCGCGCTGGTCGACCAGCAGCGCATCGACGACGGCCGCGCCATGCTCGCCGCGCAGGCAGCGACGCTTGCGCGCGCGCAGGCGGAGTACGGCGTGGACCAGGCCACGGTGGTTGCGGTCTGGGGGGTGGAGAGCGACTACGGCAAGAGTTTCGGCAAGCGACCGCTGCTGGTCTCGCTGTCCACGCTGTCCTGCTTCGGGCGGCGCCAGCCGTTTTTCCAGGGTGAGCTGATCGCCACGCTGCAGCTGCTGGCCAGCGGCGACCTGGCTGATCCAGGCATCACCGGTTCGTGGGCGGGCGCCTTCGGGCACACGCAGTTCATGCCCAGCACCTACCAGCGCATCGCGGTGGATTTCGACGGTGACGGGCGCCGTGACCTGGTGGGCAGCATCCCGGACGCGCTGGGGTCCACGGCCAATTACCTGAAGCGGTCCGGCTGGCGCACGGGCGAGCCCTGGGGCTACGAGGTGCAGCTGCCGCAAGGCTTCAACGCCGCGCAGGCGGGTAGGACAAATCGCAAGCCGTTGTCGGAATGGGTGAAGCAGGGCGTCAGGCAAGTGGATGGAAGCGCAGTCGGCGGAGTGGCCGCCGACGCGCGCGCCGCGGTGATCCTGCCCGCCGGCGCCAAGGGCCCGGCGTTCCTGGTGTTCAAGAACTTCGACGCGATCTATTCCTACAACGCCGCGGAGAGTTATGCCCTTGCCATTGCGCACCTCGCTGACCGGCTGCGCGGTGGAGGTGGTTTCGCCACCGCATGGCCCACCGACGATCCCGGCATCGGGCGTGCGGAGCGTCGCGAGCTGCAGGAGCTGTTGCTCGCGCGTGGACATGCGATCGGCGAGGCGGACGGCATGGTCGGCACGCTGACCCGGCGGGCGATAGCCGTAGAGCAGGAACGACTGGGTTTCACGCCCGCCGACGGGCGCGCGGGGCTGCGCATCCTGACGGCGCTGCGAGCTGAAAAGGCTCCCGCAGCGAAGACCCTGCGGTAGCCGCACGTGGCGACGCACTCAGGGGCGACGGGAGCGCGGCTCGTGCGCACAATGGCGAACCTCCGCAAACGGGATGACCCTCATGGCGCGTGCACCGGGATTGGCATTCGTGGCGATGCTGCTGGCCGCCTGCTCCAGCAGCCCTGCAGAGCGCGCCGCGCCGGGCGGGGTAGCCGCAGCCGGTAGCCGCGCGACCGGCATCGTTGCCCTCGGCGACACTGCAGCCGCGGGCACCGCTATCAGCAGCGACAATCTTGCGGCCCACCTGCGCATCCTCGCGTCCGACGGATTCGAAGGCCGTGCGCCCGATACTCCGGGCGAAGCGAAGACCATCGCCTGGATCGCGGAGCAGTTCGCAGCCGCCGGCCTCGAACCCGCCGGTGGCGACGACACCTGGCTGCAGGCGGTCACGCTCGAGCGCAGCGAAATCCGCGGCGAGGTCACCACCGGCTTCACCGTTGCCGGCACGCCGATGCCCTTGGCCAACGGCGAGGACATCGCCCTGGAGAGTTTGCACCCCGCCGCGCGCGTGGACCTGGCCGACGTGCCGCTGGTGTACGCCGGCTACGGCATCACCGCGCCCGAGTTGGGCTGGGACGACTACGCCGGCATGGATGTGCGCGGCAAGATCGTGGTCGTGCTGGTCAACGATCCGGATTTCGAAACCGAGCCGGGAAAGTTCGGCGGCCGCGCCATGACCTGGTACGGGCGCTGGGCCTACAAGTACATCGAGGCCGCGAAGCGCGGCGCCGCCGGCGTGCTGATCGTGCACGAGACCGAGCCCGCCGCGTATCCCTGGGCGACCGTGCGCAACGGCCGCGCCGCGCCGCAGTTCGACATCGTGCGCAGCGATGCCGACAGCCATCACCTGCGCGTGCGCGGCTGGATCCAGCGCGCCACCGCGGAACGGCTGTTCGCCGCCGCCGGCCTGGATTTCGACGCCGCCAAGCACGCCGCGCAGCAGTCAGGCTTCAAAGGACAGGCGCTTGGCGACGCCCGGTTCAGCGCCGCGTTCGACGTCGAGCACGCGCGCATCACCAGCCACAATGTCGCCGGCCTGCTGCCGGGTGCTTCGCGTGCGAACGAAACCGTGGTGCTGTCGGGCCACTGGGACAGCTTCGGCATTGGCGCGCCCGATGAAAACGGCGACGCGATCATGAATGGCGCGGTCGACAACGCCACTGCCGTGGCCTCGATCATCGAGATCGCGCGCGCGCTGCACGCAGGCCCGCGCCCCGCGCGCAGCGTGCTGTTCCTGGCGCTGACCGCCGAGGAAAGCGGCCTGCTCGGCGCCACGCACTACGCAGCGCATCCGCTGCGCCCGCTGGCCACCACCGCCGCGATGCTCAATCTGGAAATGTGGAGCCCGGACGGCCCGACCCGCGACATCTCCTCATGGGGCCTGGGCAAGGTCTCGCTGGAGCGCGACCTGGTCGTCGCGGCCCAAGCGCTGGGTCGCACGTATTCGCCGGATCCGGATCTCGAAGCCGGCTTCTTCTACCGCGCCGACCACTTCGCCTTCGCCCAGGCCGGCGTGCCGGCGATCACCATCGGTCCCGGCATGGACCAGATCGAAGGCGGCGTGGAAGGCGGCATGGCTGCGCGCGCGGACTACTTCGCAAAGCGCTATCACCAGCCCGATGACGAGTTCGACGACAGCTGGGACATGCGTGGGCCGACCGCGGACACCGAAGTGGTGCTGCGGCTGGTGCGCGACGTTGCCGAATCGACCCGGTGGCCCGGTTGGGACGAAGGCAGCGAGTTCCGCGAGGCGCGTGAAGCGAGTGCGTCCGCACGTGGTCGGTAGTGGGAAGCATGCCGGCGCGCCCGTTGCGCCGGTGCGACCATAGCCCGGGTACTGAGGCCCGTCAGGCCGCGGCCGCGCGCGCAAGCCCGGTGACCACGCCCAGCGACGCATCGCCGCGCACGATCTCGACGCCCGGGAACACTTCGGCCACCAGCGCCGGAACGTAGGGCGAGCGCGACATGCCGCCGGTGAGATAGACCACTTCCGGCGCCTCGTCCGCGCCGGCGCTGGCTTCCCGCATCAGCGCGCGCAGCTGCATCAGGAACGGACGTTCGGCGGCGGCCTCGAGATGCGCGTGGTCGATGTCGCAGCCGAGGCCGTGCTCGATGTAGCCGAGATCCAGCGGCACGCGTTCGCTGCCGCTGAGTTCGATCTTCGCCCGCTCGACGGCGCGGTTCAGGCGCACGGTGTGTCCCGCCTGCTGCAGCGCCACCAGGCGCTCGCGCCACGGCGCGTCGACATCGTCGAAGCTGGCGCTGCGGAAGTTGTTCTGCCGCTGCAGGTCCTGCACGTGCGAGGCCTCGTAGTAGCGGTGCACAGGCGTGCTGGTCAGGTTCTTGCCGAACAGCGGCATGACCGCGCGCATGCTCAGCTCCAGGTCGACGTCGGTGCCGCCGACGGGTTCGCCCCAGGCGCCGCTGATGAGCGGCGCCCGTGCGTCGCCACCCACAAGCGCCAGCGCCATGTCGGTGGTGCCGCCGCCGATGTCGAGGATCATCGTGCGGCGGACTTCGCGGCTGCGACGGTGGTAGTCGTAGGCGGCCGCGGCCGGCTCTTCAAGGAATTCGATCGACTCGAAGCCGGCGGCGGAGGCGGCGTCGGTGAGGATCTCCAGCGCCTGCTCGCCGCCGGCCTCCTGCATCGAGCTGCGGAAGCGCACCGGCCTGCCCATGACCGCCGAGCGCACGTCCGCGCCGAGCTGCGCCGTGGCGGTGGTGCGGATGTGGCGGAGCACGTGTGTGGCGATGCCCAGCAGCACGTCGCGCGCATGCGCGTCGAGCCTGTAGCCGAGCATCGATTTGGGCGAAACCACCAAGTGCCCCTCGCCGGCGGACAGGAATGCATCCACCGCCTCGTCGCCGTAAAGCGCGTCGTCGAGATCGGCCTTCGCTTCCATCGCTTCGCGCACCTCGGCGGCAGCCCAGCTGCGGCGCACGGCGGCGATCGCCGCGCGGCGGAGTTCATCGTCGCTGCGCCGGCGCATGGTCGGGACCTGGGCCAGCGCGACCGCGCGCTGCTGCGGCGGAAGCGCCATGGCCGCCTGCCGCAGGCCTTCCAGGCGCGCCAGTTCGCGGGTCTGCTCGCTCTTGGCACTGCCCATCCAGCGCGCCACGTCGCCCTGCAGTGCATCGGTCAGCTCGAACTTGTGGAGGTCCGGCAGTCGCTGCGGAAAAAATGCCGTGGTGCGGAACTGCTCCTGGTCGCCAAAGCGGACCAGCTGCACCTGGCCATCCACCACGGCGCCCGCGGCCGAATAGCTGGTGCCGAAATCAATCCCGATCCGCATGTCCAACGCCTACCCAGAATGTCGCGGCCGCCATTGTGCCGGTGCGGCCGCGCCTTTCCGAGCGCGGGCACGGCGGCCTCCCATGCTTTGTATGATTCCAGCGCCACCGCCGGAAGCCGACATGCACCACCACCCTGGCAAACCCATCGCGCCGTCCTGCGATCGCAACCGCGACCCGATCCTCTCGGTCCTGCGCGAGCGCCTTGCCGGTCATCGCCGCGTGCTCGAGATCGGCAGCGGTACCGGGCAGCACGCGGTCCACTTCGCCGCGGCCATGCCCTGGCTCCAGTGGCAGTGCTCCGAGTTCGCGGACAACCTGGCCGGGATCCGCCTCTGGCTCGACGAAGCCGCGCTGGCCAACACGCCGGCGCCGATCGCACTCGACGTGGCGCATGGCCCCTGGCCCGCGGCGGGCGACTTCGATGCGGTATTCACGTCCAATACCCTGCACATCATGGGCTGGTCCGAGGTCGAGGCCTTCTTCGCCGGCGTAGGCGGGGTGTTGCGCGATGCCGCGGAGGGCACGCTCGTTGTCTACGGCCCGTTCAACCAGGGCGGTGGCTACACCAGCGACAGCAACCGGGAGTTCGACGCCTGGCTGAAAGCGCGCGATCCGCGCTCGGCCATCCGCGATCTCGAGGCCGTGGCCACGCTGGCGGCGCGGGTCGGACTGCACATCGTGGCGGACGTCGCGATGCCCGCCAACAACCGCTGCCTGGTGTTCTCGCGCCGGGCGCGGGCGCGGTAGGGCGAAGTCGGATAGTGGAACACATCGAATTGCCGGGCTGAGCGCTGTGCGCCCGCTTCGGGCACGCGGATCGAGCGCGTTGGTTGACCTGGATCATCGCGGGGCCGCCCCGGATGGCGCAGCATGGACATCGGCGCGATGGCGCCGTTCAGCAGGAGACGACGATGGAATTCCATGTCCGCGCGTCGCGGTCGTTGCCGCCGCTGGTGGTGATCGAGGACGCGCTGCTCGCGTTCGACCCCGCCGCGGTCGTCGACATCGATCCGGCGCAGGGCCTGCGCGTGAGTGCGGCGATCGACGCCGCGCAGCTTGCGGCCCTGATCAACCAGGTCGGCGGCGACGTGCAAGCGACCGAAGTCGAGCAGCAGCCCTCGGTGTGCTGCGGCGGCTGCAGCGGCTGAGGCCGGCAGTCCGATCCGCCGCTCGCCCACAGGAGCAGCGGTAGCGGTTCCTGCAGGGGCGGTGCTGCGTGGCGTCGGCTCGGAGCGTCAGGCCGCCTGCACGATGCGCAATGGGTTGGCCCACTCGCGCAGCAGGTCGGCTTCGCGTGCCTTGGCCTTCTCCAGGTGCGCGTGCTTGACGTGGCCGAAGCCGCGGATGTGCTCGGGGATCGATGCGATCTCCGCCGCCAGCGCCACGTTGCCGGAGTCCAGCGCGTCCAGCAGGCCGCCGACCGTGAGCTCGTAGCCGTCGATCAGTGCGCGCTCGGTGCGCCGTTCCGCGGTGTAGCCGAACACGTCCAGCGGCGTGCCGCGCAGGCCCCTGAGCTTCGCCAGCACCTTGAACGCGCTGAACACCCACGGGCCGAAGGCCTGCTTGCGAAGCCGGCCCTCGGCGTCGCGCCTGGCCAGCAGCGGCGGTGCGAGGTGGAACTCGAGCCGGTAGTCGCCTTCGAACTGCTGCTCCAGCTGGCGCTTGAACTCGCCGCTGGTGTACAGGCGCGCGACTTCATATTCGTCCTTGTAGGCCATGAGCTTGAAGAAATAGCGGGCCACGGCCTCGCTGAGGTCGGTGGCGCCGGGCGCGCGGGTTTCTTCGGCCGCCCGCACGCGGGCCACGAGGTCGGTGTAGCGGCGCGCGTACTTCGCGTCCTGGTAGTCGGTGAGGAAGGCACTGCGGCGTGCGACCAGTTCATCGAGGCTGCGTGACAGCCGGGCGTCGTCCAGCGGCAGGAACGCGATGCCGTCCGAACTCCCGGCGACCGCGGCCTTCGCGTTTCCAGCGTCGTCGGCGCCCGTCCCTGACGGCAAGTGGCGCAGCTCGTCCTCGCGCCGCTGCGGCTTGGGCGCGCTGGTCGCGCCCCATTCGTTGCCTTCCCAGTCGCCCGGCGGCAGCGCGTCGAGCAGCGTCGGCGTGGCTTCGGCGGCGGTACGCGGGTTGCGCACGATGCCGGCGGCCTCATACACCGCTTCGATATCGACCGCGCCCAGGCGACCCCAGGCGAAAGCGGTCTTGTTCATCTCGATCGCGGCGCCGTTGAGCTCCACCGCGCGCATCAGCGCGTCCAGCGACAGCGGCACCAGGCCGCGCTGCCAGGCGTAGCCGAGCATGAAGAGGTTCGCGGCGATGGCGTTGCCGAGAAGCGCCGTGGCCAGCTGGGTGGCGTCGACCACGTTCAGCGCGCGCGCCGCGGCCGCGGTGGCCCCGGCGTCGGCCGTGTCATGGCCCCCAAGCGCCGTGCGCACCGCGCTGATGATGTCGGTCGCGGGGAACTGCATGTCAGGCCGAGTGGTGAACGTGCCCGGCATCGCCTCGTAGCTGTTGATCACCACCTGCGAGCGCCCGGCGCGCAGCTTGGAGAGCGTCCAGTAGTCGTTGACCACCACCATGTCGCAGCCCAGCACCAGGTCGGCCTCGCCGGCGGCGATGCGCACGGCGTGGATGTCCGACGGTGCGCCGGCAATGCGGATGTGGGTGGTGACCGCGCCGCCCTTCTGCGCCAGGCCGGTCTGGTCGAGCACGGTCGCGCCGCGGCCCTCCAGGTGGCCGGCCATGCCGAGCAGGGCGCCGATGGTGACCACGCCGGTTCCGCCGACGCCGGTGACCAGGATGTTCCAGGGCCGCGCGCCGTCGCTGGCGAACACCGGATCCGGAAGGTTCGCCAGGCGCGACAGCCCGGTGGCCGCCTTGCCCTTGCGCGGCGTGCCGCCGTGCACGGTGACGAAGCTCGGGCAGAAGCCTTCGACGCAGCTGAAGTCCTTGTTGCAGGCCGACTGGTCGATCTCGCGCTTGCGCCCGAACTCGGTTTCCTTGGGCAGCACCGAGACGCAGAACGACTTCACGCCGCAGTCGCCGCAGCCTTCGCAGACCAGCGAGTTGATGGCCACGCGCTTGGCGGGGTCGGCGATCTTGCCGCGCTTGCGGCGGCGGCGCTTCTCGGTGGCGCAGGTCTGGTCGTAGATGAGGATGCTCACGCCCTTCACTTCGCGCAGGCGCTTCTGCACGGCGTCGAGCTCGCGGCGGTCGTGGAACTCGACGCCAGCGGGGAAGATCGAGCGATCGGACCACTTCTCGATCTCGTCGCTCACGACGACGATCGCCTGCACCCCTTCACTGCGGACCTGGTGCGCGATCTGCGGCACCGACAGCGTGCCGTCCACCGGCTGGCCGCCGGTCATCGCCACCGCGTCGTTGTAGAGGATCTTGTAGGTGATGTTGACACCGGTCGCGACCGACTGGCGGATGGCCAGCGTGCCGGAGTGGAAGTAGGTGCCGTCGCCGAGATTCTGGAACACGTGCTGCGTTTCGGTGAACGGTGCCTGCCCCGACCAGGTCACGCCTTCGCCGCCCATGTGGGTGAAGGTCTCGGTGCTGCGGTCCATCCACGTGACCATGTAGTGGCAGCCGATGCCGGCCATCGCGCGCGAGCCTTCGGGCACCTGGGTCGAGGTGTTGTGCGGGCAGCCGGCGCAGTAGTGCGGCACGCGCGGGAACTGCGCGCGCGGCAGGGCCAGCGCGCCTTCCTTCTCTTCCATCCAGCGCAGCACGTCGGTGATGTGCGCGGAGTCGCGCGCGTCCATCGGAATGCCGCGCTGGTGAATGCCGCCGTGGAGCCGACGCGCGATCACGCCGGCGATGGTGGCAGGCGTCAGCTCGCCGGTGGACGGCAGGATCCACTCGCCGGCCTCGTCGTATTTGCCGACGATCGACGGCCGGCGGCCGCCGTCGAGTCCGAAGTCGAAGTTGTAGAACAGCTCCTTCATCTGGCTCTCGATGAAGGCGTGCTTTTCCTCCACCACCAGGATGTCCTCGAGCCCGCGCGCGAACGCGCGGATGCCCACCGGCTCCAGCGGCCAGGTCATGCCGACCTTGTAGACGCGGATGCCGAGCGCGGCGCAGGCCTGCGCGTCCAGGCCCAGGTACTCCAGCGCCTGCAGCACGTCGAGGTAGCTCTTGCCGGTGGTCACGATGCCGAGCCGCGCGGCCGGCGAATCGATCACCACGCGGTCGATGCGGTTGGCGCGCGCGAAGGCCTGCGCCGCCTTGACCGCGTAGCGGTGCAGGCGCATCTCCTGGTCCATCGGCGGATCGGGCCAGCGGATGCCGAGGCCACCGGGCGGCATGTCGAAATCGTCCGGGGTCACGATCTCGATCGCGAACGGATCGACGTCGACCGACGCCGACGATTCGACCGTCTCGGCGATCGTCTTGAAGCCGATCCAGCGCCCGGTGTAGCGGCTCATCGCCCAGCCCAGCAGGCCCATGTCGAGGATGTCCTGGACGCCGGCGGGATTCAGGATCGGCATCAGCGCACTGGTGAACTCGCCTTCCGAGCCGTGCGGCAGGGTCGATGAGCGGCAGGCGTGGTCGTCGGCGGCCAGCGCCAGCACGCCGCCATGCTGCGAGGTGCCGGCGGCATTGGCATGTTTGAACACGTCGCCGGAGCGGTCCAGGCCCGGGCCCTTGCCGTACCACATGCCAAAGACGCCATCGACGGTCGCGCCGGGGAACAGGTTGGTCTGCTGCGTGCCCCAGACCATGGTCGCGCCGAGGTCCTCGTTGAGGCCCGGCTTGAAGTGCACGTTCGCGCCTTCCAGGTGCTTGCGCGCGCGCCACAGCTCCAGGTCGAAGCCGCCCAGCGGCGAGCCGCGGTAGCCGGACACGAAGCCACCCGTGTCCAGCCCCGCGGCCTGGTCGCGCAGGCGCTGCATCATCGGCAGCCGCACCAGTGCCTGCACGCCGGACAGGTAGATGCGCCCCTGCGTGCGGGCGTACTTGTCCTCCAGCGTGTAGTCGTGGTCGGTCACGCCTCGGGTCAGGCCGGTGCGGGCGGACGCGGGCGAGGAGAGTTCGGCGGTGCTGGTCATGGCAGGGCCCTGTGGCGTGCGTGGACGCTGGCGGAGGGGCGCGCCGGCCGTCGCACGGCTGCGCGAGGGCGCGGAAGCGCGGAAGCGGCGCGGATTCTAGCAGCGGGCGCGGTCGGCGAGCGCCCGCGGGGGCGCCGGCGCGGCGGGGGAGGCTGAATCCACGCGGCGCAGCCGGTACCATGCGCCCCGGAGTACAGGGGCTCCGCCAACCCAAGTGACGCCATGAACCGCTTTGCCACGCGCCTGATCGGCGCTCTCGTGCTTGTCGTCCTGCCGCTCGGCCTTTGGGCGCAGGACCTCCCCAGGCCCAGGGAATTCTATTTCGAGACCGACGCCGACGTGACCCGCCGGCTGGAGCTGTATCCGGCCGTGGACGGCGAGGACGTCGTCCCGCGCCTGCTCCAGGTGCGTGACCGCGGTCGCCGCGACGCGGCCCTGGCCACCGCGCAGCTGGCACGCATTTCCTATGCCACCGGTCGTGCCGACACCGGCGCTGCGCTCTACGCCGAGGCCCTGCAGCGCGCCGAAGGCGCCCGCCAGCGCGACGCGATGCATTGGAACCACGGCTGGGATCTGTATCGCGACGGCAATTTCGCCGCCGCGCTGGAGCAGTGGCGCATTGCCGGCGCCGAGCGGCTCAAGGGGCCGTCCTGGCTGCCACCGACCCTTGCCCTGGGCCTGTGGCAGGCCGGTCGCCACGACGAGGCCGTGCGCTGGTACGCCGCGGCCGTTCGCACCGAACCGCGGCTGTGGCAGTCGCCGGACCTGGCGCGCCTGCTGCCGGACTGGACCGCCACCGATCGCGCGCTGCTGGCCGAGGTGGCCGCGGCCTGGCGCGTGGCGCCGCCAAGCTGGCCCTGATCCGGCCGGACTGACGCCGGGCCTGGTTGCCGCGGACCGGATCCGGCGGACCGAACCCGGGCCTTTGCGTCCGGAGCCGCCGGCGCGGCTACTCGCCGACGCCGGCCTCGAGCGGCACGTCGTGTGCGCGCAGCCAGTCGATGACCGCCTGGCGCTCGCCGCGCGCGCGCGCAGTGAGCAGTGACTCGCTGAGCTGGAAGTAGTACGGCTGGAACGTGTCGCCGGCGGAGTTGGTGGCGTGCGCGGGCGCGCCCGATTCAAGCAGCAGCATCACCACTGCGCCGGCGTTGATCGAGCCGGCCGCGTGCAGCGGCGTGGCGCCGTTGCCATCGGCGGCGCCGGGATCGGCACCGGCGTCGAGCAGCATCTTCACCTGGGCATCGCCGCGGCCGAGGATGGCGCGCACCAGCGGAGTTTCACCCGTGACACTGTTGCGCAGGTCGGGATTGCCGCCGTGGTCGAGCAGCGCGCGCAGCAGGGTGGGGTCGTCGCCGAATGCGGCGGCGTGCATCGGGCCGCCGCCTCCGGGCGATTGCCGATTGGGATCGGCGCCCGCGTCCAGCAGCGCCGCGACGGTTGCAGGTTGTCCGGCAGCCACGGCCAGCTGCAGCAGGCTGGTGCCATCCTTGCCCGGGGTGTCCGGGTTTACGCCGGCCAGGCCGGCGCACAGCGTATCGGCGTCGCCGCGCAGCGCCGCGTCGGCGAGTGGGGCGAGCTGCGGGTCGGTAAAAGGATGGTCCATGGTCGGCGGTCCGCTGCATGCGGCCGCGCTTGCCGCCAGGAGGAGGATCAGGGCACTGGTGCGCATCCCCGGGGATGGTGCCATAGCGGCGTGCGGTCAGCGGAACCAGTTGCGCACGGTCTGTGCCGCACCGCCGAGCAGGTCCGCGGCCTTCTCGACCACGTTGCCGCCGAAGTCGACCACGGCCTCGACCGCGCGGCCACCGCCCGCGACCACGTCCACGGCAACGTCGCTGACGGGGCCGTCGTAGCGGTCGTCGATGCGCCGGGCCAGCGACTCGGCGCCGTGGCGCAGGGTGTCGCCGGTGGAGTTGAAGACGCCCTCGGCGACGTCGCCGGCGATGCTGAAGCCGCCCTGCACGCCGTTGCCGCTGGCGAAGTCGGTCTCCACCACGTCGATGATGTCGCCGGCGAGGTCGTGGGTGTTGCGCGCGAAGTCGTCCTGCAGCGCATCCGGGACCATGTCGGCCAGGGTTCCGCTGGTTCCCTGTGGCGGATTCCGGTAGCCGGGCTCCCAGGGCTGCTGCTGGATCATCGCTTCGGTGAGCAGTTCCGGGCTGTGGCTGACCGCGCCGCGCACCAGGCTGGCGACATCGCCCAGCACCGGGACGTTCAGGCGGTCCAACGCTTCCAGGCCGGCGCCCAGGCCGATGGCGACCGGTGTCGGCAGGCCGGTCTCGAGTGCCAGGCCGCGCGGTACCAGGGTCAGGTCCTGCACGCCTTCTGCCTTGACCACGACCTGCGTGCCCAGCGCATCGGGGGCGGCGAGCGCGAACGGGCTGTCCTCCTGGAAGTTGGTCAGGAGGTCGTCGCCCAGCGAGTAGCGGCGGATCATGCCGCCTTCGGCCATGTCGCGCGCTGCCTGCGGGTCGATGCCCATGCGGTCAAGGGTATTGGGATGGATGCCCGAGGCGTCGAAGGTGACCGCCGGCACGCCGGAGGCCAGCGAGGCCACCGAGGCCAGGCCGCCGCCCTGCGAATGCCCGGTGATGGCCAGGTTGGTGGCGTTGCCGTCCGCGTCCATGGTGCCGAAGCGGCGCTCGAACTCGACCGCGGTGCGCGTGGCCAGGCCGCTGAACTTGTCGATCTGGTCGCTGGTGGTAAAACCCGCGCCCTGGCGGAAGTTGTTCATCCAGTCGGCGCCGCTGCCGTCGGTGCCGCGGTAGGCGAGCACGAAGTTGCCGTTGCAGTCCCGGTAGATCTCGGCCCTGAAGTGCTGCGCGACCAGCTGGTCGCCGCCGTCGAGATACTGCGCGCGCCACGCGGCGGGGTCGTCGATGCCCGCGGCGGCGAGGTCGGCGTCGGTGACCGCGCTCCAGCCCGCCGGCGCTGCGGGGCGCCCCTCGTAGACCGCCGTGGCCAATCGCGACAGCACCACGTCGAATTCCTGCGCCTGCTGGCCGCCGGCCACCGCAGACAGCTCGCCGGGCCCGACGCCGCCCGGTGCGCACTGCGGCGCCGCGGTTGGCGCCAGCGCGGAGATCTGGGGGTGGTATGCCGGTTCGTGGCGGCCCTGCAGCGGCTGGACCGCCGGGGCGTTCGCGGCGGCCGCCGCGGGCGGCGGCGCCTGCCGGAGGTTGTGCAGATGGGCCGCGGAGGCGGAATCGTTGTCCAGGCGCATCGGCTGCATGACGGCGGTCCGGCGGAAGTCTGCGTTCAGTGGACCGCCGGTCGCAGCGGCGTTCAATCGGGGGCGCACCCTAGGTCGAGCCTCCGAGCGCGCTCACCGGATCGCATTCACCCGGGCGCGGATATGCTGCGCCGATCGATCACGCTGAAGGAGTCGCACATGCGCATCCGCTTCCTGTTGCCCCTCCTGCTGCTGCCGGTGCTTGCTTCGCCCGCACTCGCGCAGATGCCTTCGGAGCCCGCGCCTACGGACGCCGAGCTGCAGCGTGCGCAGCAGCGCGCCGAGGCCTGGCAGGCCTATGGCCTGCGCGTGGCGAAGGCCGTGGGGCGCTCGGACGGGGCCCGCGATCTGGCGCTGGCCACCCTGCTGGAAGCGATGGCGCAGCCGTACGACGAAGGCAGCCCCGCCGCCGCCAGCGTGGACGCGCAGCGCTGGCGCTCGGGCGCCGAGGCGAAGGGCGCTGGCGACACCATTACCCAGCAACTGTTGCTGGCCGCGGGCGCCGTGGCCGGTGAGCAGGACGCCTCATATGCCGCCGCACGCCGCTGGCAGGCGCTCTCGCCCGGGAACCTGGCACCGCTGCTGCACCAGGGGCTTGCGCCGGAAGCGGTGCTGTCGGCCGCCGCACAGGCCACGCGCAATGCGCCCGATCCCTATCCGATGCTGCGCTGGGTCGCCGCCACGCTGGCCAGGCATCCGCCGTCGCGCGCCGAATGGGCGGCGTTCGGCGAGGGCACGCAGCCGTCGCCGGCGGCGCATGCCGCGGTCTGGGCGTCATCGCTGCACAGCCTGCTGCTGCCGGACTATCGCGAGGTGCTGGGCGCCTGCACGGGGCGCCAGCTGCGCGCGGCGGGTCGTGTGGACGCGTGCCGCCACATGGCGGGCCTGCTGCTGGCGCGTCCGCAGACGGTGCTCGACGAACGGATCGGCCTGTCGATGGCGCGCGCGCTGACCCGCAGCGTGGCCGAGCGCGCACCGCTGGACGCGCGCCGCCGCGGCGTGGACTGGCGACAGGAGCAGCTGGCGGCGCTCGCAGGGCGGGACGAGGCCGGTAGCGGCGACCCCGACCTGCTGGCACGCCTGCTCGCCGATCCCTCGATCGATACCGAAGACGCGCTGGTCAGACGCACCCTGGCCGAGGCCCGTCTTGCGCAGGAGCCACCGGCAGGCTGGCGTGCGCCATGGCAGCAGCCGCGACGCTGACTGCGGTCGCCGGGCCCGTGGCCGTAACCGCGCCCTTGTGGGAGCGGCTATAGCCGCGAAGCGGCTTCAGCCGCGTGGGGTGATCGCGACGCCGTTGGCCTCAAGCCAGGCGTCGATCTTTTCGAGGTCGCGGCGGGTGGCGACGTTGAGCAGCTTGGGGTCGCCGCGGAACAGGTAGTCCTGGAACGTGGCGCCAGTGCGATCGGCGGCGCGCGGGTCGGCGCCGCCCTCGAGGAAACGCAGGACCGCGCCCGAGTCCTTGACCAGGGCCGCCTGGTGCAGCGGCGTGGTGCCGTTGCGGTCGGCCACGTCCAGGCGGGCGCCGGCGCGCAGCAGCAGCGCGATATTGTCCTCGCTGCCCGCGCGCAGTGCGTCGTACAGCGGCGTGGCCCCGGTGGTGGTGTTGGGCGTGTCGGGCGACATGCCGTGTTCGAGCAGGGCCTCCAGCCAGCCGGGGGTCTTGCCCATCGCGGCCAGGTGCAGCGCTGTGCGGCCGTCGGCATTGCCGAGCGCCGGGTCCGCGCCCAGCGCGAGCAGCAGGCGGAACGCGCCGCGGTCGCCCTGCTTCATCACCCACTGCAGCAGTGGCTGGCCCTGGTCGTCGACGCTGTTCGGGTTGGCGCCGGCGGCGAGCAGCTCGCGCGCGAGCGCTTCGTCGCCGCCGGTCACGGCGGCGGCAAGCTGGGCGTTGCCGGGGTTGTCGAAGCCCTTTCCTGGAGTCACGTCTGTCCCTTGCCGGGCGCAACCGGCGGTGGAGGCGAGCATCAGCGACGCGGCCAGCATCACGC
The DNA here is from genome assembly GCF_039548475.1 of Luteimonas yanweni. Classification (NCBI taxonomy): domain Bacteria; kingdom Pseudomonadati; phylum Pseudomonadota; class Gammaproteobacteria; order Lysobacterales; family Lysobacteraceae; genus Luteimonas; species Luteimonas yanweni. The sequence continues at coordinate 25,737 of NZ_JBCLVC010000017.1, read as the reverse complement.
GAACGCAGCGCGGCGCCATCCTGGAGGAGGGCGCCGCGAGCGGAAGCACGGGGGCTGCGTCGGTCATGCGGGCCACGTTACTACGTCAAGGCTGCAGCTTGCGTGGCGCGGTCCGATGGCTCAGAACCAGTTGGTCGGGTTGAGCTTCTCGCCCAGCCATTCGACGCCATCGGAGGTCGCCTGGCCGACGTCGCCAACGAAGTCCGACACCGCCTCGACGCCGTCGCCGATCACGTCGGTGACGACGTCGACGACATCGCCCGCGCCGTCGGCGATATCGCTCACGACCTTGCCGGTGCCTTCAACGAACCCGGCCACGGCGTCGAGCGGTGCATCCAGGCCGGTGGCGTCGCCGATGTCACGCAGCAGCCCGCCGCCGGCATTGGCCAGGTTCTGGGTGGTGTCGCCGACCAGGCCCAGCGCGCCGTCGGCGAGGTCGCCGACGCTGTCGACGGCGAAGTCGAGCACGTCGCCGACCACCTGCGCGGTGCCGTCGACGTTGTCGCCGTTGGCGAAGGCCTCGCGGCCGGCGTCGCCGATGCCGTCGATCATCTCGGCGCCGTTGTCGCGGAGGTCGCCGACCACGTCCTGGCCCTGGCGGATCACGCTGCCAAGCTGGTTGAGGTTGTACTCGCCCACGCGCTCGAGGCCGTCGCGACCGATGTTGCCGAGCACGCCGATGGTGCCGCCGGCGATGTCGCCACCGGCGTCAAGCGCCTGGTCGATGGCCCAGCCGAGGATGGGCCGCCCGCCCGCGGACAGGGCGTCGTTGGCGAAGTCGCCGAGGCGATCGAGGCCACCGTCGACGGCGCTGCCGGCGCGCTCGGACAGGCTGGGCCGGGTGGAGGGATCGTAGGCGGTGTTCTGCTTCAGGGCGTCGACGTAGGAGGCGTTGTCGCCGCCGCCGCCATGCAGGGCGGCCAGGTCGCCGAGCCCGCCCATGCCGGCGGGTGGATCGATGCGCAGCTCATGCCCGACCGCGTTGGGCGGCGACATGCCCAGGATCGGGATGATCGGCAGGTCCTGCTGCGCGCCGTTCAGCGGATCGCCGTTGACGATGTAGCGACGCAGCTGGCCGCTGTCGGCGGCGTCCTCGCGCACGGCGTTGGGATTGAAGCCGAGCGATTCGAGGGTCTGGTCGCTGAGGCCCGACGCGTTGAAGGTCACGCCCGGCACGCCGGTGGCCAGCGACGCGGCGGAGGCGAGGCCGCCACCCAGCGAGTGCCCGGTGAAGGCCACGTTGCCGTCGCCGAAGACGCGGTTGGCGGCCTCGGCCAGGGCCACGGCGTCCTTGTACTGGCCGCTCTCGAAGCCCAGACCCTGCTGCGCGTTGTCGTCGGCATCGCCGGACGGCGCCAGGCCCCAGTCGTCGGTGCCGCGATAGGCGACCACGTACTGCCCCTGGTCGTTCTGGTAGATCGCGGCGTCGAAGCCTTCGGAGGTGCTGAGCAGGGCGGGATCGATCGGGATCTCGTTGCCTTGGGCGTCGACCAGCGAATTGCCGTCGGCGCTGGGCTCGAGCGCGGTCCAGCCGGCATCGGCCAGGGCCTGTTCGGTCTGCGGGTTGTCGGCCGCGTAGACGTCGTTGGCCATCATCGCCATCTGCAGGTCCAGGTCCGGCTGCGGCTGGGTGCCCGCCACCTGGCCGGCGAAGCTGCCGTCGCCCTGCGGATACTGGTTGGCGACCTGCTTCAGCTGCGGCAATGGCTGCAGTGCGCTGGCGAACTGGTCGCCTACGCGCATCTGCTGCGCGATGGACATCTGGCTGGACACCTGGAAGCTCATGGCCGACTCCACGGATCGATGCCATGAAGCCTAGCCAGCCCGGCCGCTGGCGCCAGCTGGGAGTGACCCTAGTGAATGCGGCCCCCCCCTCAGTCGGCCCGCACCGTCCTCCCCAGCGCCCAGCCGCGCAGCGCATCCACCTGTTCGGCCATCACCACCGACAGCGGCCGCGTGCGCTTGAGTTCGGTGCGCAGCTGGAAGTCATTGAGCGGCGTGCCCGCTGCGTGCGCGGCATACAGGCCGGAGACGATGGCCTGCTCGATCTCGGCGCCCGAGAACCCTTCGGCCGCCGTGGCCAGGCCATCCAGGTCGAAGCCCGCCGGTTCCAGCCCGCGCTTGCCCAGGTGCAGCGCGAACAGCTCGCGCCGCGTCTCCACGCCCGGCAGGTCGACGAAGAAGATCTCGTCGAAGCGGCCCTTGCGCAGCAGCTCCGCCGGCAGCTCGTGGACCTGGTTGGCGGTGGCCACCAGGAACACGTGCGACTTGCGCTCCGCCATCCAGGTCAGCAGGTAGCCGAGCACGCGCCGTGAAACCCCGCCGTCGCCGTCGCCGGTGGACGAGGCCAGGCCTTTCTCGATCTCGTCGATCCACAGCACGCAGGGCGCGAGCAGCTCGGTCGATTCAAGGGCCGCGCGCAGGTTCTTCTCGGTCTCGCCGTGGAATTTGTCGTAGAGGGTGCCGAAGTCCAGCCGCACCAGCGGCACGCCGAAGCCGCCGGCGATCGACTTCGCCAGCAGCGACTTGCCGCAGCCCTGCACGCCCAGCAGCAGCACGCCCTTGGGCGGATCCAGCCCGGGCGGCGCGCTGCCGGAGGTGAAGACCGGGCGCCGCTGGTCGATCCAGCGCTTCAGCGCGCGCGCGCCGGCGACGTCGGCAAATCCCGCGGTGTCGTATTCGTAGTGAAGGTGCCCGCTGCGGTTGAGCAGCTCGAACTTGAGCTTCGCCAGCTGCGGCAGGTCGTCGTGGCCGAGCGCGCCGTCGTTGAAGATCAGCTGGCGGGCGATGCGCCTGGCGTCGCCCAGGGCCAGGCCCTGGAGGTTGCGCACGATCAGCTTCACCGCGTCGGCGTCGGCCTCCACCCGGCGGCCGCCATGCTCGGCCTGGTAGCGCAGGGCCTCCTCGCGGACCAGCTTGAGCAGGGCGTTGGCGTCGGGCAGGCGGATGCCGAAGCGCACCGCCCTGGCTTCCAGCTCCGCGGGCAGCTCCACCTTGTGCCCGACCAGCACCAGCACGTGCGGCTGGCAGCCGCGGCGCTGGACCAGGTCGCGGAGCATGCGCTGGGTGCCGGCGTAGCCAAGGTAAGGGTGGAAATCGAGCAGCAGGTAGACGCCGCGCTGCTCCGCGCCATGGATCGCGCGCAGGGTGCTGGTGGCATCGGGTGCGTCGTCGGTCGGGTCCTCGCCATCGAGGTCCAGGCGGCGCAGGCCTTCGGTGATGGTCCAGCGGTACAGCGCGCGCCACACGTGAAGCAGCGACTGCCGGAACAGCTCCACCACCCGGGGTTCGTCCGGGGTTTCCACGATGATCAACGGTGTATCGGCGCGGATCAGCGCAGCCAGGTCCTGCAGGTCGCTCATCGGGGCGTGGTGCCAGTGCTCGGGAGTCGGTGCATTCTAGGTGCGCGATGTCGTGTCGGGCGGTGTACCCTCGATTGCCGAACGATGGCGGACGTGACCGGAGGGCGGATGAAGACGGTGCTGGTGGCCAGTTCCAAGGGCGGTGCGGGCAAGACCACGATCGCGACCCACCTTGCCGCGCACGCGGCCGTCGAAGGGCTGCGCACGGCGATCATCGATGCCGACCCGCAGCAGTCCTCGACGCGCTGGGCCGAGCGCCGCGCAGGCCTGGAAAGCGCGGTCCTGCCGATCGCCGGCGCCAGGCGCACCGCGACCGCGTGGAAGTCGCTGCCCGAAGACACCCAGCGGGTGGTGGTGGACGCCCCGGCCGGCGCGATGGCCGACGATCTCGCGACCTGGCTTGAACACGCCGACGCCGTCGTGGTGCCGGTGCTGCCGTCGGCGCTCGACCTCGACGCCACGGTGCCCTTCCTCAACACCCTGGCCCGGCACCCCCGCGTCCGCCGCGGCGACCTGCGCGTGGGCCTGGTGGCCAATCGCATGAAGCCGTGGACCAATGCCTCCCAGGCCACCCTGGACCTGCTGGCGCAGTGGCCCTATCCGGTGGTGGCCTCGCTGCGCGACAGCCAGGCCTACGTGCTGCTCTGCGGGCTCGGGCGCAGCCTGTTCGACTACCGTTCCGCCCAGGTCCGCAACCACCAGGCGGACTGGGCGCCGCTGCTGAAATGGCTGCGCAAGCCCTGAGCCGTTCGCGGCGGACAAGGAGAAGACCGATGGCAACCGACGTGAGGGACATCCTGCTGCTGCGCCACGCCCACGCAGAAGCCGCGGGGCCGGGACAGGCCGACCTGGACCGCCCGCTGTCGGCGGAGGGCCAGGCGGAGGCGGACGCCGCCGGACGCTGGCTGCTCGAGCACAGGCTGTTGCCCGACCAGGTGCTGTGTTCGCCGGCGCGGCGCACGCGCGAGACGCTGGAAGCGGTGTTCGGCGTGATCGGCTACGTCGAGCAGCGCCTGGAGCCTTCGATCTATGACGCCACCGCGGGCACGCTGGCGGCGCTGGCCGACCAGCACCGTGACGTCGACCGGCTGATGCTGGTCGGCCACAACCCGGGCCTGGAGCGGCTGGCCGCGCTGCTGCACAGCGGCCAGTCGGGTGAGTACCGCGGTATGCCGCCGGGCGCGATCGCCCTGCTGCAGCTGCCGGTCGGCGCCGGGGTCGAACCCGGCTCGGCCCGGCTCGTCGACTTCTGGTGGCCGTGAGGCGTGTCCCGGTCTCCGCTTGCCGGTTCCTCGTCGCCATCGCCGTCGCTTTCGCGGTGGCGCTGCCAGTGGCGGTGTTCCCGCTCCGCGCCGCGGAGATCGATGCCGCGGCGTCGGAAATCGGCTTCAGCCTGGTCACCCGCTGGGGCGAGATGGTCGACGGCCGCTTCCCGGTCTTCGAAGGCCACCTGACGCGCCTGCCCGACGGCCGCCAGCAGGTGCGCCTGTCGCTGTCCGCCGCCGACGTCGAGATCCTGGGCAACCGCAGACATACCCAGCTCACCCGCGGCAGGGGCTTCTTCGATGCCGCGCGCCATCCATGGATCAGCTTCGTGTCCGATCCCTTCGATCCGCGGCTGCTGGTGGATGGCGGTGCGCTGCGCGGGGTGCTCGGCATCCGTGACGTGCAGCAGCGCGAGGCGTTCACCGTGCTGCCTGCGACCTGTGCCCGGCCGGCGCTGGACTGCCCGGTGCTGGCTGCGGGCCTGATCGACCGCAGCCACTACGGGATGACCCGCTGGAGCGTCGCGATCGGGCGCAAGGTCCGCTTCCAGCTGCGCATCCGCGCGGTGGACGGCGCGCCGGAGGCCGTCGGGCCGCCTGCTGCGGGGGGCGTGGGATGAAGTGCGTGTTGCGCCTGCTGCTGCTGGCCGCCGCGCTGGCTGCCGGCGGCTGCGCCACGCTGACGCCGGAGCAGGCCGGGGCCGCGGCGCGGGTGGCCGCGCAGGCGCGCCCGGTGCTGGTGGACTGCGCGCGCGAAGACGCCTGCGCCACGCCTTCGGCGCTGCGCAGGCTGGGGCTCGACGCGGTGGCCGCCAGCACCCCCGGCGCCCCGAGCCACCATGCGCTGATCCTCGACTACGGCCAGGACGCGCTGCTGGCACGACTGAGCATGGTGCGTTCGGCGCAGCGCACGATCGACGTGCAGACCTACATCTTCGACGAGGACGACGCCGGTCACCTGTTCCTCGACGAGCTGCTTGCGGCGGCGCGGCGCGGCGTGCGGGTGCGGGTGCTGGTCGACCAGCTGTCGGCACTGCGCGAGGTGGAGACCCTGGCCGCGCTGGCCGGTGCCCACGCCAACTTCGAGATGCGCATCTACAACCCGGTGCTGGGGCGCGCGCGCATCAGCTATCCGCAGTACGTGCTCGCCGCGGCCTGCTGCTGGCGGCGGCTCAACCAGCGAATGCACAACAAGCTGCTGCTGGTCGACGGCGTGGCCGGGGTCACCGGCGGGCGCAACTACCAGAACAGCTATTACGACTGGGACCCGGAATACAACTTCCGCGACCGCGACCTGTTCGTGGCCGGCCCGGTGGTGGCGGAGATGGCGACAAGCTTCGAGGACTACTGGGGCGCGCGCCTGACCCGCGCGCTGCCAGGCCTGGCCGATGTCGGCCGCCTTCTGCTGCGCGACGGCGTGCCGCGGCTCCCGCACGCGCCCTTCCAGCTGCCCGCGCGGGTGGAACGGATCTCGCGCGACGCCGACGACGCGCGCCTGGTCGACGCGCTGGCCGCGCAAGCCCTGCCGGTGCGCGCGGTGGAGTTCATTTCCGATCCGCCGCAGAAGCATCGCCGCGACTACGAAGGCGTCGCGCCCTCCACCCGCGGCCTGCGCGAGCTGATCGAGGGTGCGCGCGAGGAGGTGCTGTTGCAGACGCCCTACCTGGTGCTGTCGCCGGTGGCGCAGGACCTGTTCCGCGAGCTGCACGAACGCGAGGTTCCGCCGCGTGTGCTGGTGTCGACCAACAGCCTGGCCGCGACCGATGCGTTCATCACCTACGCGCTGTCGTACAAGTACAAGCGCCGGCACCTGCGCGAGTTCGGCTTCGAGATCCATGAGTTCAAGCCCTTCCCGCAGGACGCGCCGATCGACGTCGAGGCCACCGGCGCGGTGGAACTGGATGACGAGGGGGAGCGTGCGCGGGCGCGGCCGCTGGAGCGCGAGTATTCGGCGCTGCGCTGGTCGGGCTTCTCGGCGCACGAACGCGTGCCGCTGCACCGCGGCGGGGTGCGCTTCGGGCTGCACGCGAAGTCGCTGGTGGTCGACGAGCGCATCGGCGTGATCGGCACGCACAACTTCGACCCGCGCGGCGACAACTACAACACCGAAAGCGCGGTCGTGATCGAGGACGAGGCGTTCGCGCTCGCGCTTGCCGCCAGCGTTCGCCGCGACATGGCGCCGGCCAATGCGTGGACCATCGCGCGCCGCGACCGTCCGTGGCTGCTGCCGGGCCTGGACTACTCGCTGGGCAAGGTGTCCGAATCGCTGCCGGTGTTCGACCTGTGGCCCACGCGCTACGCGACCAGCTACGAGTTCCGGCCCGGGCCGGGCTGCGTGGAGCCGCCGCCGCCCGGCGATCCGCGGTTCCGTGCGTGCCACGAGCCGGTGGGCGACTTCCCCGAAGTGCGGGTCGGCCTGCGTGGCCTGTTGACCCGGATCTTCACCGCTTTCGGCGCCGGGCTGGCCCCGATCCTCTGAGCATCCCCGCTGGACGACCGTTCGTCGGCAAGTGCGCCGAAACGGACGGATGTGACTTTATGCCTATTGCAGTAGGATTGTGGTGTGGTACTTTACCAGCACACCAAGTCACATCGCCCCCGAGGAGTCCGCCATGTACCGCACCGATGCCAACGTTTCCAACGCCGCCATGAACGCCACCGTCTCCACCCCCGCGCGCAGCCCCGCCGGTTCCGCGTCGCGCTATCGCTCGCGTGATTTCGGCACGGGCTACGGCAGCAGCAGCGGCTATGCCGCCCCCCGCCGTTACGCCCCGGGCAACCCGCCGATCGCCCGCTTCCGCCTGGTCTGATCCGATTGACCCGGGGGGGGTCCGGTCCTAGGCTGGCGCGCCGCGGCGCCGGCCCGGGACCATCGGAGCCTCCATGACCGTTCCACCGTCGATTTTCCGCCGCGGCCTCGACCTGGCCGCGCTCAACACCCTCTCGCAGGGCACGGCGATCGAAGCCCTGGGCATCGAGTTCGTAGACATCGGCGATGACCACCTGGTCGCGACCATGCCCGTGGATGCCCGCACCCGGCAGCCGTACGGCCTGCTCCACGGCGGCGCCTCGGTGCTGCTGGCCGAGACCCTGGGCAGCAGCGCCGGCAACATGTGCGTGGCCGAGGGCGAAGTCTGCGTCGGCCTGGAGATCAACGCCAACCACGTGCGCGCCGCCCGCGAAGGCTCGGTCAGGGGCACCGCGCGCGCGCTGCACCTCGGGCGCAGCACCCAGGTCTGGGAGATCCGGATCGAGGACGCGCGCGGCCGCCTGGTCTGCATTTCGCGCCTGACGCTCGCGGTGGTCGCCGCGGCCTGAGTGCCGCCACGCTACCCGCGCCGGAAGCCATCCGGTATCGTTTCGCGATGCGTTCCCCCACCGCTTCCACCACGTCCGCCGGCGGCCCGCTGGCGCGCGCGGGCCGCTATGCCCTGCGCGTGCCGATGCTGCTCTGGCACGCGCTCGTCCACCTGCCGCTGGTGATGATCGGCCTCGCGCTGCCCACCGACCGGATCAGCATCGGCGGCGAAAGCCTGCGCCACCGCCTGGCCCGGGCCTGGCAGGGCGGGCTGCTGCGGGTCTTCGGCCTGCGTATGCGCCGCGTCGGCACGCCGCTGCCCGGCGGCACCCTGTTCGTGGCCAACCACGTCAGCTGGATGGACATCTCGGCGCTGCACAGCCAGCGGATGATGGGCTTCGTGGCCAAGCGCGAGATCGACGGCTGGCCGCTGGTCGGGCGCATGGCGCGTCGCGGCGAGACGATCTTCCACCAGCGCGGCAGCCAGGAATCGCTGGGCGGCGTGCTCGACGTGATGGTCGAGCGCCTGCGCAGCGGTCGTTCGGTGGGCGTGTTCCCGGAGGGGCGCACGCGCGACGGCGTCGAGGTCGGGCCGTTCCATGCCCGCATTTTCGCCGCCGCGGTCGAGGCCGGGGTGCCGGTGCAGCCGGTCGCGCTGCGCTATGGCGCCCGCGCCGAGGGCCAGGGCGTGGTCGCGTTCCACCCCCGCGAAAACTTCCTGCAGAACTTCCTGCGCCTGCTCGGCGAGCCATCGCGCGTGGTCGACGTGGTGTTCCTCGACCCGGTGCTGCCGGGCCACGCCGACGGGCGCGCAGCCATCGCGAAAATCGCCCGCGAGCGTATCGTCGCCGCCCTGCGGGAGCCGTGAGCCGGGTCGTCGCCAGCCCCTATCGGCCGCCGCGCTGGCTGCGCAACGCCCACCTGCAGTCGGTGCTTGCCGGCAGCCCCCTGCGCCGGCGCCGCGGCCTGGCCGTATTGGCCGCCAGCGGGGCGGTGACCCGCGAAGTGGTGGTCGACGGCGGTGGCGGCGTGCGCCTGCTTGGCCTGCACACCGCGCTGCCCGGCGTGGAGCCACGCGGCATGGCGCTGCTGCTGCACGGCTGGGAAGGGAGCGCCGAGTCCGCCTATGTCCGCCTGGCCGCGGCCGCATTCCTGGCCCGTGGCTACGACGTGTTCCGGCTGAACTTCCGCGACCATGGCGGCAGCCACCACCTCAATCCCGACATCTTCCATTCCGCGCGCATCGACGAGGTGGTGCACGCCGCGCGCGACGTCGCCCAACGCATGCCGCGGCCGCGGCTGGTGGTCGCGGGGCATTCGCTGGGAGGCAACTTCGCGCTGCGCCTGGCGCTGCGCGCGCCGGCGGCCGGGCTGCCCCTGGCCGCGGTGGCCGCGGTGTGCCCCGTGCTCGATCCGGCGCGCACCATGGATGCGATGGAGCGGGGCCTGCCGCTGTACATGCGCCATTTCGAACGCAGCTGGCGGCGCTCGCTGGTGCGCAAGCGTGAACTCTTCCCCGAACACGTGGGCTTCGATGACGCGGTGCTGCGCCTGCGCATGCGCGCCCTCACCGAGTGGCTGGTGCTGCGGCACACCGCCTTCGGCAGCCTCGACGCGTACTTCGACGGCTATTCGATCGCCGGCGACCGCCTGGCGGCACTCGCGATCCCGGCCTCGATCCTGACCAGCGCCGACGATCCGGTGATCCCGGCGGATGATTTCCATCGCCTGCGGCTGCCCGGGGACGCGCTGCTTGAAGTGGCCGGATGGGGCGGCCATTGCGGCTTCCTCGAGGGTCCGCGGCTGGACGGATATGCCGAGCGCTGGGTGGCAGCGCGCCTGGCCGGCGAAGGCTGAGCGGGTTGGGCGGAGGCTACAATCGGGGTTTTCGGCGCGCCGCGCCGGCAGGACCGCCTTTCATGCAGGAAAAAATCCTCGACGCGCTGCGCCGCGGCGACACCCCAGGCGCGCTGGACCTGGCCCGTGCCCACGCGGCGGAAGCGCCCGGCGACGCGGAGGCCCAGCGCCTGCTCGCGCTTGCGCTTCGCACCAGCGGCGACCTCGAAGGTGCCCGCGACGTGATCCTGGCCGCGATCGCCCTGGCCCCCGATTCCGCCGCGCTGCACATGGAGCACGCCACCCTGCAGCTCGGCATGCGCGACCTGGACGCGGCACGGCAGGCGATGGCGGCCGCGGCCGGCGCCGATCCCAACCACTTCGCCGCCTACGCCATGCGCGCCCACCTGGCGCTCGCCAGCGGCGACATCGGCGAGGCCGAGCGCCAGCTGCGCCTGGCCGAACGGGTCGACGCCGACCATCCCGAACTGCAGGCGCTCCGGGGCATGGTCGCGCTGCGCAAGGGCGACGGCCGCGCCGCCATCGCGCAGCTGTCGGCCGCGAGCCAGCGGGCGCCCGGTGACCCGCTCACGCTGCAGGCGCTGGCGTTCGCGTACCTGGAGCAGGAGCACTTCGCCTTCGCCGAACAGGCCTTCCGCAAGCTGCTCGACGTGCCGGCGGTGGCCAACGACGCGCGGCTGATGCTCGCGCTGATGCAGGCGCGCCAGGGTCGCCCCACCGACGCGATCGACGAGCTCGGCCCGCTGCTGGCCAACGAGGCCACGGCCACGCTGCAGGTGCGGCGTTTCGTCGGTGAGCTCGAGCTCTCGGCCGGGCGGCCGGATCGCGCGCTGCAGCACCTGCGCGAGGTGTTTGCGGCGCAGCCCGGCGAACTCCGGACCACGACGGCGATCGCCGAGGCCTGGCGCCGGCTCGGCGCGGCCGACGAGGCGCGTGGCATGCTCGACGCGGCGCTTGCGACCTCGCCCGGGATCGACCTCCTGTGGCACGTGAGGCTGGTCTTCGATCCGGTTGGCGAGGTTGCCGCGGACCTGATCGAACGCTGGCGCCGGCAGAGCCCGGAATCGATGGATGCCCTGACTGCGGCGATGACGCTGCACGCCCTGGAAGGCCGGATGGCGGAGACCGAAGCCGCGGCGCGGGCCCTGCTCGCGATCGCGCCGGACCACTTCGACGCCGAGATGAAGCTGGTCGACGCCCTGCTGGTGACCGATCCCGCGCAGGCGCTGCAGCGCATCGAGACGCTGCTGGCGCGCGACGACCTGCACGCCGACGCCAGGGCGACCTTCGAGTTGGGGCTGGGCCTCGCGCGCCATCGCGTCGGCGACACCGCCGGCGCGCTGGAGCACTGGAACCGGCGCAATGCCGGCGGCGGCCCTGGCCGGCGCCTGCCGCGTCCGCCGGCCACCCCGGCGCCCGCCGAGTGGCCGCCGGCCGCGGCACCGGTCGCCGACGCGCCGCCGGTGGTGTTCATGCCGGGCCTGCCGGGGGCGCTGGCCGAGCGCGGCGCGCGGCTGCTGAAGGTCGTGCCTGCGTTCCGCGACGACCGCGTCGGTCCCAATCCACCCGCCGACATCTTCCAGGACGTCAGTTCGTGGTCGAAGATCGCCTCGGGCGAGTTCAATGCGCCCGCGGTGATCGCGACCTGGCTGAAGGTCCTTCCGGCACGCGGCATCCGCGACGCCGTGATCGACTGGGTGCCGTGGTGGGACAACACCTACACCGCCGTGGTGCGCGCCGCGTTGCCCGGGGCGCAGTTGCTGGTCATGCTGCGCGACCCGCGCGACATGCTCATGGACTGGATCGCGTTCGGCGCGGGCACGCCGTTCGCGGCCGGCTCGCCCCAGGACGCGGCCGACTGGCTTGCCGCGGCGCTCGACCAGGTCGCCCTGATCCACGAGCAGAACCTGGTGCCGCACCGCCTGCTGCGCGTCGACGAGGTCGCGGACGACCCGGTCGCGATGGCGGCCCTGCTCTCGTCCGCGCTGGGCAGCAACCTGCCGTCGCCGCCGTCCGGCCTGTTCGGTACCCCGCGCTTCGCCGCTGGCGACTGGCGCCGCTATGCCGACCAGCTCGCCGCCCCGTTCGCGGCCCTGGCGCCGGTCGCGCGCCGCCTCGGCTATCCCGCAGCCTGACCACGAGGACATCCCGATGACCGCCACCGCCATGCACATCAGCAGCGAAAGCTTCGACCACGGCCAGCCGATTCCCGCCGCGTTCGCGCTCGGCACGCCCGATGGATCCGGAGGCAACCGCAACCCGCAGCTGTCGTGGGGCGGTGCGCCGGCCGGCACGCGCGCGTTCGCGCTGCTGTGCATCGATGCGGACGCCCCGACCGATCCCGCGCTGGTCGCCAATGACAAGGTCGACATCCCGGTCGACCACCCGCGCGGCGACTTCATGCACTGGGCGATGGTCGACATCCCGCCGCAGGTCACCACGATCGATGCCGGGAGCTGCAGCGACGGTGTCACCAAGGGCGGAAAGCGGACGCCGCCGGGCCCGTCGGGCGCGCGCCAGGGCCTCAACGACTACACCGGCTGGTTCGCAGGCGACCCGGAGATGGGCGGCGACTGGTCCGGTTACGACGGCCCGTATCCGCCGGCGCACGACCTGCGCCTGCACCGTTATTTCTTCCGCGTGTTCGCGCTGGACGTCGAGCGCCTGGAGCTCCCGGAGCGCTTCACCGCCGGCGACGTGCTGCGCGCGATGCAGGGCCACGTGCTGGCCGAAGCCGCCACCTGGGGCAGCTACGGCCTGCATCCTTCGCACTCCGCGTAGCGACATGGCCGCGATCCGCAGCCGCAGCCGCAGTTGTGGAGTCGGCGTGTCGCGGCTGTAGCCGCTCCCACTGGAGTTTTCTTGCCGGGTTCACCGGGACAAAGGTGACCCGACGGCACCTACTCGGTGCGGGCGACCTGCTCGCTCTCCACCACCATGTCCAGCACGTTCACGATGGAAGAAGCGTCCGCGGGCACGTCCTGGCGCCGGAAGCGGTCCACGCGCAGCACGTTGCGCACGCCGGGCTGGTGTTCGTAGCCTTCGATCTCTTCGTACAGCGGGCCCCATTCGCCGGCGCCCTGCCGGAGGCCGTCGGCGTCGTACTCCAGCTCACGGACTTCGAGGCAGCGCTGGTCCGGGATCAGCGGGTGCTGGCAGGCGACGCGCTCGGCGGCGACTTCCAGGAACACGCGCTCCGGTTCGCCGCCGTGGCGCGTGCGCGCGTTCGCCGCGCCGGTGAAAGCCAGCGTATCGCCCAGGGCGTTGACCAGCCGCAGCCGCGGCGGCTCGCCGGCTTCGAGGGCAAGTGCGTGGCTGCCGGCCAGGCGGGTATGGGCTTCGCGCTCCATCGCCATCAGCGGCCCGGCGCAGGCCATCTGCGTGCTGATCATCGGCCCAAGCGTGAGTTCGCCCGCGGCCAGGTTGAAGTCCGCGCCCATGGCGTTGCATGCGTTGGTCACCGCCACCCGGCCGTCGGCGAAGTCCAGCTGCAACGGGGCCTCGGCGTTGGCGAACAGGGCGTCGATGCGGCCGCCACCGGTCGCGGTGGCCGTATCGAGCTGCCAGTGATAGCCACCGAGGGTGGTCGCGACGTCGGGAACAGGCGCGTGCCCGGGCGGTGCCGGAGCCGTTTCCGATGCAGGCGCGGCGGCCGGCCTGGAGGCAGACGCGTCATCGCCCGTGCCGGACGAGCAGGCCGCGACCGCGAGTGCCAGCGGCAGGGCGAACAGGAGCGGGTGCTTCATCGGTGACCTCCAGGGGCAGGGACCCGGGCGAACGCGCGGCGGGGCCGGACGGGGTCGGGCGCCGGCGTCATTCGCCCATCGGCAACCACAGCAGCAGTGCCGCGCCCAGCAGGATGCGGTAGACCGCAAAGCCGGTGAACCGGTGATGTTCGATATACCCCAGCAGCCATTTGACCACCATGAAGCCGGTGATCGTGGCCGCGGCGAATGCGATGCCGACGTCGGCCCAGGCTTCGCCGCCCAGGCCACCGTCCATCGCGAGCTCCAGGAAGGTATAGGCGCTGGCCGCGAACATGGTCGGGATGCCGACCAGGAACACGAACTCGGCCGCGGCCGTGCGCCGGCTCAGGCCGAACAGCATGGCGATGAAGATCGCCGCCGCCGAGCGCGACGTGCCGGGGAAGACGCCGGCCACCACCTGCGCCAGGCCGACCAGCACCGCGATCGTCCAGGTGACCCCGGTGCCGTCGGGGCTGCGGCGCTCGGCCACGCGCTCGGCCACGATCATCCACACGCCGCCGATGATCAGCGCCCAGGCGATCGGGCTCACGGTTTCCGGAAGCTCCCAGCCCAGCAGGCGCACCGGCAGGCCGACCAGCGCGGTGACCAGGAAGGCGACGGCCAGCTTCATCGCGTAGTCGCGGTTGCGGGCCTCGCCCAGGCCGGTGACCAGGCCCGTGATGCGCTCGCGGAACACCAGGGTGATGGCGAGGATCGCGCCGGCCTGGATGACGATGTTGAAGAAGTCCGAGCGCGCGCCCAGCCAGTACTGCGCGATCAGCAGGTGGCCGGTGCTGGAGATCGGAAGGAATTCGGTCAGGCCTTCGAGGATGCCAAGGAGCAGGGCGGCCAGCGGGTCGGTCATCGGGAAGATCCCAGCAGTGGGGAGGGCGGATGGATGAGGTGCGCGGGCCAGGGAAGACGGAGCCGCATAACACGCTCGAACGAGCGCGGCAGCATAGCGGATTGCAATCTGCACCAGATTGGTGCGTCACGTCCCGGGGGCGCGCCATGCAGGTGCGTTTCGTGCCCGCGCCCGCGGCGATTTCACGTCAGATCAAAGACTTGTGTGGTGGCATGCGACTTGCTGAAACAAATCGACGCCCGTGTCCCGGGCACCTCACCATCCGGAGCCAACATGTCCATCGAAACCGTCGAAAAGCTCATCAGCGACCATCGGGTCGAATTCATCGACCTGCGCTTTTCCGACATGCGCGGCGTGCAGCACCACGTCACCTATCCCGCCTCGATCGTCGAGCCGGCGCTGTTCGAGGACGGCAAGATGTTCGACGGCTCGTCGATCGGCGGCTGGCGTGGCATCCACCAGTCCGACATGGTCCTGCTGCCCGACCCCGAGACCGGCTTCCTCGATCCGTTCACCGCGGATCCCACCCTGGTGCTCACCTGCGATGTCCTGGACCCGACGACGATGCAGGCCTACAACCGCGACCCGCGCGGGATCGCGCGCCGCGCCGAGGCCTACCTGAAGTCGAGCGGCATCGCCGACCAGGCCTTCTTCGGCCCCGAGCCCGAGTTCTTCATCTTCGACTCGGTGCGCTACGCCAATGACATGGGCCACACGTTCTTCCACGTCGACTCGGAAGAGGCTGCGTGGAACTCGGGCCGCGACTACGAAGGCGGCAACACCGGCTACCGCCCGGGCGTGAAGGGCGGCTACTTCCCGGTCGCGCCGCTGGACTCGCTGCACGACATCCGCGCCGAGATGTGCAGGACCCTCGACGCCATGGGTGTCGAGACCGAGGTCCACCACCACGAGGTTGCCAACGCGGGCCAGTGCGAGATCGGCACCCGGTTCAACTCGCTCACGCGCAAGGCCGATGAACTGCTGACCACCAAGTACGTGGTCAAGAACGTCGCCCACCGCAACGGCAAAACCGCCACGTTCATGCCGAAACCACTCGTCGGCGACAACGGCAGCGGCATGCACGTGCACCAGTCGCTGGCCAAGGGTGGCGTCAACCTGTTCGCCGGCGACGGCTACGGCGGCGTGAGCCAGACCGCGCTGTGGTACATCGGCGGCGTGTTCAAGCACGCGCGCGCGATCAACGCTTTCTCCAACGCCAGCACCAACAGCTACAAGCGCCTGGTGCCGGGCTTCGAGGCGCCGGTGATGCTGGCCTACTCGGCGTCCAACCGCTCCGCGTCCTGCCGGATCCCGTACGTGAGCAATGCGAAGGCGCGCCGCATCGAATTCCGTTTCCCCGATGCGATGAGTTCCGGCTACCTGCTGTTCACCGCGTTGATGATGGCCGGGCTCGACGGCATCAGGAACCAGATCGACCCGGGCGGCCCCAGCGACAAGGACCTGTACGACCTGCCGCCGGAAGAGGCCAAGGGCATCCCGACTGTCTGCCATTCGCTCGACCAGGCGCTGGAGGCACTGGACGCCGACCGCGAGTTCCTCAAGGCCGGCGGCGTGATGAGCGACGACTTCATCGACGCCTACATCGCGCTGAAGATGAAGGAGGTCACCGCGTTCCGTTCGGCGACCCATCCGCTCGAATACCAGATGTACTACGCGATCTGACCCTGGCCGGCGTGCCGGCCATTGCATCCTGCGCCCGCATCGCGGGCGCACTCCACCGCCAGTGGATGGCCGAACAGATAGCCCTGGCCGAAGATGCAGCCAAGCGCCACCAGGGCCGCGCGCTGTTCCTCGGCCTCGATTCCCTCGGCCACCACGTCCATCCGCAACGCGCGGGCGAGTGCCAGCACCGCGTCGACCACCGCCGCGCTGTTGCCCTGCCTGTCGAGCGCGGCAAGGAAGGTGCGGTCGATCTTGAGCATCCGCAGCGGGAAGGTATGCAGGTAGCTCAGTGACGAATAGCCGGTGCCGAAGTCGTCCAGCGCCACCCCCACGCCGTGTTCCTGCAGCTCCTGCAGGAGGCCCCGTACCTGGTCCGGGTTGTCCAGCAGCGAACCTTCGGTGACCTCGATCAGGAGCCGCGACGGCGCAAGGCCGGTGCGCTCGAGCAGCGCCAGCAGCCGGCCGGCGAAGTCCGCGCGCAGCAGGTGCCTTGGCGAGACGTTGATCGACAGGTAGCTGTCGCCCTCGCGGCATGCGGCCAGTGCACAGGCGCGCTTGAAGATGCGCCAGTCGATCGCCTCGATGATCCCGCTGTCCTCGGCCACTTCCAGGAAGTCGCCGGGGCGCAGCACGCCGCGCTGCGGATGGTTCCAGCGCATCAGTGCCTCGTGGCCCACCACGCTGCCGTCGGCAAGGTTGACGATCGGCTGGAAGTACGGCTCCAGCTCGTCGCGCTTGAGCGCCAGCCGCAGCTCGGCCTCCATGGTCAGTTCGTCGACCGCGGTGCGCGGCTGGGATTCGTCGAACAGGTGCCAGCGCTTGCCGCCGCGGGCCTTGGCTTCGTACAGGGCGGTGTCGGCATCGCGCACCAGGTCGTCGGTCGCCCGGTAGCGGCTGTCCGCGATCGCGATGCCGATGCTCGCCGACGGTTCCAGCGTGCGGCCGGACAGGACCAGCGGCTGCGACAGCAGGTCCAGTACGCGGCGTGCGACGGTGATCGCCGCCGTCGGCTGGCCCGTGTCGTCGAGCGCCACGTCCTCCAGCAGGATGACGAACTCGTCGCCCGCGAGCCGCGCGACCAGGTCGGGCGCACGGACGCAGGCCTGCAGGCGACGCGAGACCTCGCGCAGGAAGTCGTCGCCGGCAAGGTGGCCGAGGCTGTCGTTGATGACCTTGAAGCGGTCGACGTCCAGGTACAGCAGCGCGCAGCGGCAGCCGGGGCGCGCGTGCACTTTCAGCAGCGCTTCGTTGATGCGCCGATGCAGGTGGCCGCGGTTGGGCAGGCCGGTCAGCGCGTCGTGCATCACTTCGTGGCGCAGCCGCTGCTGGACCCGTTCGCGCTCCTGGATCTGGCGGCTCAGTTCGGCGGTGCGCTCGGCCACGTGTTCCTCCAGCCGCGCGTAGGCCTGCTGCTGGAAGTCGTCGGCGCGCAGTCGCAGCAGGCTGGTCGCGATCTGGGACGCGACGAACGACAGCAGCTCCTGGTCGGCCAGGCTGTAGTCGACCTCGCGGATATAGCTTTGCACCGCGACGACGCCGATGACCTGGGCGCCCGAGCCGAGCGGCACGCCCAGCCAGCACAGCGAGCGCGGGCCACCGCCATCCACGTAGGCGATCTCGCCGGCACGCTCCAGTGCCTCGGCCTGTTCGTCGCAGGCAAGCACGGGCTCCCCCCGTCGCAGCACGAGCTCGGTCAGTCCCCGGCCCAGTGGGCGACCCGAGCGCACGTGGCGCAGTCGGGTGTCGACGTAGTACGGGAACTCCAGCCGGGTGCCGTCGTCGGACAGCAGGGCGATGAAGAAGTTGTCGGCATTGAGGAGGCGGCCGACGATCTGGTGGATGCGCGCGTAGAACTCCCCGGAGTCGATGTACGTGCTTGCGAGCTGGGCCACCTGGTACAGCGCCTCCTGCAGGCGCTCGGCGCGCTCGCGCTCGACCACCTCCTGCTGCAGCGCGCGGTTGACCGCGGCCAGCTCCCGCGTGCGCGCCTCGACGTTGCGCTCCAGCAGCACCGTGCTGCGCTTGAGTTCGAGCGCGGTGAGGATGTGGCTGGCGACGAACTCGAGCAGCGCCTGGTCTTCGGCGCTGAATCCCGCGTCGGGCGTGTAGCTCTGGACGACGATCGCGCCCAGGGCTTCTCTATCGCGCAGGATCGGAACCCCCAGCCAGTCGGCGCAGTCGGTCCCGACCGCGCGCAGCGGGCCGTCCACGAGCTGCGCCATCCGCCCGGCGTCTCCGCGCAGCGCGCGGCGGCCCTGCAGCACATGCCAGGTATACGAGTGGCGCAGCTCTTCCAGCGGAAGCTCGCCCACGAACGGAGCCTGGTCCTGCACGTCGGCGAAATAGAGGAATTCGACGGTGTCGGCGGCGGGATCGCGCAGGACGATGAAGAAGTTCTCCGCGTACATCAGCGTGCCCACGATGTCGTGGATGCCGCGCAGCACGTCGGCCATGTCCCGGTGCGACACCGCCAGTTCGGAAATGGCGAACAGCGCGCGCTGCAGGCGATCGGAGTGCTGCTGGCGACCGACTTCGAGCGACAGCTCGGTCAATCTGCGCTCGCGGGCCAGCAGCCGGTCGGCGGCCTGCAACAGAGGGTGCAGGGTAGCCGGCCGAAGTATGTCGCCCGACCCGGGAGCAGGCTCCACCACCATGTGGACACCGCTGGCAGGCAGGGGGATCCGCAGCCCGGTGGCGGTGCCCTGGACCTGTCCGGATGCCACCAGCCGGGCCCGGGCCACGCCCGGGATGGTGCAGGCGAGCCGGCAGGTGGCCGCCTCCAGCTCCGCCGCGCCATCGGCATCCAGCAGCTGCTGCCGCCAGTCGGCGACGAGCCCGTCCGCCGCCGCCCCGTCCGCCGTGGCGCTCATGCGGCCACGGTCCGGCGAGGCAGCCTGGTGGCCTGGCTTCTGCGACGGGATGGAAGGCGTTCGTGTTGCATGGGAGTGCGCGCGGCAGATCCGGGTCGGTGTGTTGGCATATAACGGCCGGCCCGGCCGGGGCTTTAGCGCCGTCTTCGCGCGCCGCGCGAAACGCCCCTGCCGGGACGGACGTGCCCGTGCAGGCGGAATGGGGTGTAATGCGCTGCCGTGGTCGCTGAAGGACGCACGATGCTTCGTGTCACTGCCGTGCTTGCATGCATGCTCCTGCTCGTTTCCTGCGCCCACCAGCCGGCGCGCAACCCGATCGCGCACTGGGTGCCGTCGCCCAACCACGACGAGCGACGCCCGGTCGTCATCGTCCTGCACTACACCGAGCAGGACTCGGTCGAACAGAGCCTGCGCACGCTGAGCACCCGCAACAGCGGCGGGCCGGTGAGCTCGCACTACCTGGTCGGCGACGACGGCGCGATCTACCAGCTGGTCGCGGACTCGCGACGCGCCTGGCACGCCGGTGGCGGGCGCTGGGGCACGATCACCGACCTCAACTCGGCGTCGATCGGCATCGAGATCGACAACGATGGCCGTGAACCCTTCACCGAGCCGCAGGTGCAGGCGCTGCTGCGCCTGCTTGAGGACCTGACCACGCGCCTGCGGATTCCGCGCAGCCAGGTGATCGGGCACTCCGACCTCGCGCCATCGCGCAAGATCGATCCGGGTGCGCTGTTCCCCTGGAAGCGACTGGCCGCAGCCGGCTTCGGCATCTGGCCCGCCGATGACGCGCCACCGGCGCCGGATGGCTTCGATGCGATGCGCGCGCTGCGGCTGGTCGGCTATGCCGTTGACGATCCCGCGGCGGCGATCCGGGCATTCCGCCTGCGCTTTCGCGGCGATGCGCTGACCACGCTGGACGAGGAAGACCTGCGGATCCTGCACGCGCTGACGCGGCCGGAGGGCGCCGGGTTGCTGGTGCCGGCGCCCTAGCAAATCGTCGCGCGGGCGGCGCGCTCGCGAAGCCCGCACTCCGCACCCCGCACTCCGCCGTTACGGCGTTACGGTGTGGACCCGCCCATGAACCAGTTGCCGGGCCAGGTGGGGCCGTCGGGATCGGGCGCCCGCGTGGTCCACTCGCCGCTGGCCGGATCGATGTACAGGGATCCGACGTCCGGGTCGATATCGGGCACGCCGTCAGGGAAGCGCTTGGCGAATCCCTCCTGCAGCGCGGCGGTGCCGTGCCCGAAGGGGAAGTTGGCCGGCAGCCCCTCACGATGCCCCAACGCACTTGGCATGCCCGGGACGCGGTCCTGGAGCAGGGTGAGTTCGTCGTTCCTGACGATGTAGGCGCGCACCAGGCCGCCTTCGCCGGCGTAGTACGGGGCCAGTTCGCGACCGTTCGCGAAGCTGCCGCCCTCGGCCGCGTGCTGGACGCCACCGCCGTCCTGGAACAGCGGGTTCTCGCGCGCCAGGTTGCGCGGATGCACCGCGGCCGGGTTGAACACGATCGCCGGCAGGTGGCCGGCGCCGGCGGCCATCGCGGCCTGCGAGGCCAGCCCGCCGCCCAGCGAGTGCCCGGTCAGCACCAGGTTGTCGCCGTAGGCGGCATGCGCATGGCGCGTGAGCTCGACCGCATGCGTGTACTGCCCGGACGGGAAGCCCAGGCCCTGCACGACGTCGGCCTTGATGTCGCGCAGCGACGTGGGTGTGGTGCCCTTGAACGCGAGCACGAACTGGCCCTCGCCATTGGTGTAGATCGCGGCACGCAGCCCGGACGCATGGTCGAGGTCGGCCGCGCTGATGCCGGGCGGCAGGTCCGCTTCGCCCAGCTGGCGGAAGCCGCCTTCAAGCGGCGTGCCGTCGGCCTTGTACACGTGCCTGGCGATCTCCAGGAAATCGCCGTCCAGCCGGTGCGGCCCGGTGCCGAGCACGTCGTCGGCAAAGGTCCGGCCGGGTGGCACGGCGTATGCGGAGACCGCGCCAGGCGGCGTCGTCGCCGGCGGCTCGGCGCCGCGGACCACCGGTTGGAACGCGCCGCCGTCGCCGGTGTAGATCTGCAGCCGGCCGCCCTCGGTCGGGATGGACGTCATCGAGCGGTCGGGGATGGCCCAGGTGTCGTTGACCTGGCGCGCGGTCGAAACCAGCACGTCGGTGTCGCGCGTCACCACGTAGGCGACGCGCGTCTTGTCGACGATCCCGTCGGGCGTGACCTCGATGGCATGGGCGGGGTCCATGCCGCTGTAGGTCCCGTCGGCGTGGCGGACCGGCGCCGGCGCCTGCGGATCGACGTTGCGGAGGGTTTCGGAGACCTTCTGGTACACCTCGGGCCGCACGCCCACGCTCGAGATGCCGATATCGGTCGGCCGTGCGGTGGGCGAGGGCGAGAAGTAGCTGCCCTGTGGTGCGCCCGGCGCCTGCCACTGGTAGACCACCGTGCCTTCGCGCAGCGTCTGCACCTCCACCGGACGGCTGAAGTCGATGCCGCCGAGGTGCGCGGGGTCGGCCGGGCGCCCGGTCGCGCGCTCGTAGAACGCGGCGGCGGTGGCCTGGCGCTGGGCGAGGAGCTCGGGCGTCGGCGCGGCCTCGATCGCCAGGCGCGGCGGCGGAGCCTCGATGCCCTGCCGCGCCGCAGTGCCGCCCGGCGGCGCCGCGTCGGTGATCGTGTACGTGCCGTCCGGACCCGCCGTGGCGAGCCGCGGCCCGGTCGCCGGCGCGTTGACCGGCCGCCCCTGCTGGTCCACGTAGCGCGCCGTGGCCAGGTTGTCGGCGGCGCCGGCGATGTTGTCGGCCGCGCCCGCGCCTCCGGGCAGCCTGATCTTGGGGATCTTGACCGGGATCAGCATCGACGCGACGTCGAAGGTGATGTTGCCCAGGGCCTCGCCGTAGCGGCCATCGCCCCAGGCGGCGCCGATGTGCGAAAACATGTGCGGCAGGCCTTCGATCATGGCCTTGCCCGTGTCCTGTCCACGCTGCGCGCTGGGCAGGAAGGCGGGGCCGTCGCCGCCGGTGACCAGGTCGCTGATGACGCCGGCGCCGGAGAGGTCGTAGGACGTCCGTGCCAGTACGCCCAGGCCGACCACGAAGCCCACGCCGGCGTCCTTGACGCCGCCGCCGAAGCCCTGCAGCTGGCCCATGAAGCTGGTCTCGCCGTTGCCGCGGATGCCGGTGATCACGTCCCGCATTTCGGGAGTGAATGCCTGGTTGCCCTCGGTGGCGCGGTCGATGATGCCGTCGCGCAGCCAGTTCAGGCGCGCATCGGGATCGGCCTGGACCACCTGGCGCATCAGCGCCGCCTGGCCTTCGGGGTCGAGCTTGGCCATTTCGGTCACCAGCGCTTGCACGCGCTCTTCCTGGTTGTCGACCATGAAGCGGCGCACGCCGGCATCCATTACCCGGTCGCGCGCGGTCAGTACGTCCTCGCGCGAATCGGCCGCGGTCTCCAGGCGGTTGCCCATCAGCACGTCGTAGGCCGCGTTGTCGATCCCGACCACGCTGGCATCCTTGTAGAGCGACAGTCCGGTGTCCTTCGCCTCGGCCAGGGTCTCGTCGCTCAGGAAGCCCTCGACGAAGGCATCGCCGTGCATGCGCTCGTACAGCGCGACAAACCGGGCCTGTGCCTGCGGATCGCCGGCGCGCGCCTCGTGTTCGGCCATGAAGGCCTGCAGCTGGCCGGCCTCCTGTTCGTTGCTGGTGGCCGCGTACTCGCCGTACTCGCCGGTGTACTCGCCCGCGTCCACGTCCAGCTGGTGGATGGTCCTGATCGCCTCCAGGTCGTCGGCGGTGGTGCCGGGCACGCCGGTCATGATGTCGAGGCCGCCGCCGTCGAGCAGCGCCAGTTCGTCGCTCTTCAGGTTTTCCAGGATGCCCGTGCGGAACCAGGACTGGCCCATGCCGGGATCCTGTTCCTGCAGGGCGCCCAGCACCATCTGCTGCGAGACCGGATCGAGGTCCTGCAGGGTTTCCAAAGCGTAGAGCAGGCGCTTCTCGTAGTTGTCGCTCCACAGGTGGCGAACACCGACATCCAAAATCTCGCCGGCGACCTCGTCGGCGCGGGCGGCGTCGATGCGCTCGCCCTTGAGCGAGCCGACTTCCTGGACGGTGGCGCCATTGGCGTCGATCTCGCGGATGCCCAGGGGTTCGCCGTCGGCGTTGTATTCGGTCACCACCTGGCTGCCATCGGCGGCGGTGACGGTCTCGCGGCTGGCGACTTCCGGCAGGCCGTCCAGCGACTCGCGGGTGAGGGTCTGCAGCAGGGCGCCGTCGGCGCCGTAGGCGCGGGTGCCTGCCAGCTGGCCGTCGGTGCCGAGGTTGTAGACGGTGCGGCTGCCGTCGGCGGCGGTGTCGGTGATCTGAAGGTCGCCCTGCGGACCGGAGGTTTCGGTCCGGGTCACGCCGGTGGATTCGAAGACGACGCTGCCGTCTTCGGTCGCCAGTGCCTGCGAGAGCATCGCGTCCGGCACGCCCTCGCTGCCGGCGGGTGCGGCGTGGATGGCGTACTCCATTCGCATGCCGCTGTCGTAGGCATGGCTCACGGTCGAGACGCCGGGCTGCCCCGGCACGGCCGTGGACGACACGCGGCTGACTTCGCCGGTATCGAAGTCTACCGTGCCGTCGGCGGCGATTTCGCGGATGCGCAGCGCGGGCGGGACGTCGGCCTCGGCGCCGCCGTCCAGCAGCGTCACCGACTGGACCTGCTGGCCACCGTGGGTGGATGGCAGGACGACGTGGCGCACCACGCGCTCGGGCGCGCCGGGCGTATCGCCCCAGGTGTCGGTGATCACCGTGCCCTGGCCGTCGGCGGCCTGTTCCACGCTGCGCTCCGGCAGCCCGCTGGTGGTCGAGGTGCCGTTGGCGACCACGGTGCGGCTTTCCAACGGCACCCGGGCCGCGGCGCCGGTCGCGCCCGCCTCGAACACCTGCGTGGTGGCCACCGCATTGCCGCGCGCATCCACGCCTTCGGCCTGCACGATCCGGGT
Source organism: Luteimonas yanweni (assembly GCF_039548475.1). Taxonomy (NCBI): domain Bacteria; kingdom Pseudomonadati; phylum Pseudomonadota; class Gammaproteobacteria; order Lysobacterales; family Lysobacteraceae; genus Luteimonas; species Luteimonas yanweni. The sequence goes on along the minus strand of NZ_JBCLVC010000017.1, from coordinate 1,812 downwards.
GCCATCGGCGTGGGTCGATGTCCGGATGCTGCGTCCGTCCGCCGCCTGGCCGGTGCCGGTGTCGACCGCCGGGCCGGACTGCGTCTGGTAGGCGATGTCAGCGGCGTCGAGGCGTGCCAGCGCCTGGTCGAAGGCGGTATTGATGGTGCTGATGTCGCCGCCGCGGCCATCCTGCATGGCCTGGTCGATCGCCGCCTGGCGGCTCTCGGCGAGGTTGGCCTGTGTATCTGCATGGGTCGTGCCGTGTACGCTGCCACCATGGTCGTGCCTGGCCTGCGCGAGGGCGTCCTCGGCCTTTTCGATCTTCGGCGGCGGGGGCGGCGGCGGCGGAGGGGGCGGCGGGGCGAGGCGGGTGTATCGATCAGAGACAGGATTGTTCATGGCGACTCTCCAGGCCCTGAGCCGGCGTGCCGGAGCGGGCGAAATTCGGACGGCACCCTCCACCGGGCCGAGGCCATGCGGGTGCGCGGGTACGAGGGTTGCATCGCCGGCCCGGGGGCTCAATACGGGATAACCCCATGCGCCGCTGTCGCGAAGCCAGCCTCTTGCACTAGATTGGTGCAATGCCGCTGCCCGCCCACGACTTCGAATCGCTCAGTACGCCGGTCCTGGTCGCCGCCGGCGACGGGACCGTGATCGCCGCCAATGCCGCCTGTGCGCAGTGGCTGGTGGTCAGTGCGCGGCGCCTGGCGGGCGTGCCGCTGGCCTCGCTGGAGTTCGAGGGCGATGCCCTGGCGCGCGCGCTGGAGGCCCCGGAGCCGCGCGAGTCCAGGCGCCTGCAGCGGCTGGCACTGGCCGTGCCCGGCGCCGCGCCCCACTTCGCGGACGCGTGGCTGGGCCCGCACGGCAGCGGCTGGCTGCTGGAGCTGCATCCGGTGGACGAATTCCCCGGAGGCGATCCGGTCGCGGCCCTGCCGCTGGCGCTGTCGGCGACGCTCAGGGGACTGGCGCACGAACTGCGCAACCCGCTGGCGGGCCTGAAAGGCGCCGCGCAGCTGCTGGCGCGCCGCATCCCCGGCAACGACGCCCCGGCGCGCGAGCTGCTGGAACTGGTCGATTCCGAAGTCGCGCGCCTGGCGCAGCTGGTCGACCGCATGCTCGATCCCGCGCCGCCGAGCCCGCATGCGCCGCTGAACGTGCACGCGGTGCTGGAGCGCGTGCTGCGCCTGGCCGAGGCGGACGCCGGTTGGGCGGTGAAGCTGGTGCGTGACTACGACCCCAGCCTTCCGGAGTTCGACGGCGGCCACGACCGCCTGGTGCAGGCGGTGTGGAACCTGGTGCGCAATGCGATCGAAGCAGGCGCCGGCGAAGTGGCGCTGCGCACGCGCGCCGAGCACGGGGTGCGCATCGGCAGCGGGCTGCACGCGCTGGCGCTGCGCCTGGACGTTGTTGACGACGGCCGCGGGGTGCCCGACGAACTGGCCGAACAGGTGTTCGTTCCGCTCGTCTCGGGCCGCGCCGAGGGCAGCGGGTTGGGGCTGGCGCTGGCGCAGCAGGTGGCGCGCGAGCACCGCGGCAGCCTCGCCTACCGCTCGCGCCCGGGGCATACGGTGTTCACGCTGTTGTTGCCGTATCCACCTGCCTCCGCGGCGCCCGCCGGCGACGCCAACGGTGTTGCGGTGGAATCGCCCGGCGAAGCCGCGGACGCCGCTGCCACCAGCGCCACCACTGCCACCGTGGGCGGCGGGGGGGGGGGGGGGGGGGGGGGGGGGGGGGGGGGGGGGGGGGGGGGGGGGGGGGGGGGGGGGGGGGGGGGGGGGGGGGGGGGGGGGGGGGGGGGGGGGGGGGGGGGGGGGGGGGGGGGGGGGGGGG
>NZ_JBCLVC010000016.1:0-31733 GCF_039548475.1 Luteimonas yanweni | reverse complement strand
GGTTTTGGGGGGGAATCGCCCGGCGAAGCCGCGGACGCCGCTGCCACCAGCGCCACCACTGCCACTGTGGGCGGCGGGCCCTCGCCGTGACCCACGGCGAGGGCCCGCGCATCTGGGTGGTGGATGACGACCGCAGCGTGCGCTTCGTGCTCGCCACGGCGCTGCGCGATGCCGGCTACGAGGTCACCGGCTTCGAATCGGCGGCCGACGTGCTGTCCACGCTCGAGCGGGGCGCCGCGCCGCCACGCCTGCTGTTCACCGACGTGCGCATGCCCGGTGACGACGGCCTGCGCCTGCTCGACGCGCTCAGGCAGCGGCTGCCGGCACTGCCGGTGGTGGTGATGAGTGCCTACACCGATGTCGCCAGCACCGCGGGTGCGTTCCGCGGCGGCGCCAGGGATTTCCTGCCCAAGCCCTTCGACCTCGACGACGCGGTGGCACTGGCGGCGCGCGCACTGGGCAGCGCCGGCGATGCGCCTGGCGATGGCGGAGAGTCCGAACCGGGCCCTGCCAGCGCCGCGCCCGGGGACGACGCGCTGGTGGGTGACGCGCCCGCGATGCAGCAGCTGTTCCGCGCCATCGGCCGGCTGGCGCAGGCGCCGCTGTCGGTGCTGGTCACCGGCGAGACCGGCACCGGCAAGGAGCTGGTGGCGCGCGCGCTGCATCGCGAATCCCCGCGCGCGCGCATGCCCTTCGTCGCGCTCAACACCGCGGCGATCCCGTCGGAGCTGCTGGAGAGCGAACTGTTCGGCCACGAGGCCGGCGCCTTCACCGGCGCGACCCGGCGCCACGTCGGCCGATTCGAACAGGCCGACGGCGGCACGCTCTTCCTCGACGAGATCGGAGACATGCCGCTGCCGCTGCAGACGCGGCTGCTGCGGGTGTTGGCCGAGGGCGAGTTCTTCCGCGTCGGCGGCCGCGAGCTGATCCGGGTCGACGTGCGGGTGGTCGCGGCGACCCACCAGGACCTGGAAGCGAAGGTGCGCGACGGCGGCTTCCGCGCCGACCTCTTGCATCGCCTTGACGTGGTGCGCCTGCGCCTGCCGCCGCTGCGCGAGCGGCGCGAGGACATCCCGCGCCTGGCCGAGCGCTTCCTGCAGCGCGCGGCCCGGCGCTTCGTGGCGCCGGCGAAGCGCCTGTCTCGCCCGGCGCTGGAGCGCATGCAGGCGCATCCCTGGCCCGGCAACGTGCGCGAACTCGAAAACCTCTGCTGGCGGATGGCCGCGCTGGCGTCGGGCGACGTGGTGGACGCCGCCGACCTCGACGAGGCCTGGGGAACGCGCGGTACGCCGGGCGGTATCGCGCCGGGAGGCGAAGACGACTGGGAGGCCGCACTGCGCGCGTGGACGGGGGCACAGTTGGCCGCCGGCGCCCAGGGCATCCACGCCGACGCCCGCGATCGCCTGGACCGGGTGCTGCTGCAAACCGCGCTCGAACACGCCGGCGGTCGTCGCAGCGAGGCCGCCGCGTCACTCGGCGTCGGCCGCAACACGCTCACGCGCAAGCTCGGTGCGCGCCATCCCGCATCCTGAACGCAAGGCTCACGCACCCCATACCACCCGGACGCTACGCTATGGCGCTTGCCTTCCAGCCGTGAGCCGCATGCGTCGCCTGTCCGCCCTCATTTTCGCCACGGGAGTGCTCGCCGGCTGTGCCGGCACGCCACCCGCGACGCGCGAGCCGCCACCGGCACCGCCCCCGCCACGCGCAGACGCGGGAACGGCGGCCGTCGCGCACGCCAACCTGACCGCGGCTTCGGCCACCCTGGCCAGCGGCCGCATCGTGCTGCGCGCGGAGCCGGGCGGCGTGCGCCTGTCCGGCGACGTCGGCGGCCTCAGCAGCAACGGCGCCCACGTCCTGCAGGTGCACGCGCGCGGCGACTGCAGCGCGATCGACGCCTCAAGCGCCGGCCCCTATTTCGATGCCAGCGGCAGCGGCGCGCTCGACGGCGGCAGCGACCGCATCATCGCCAACGAGCGCGGCGTGGCCCACGTCGACCAGCTGGTCCCGGGGGCCGTACTCGGCGGCGCTGCGGCCAACGACATCGCCGGCCGTTCGCTGGTGGTACTGGGCTCCACCGCCGGCGCCACCGGCGCGCGGATCGCGTGCGGAATCATCACCATCGCGCCTCCGGGCGCGCCATAGGAAAGGAGTACCACCCATGCGTACGATCCCCATGACCCTTCTTGCCGCGTCGCTCGCGCTCGGGCTTGCCGCCTGCGGCGATCGCCAGGACCCCTACGACGATGCGGCGACTCCGCCGGCCACGGCCGACGCACCAGTCGCACCCACCACCGCGGGCGCGACCGCCGACATGACCACCACCCCGGCCGCCGGCACGATGGCGGTCCTGGCCGCGACCGAGGGCAACTCGGTCACCGGCGAGATCACGTTCGCCGCCGTCGACGGCGGCGTGACCATCACCGGCCAGGTCAACGGGCTGACGCCCAATACCGAGCACGGCTTCCACGTGCACGAGAGCGGCGACTGCAGCGCGCCCGACGGCACCAGCGCCGGCGGCCACTTCAATCCCGCCGACAGTGCCCACGGCCGCGTGAGCTCCGGCGAGCACCACGTGGGCGACACCGACAACATCCGGGCCGACGACACGGGCGTGGCCCGGGTCGACACCCGCCTTGACGGTGCCACGCTGGCCGACGGCGCGCCGACCGACGTCCTCGGCCGGGCGGTGATCGTGCATGCCGATCCGGACGACTACGCCACCCAGCCCACCGGCAATGCCGGCGCGCGCCTGGCCTGCGGCGTGATCACCCAGTCGATGTGATTCAGCGCGCGGGCGGTGCTTCGAGTTCCGCCCGCGCGTCGCCCTGGCAGTGGATGAATTCCACGGCCACGCCGTGCGCGCGCAGCAGGCTGGTGAACTGGCGCTGGCGCGCTTCGAAATGGGCGTACAGGCGCGCGAGGCCGGTGCGCGCCTGGTCATCAGCGTCGTCGTCGCCGGCGCCGGGGGTTTGCGGCGCGTGGCGCGCACGCCAGGCAGCGGGGGTGAACATCGCCATCCGCACGATGCCGTCCGCGTAGTGCAACAGGGGTTCGGGCGGTGCGTCGAGCCAGGCCTCGCGCACGGGTGAGAGCAGGGCGGTTTCCAGCAGCGGCCACAGCGGCCCGAGGCCGGCATGTTCGTACTGCATCGCCGTCAGCGCGCACAGGTCGTGCACGGTGAGGTGGCGCGCGTGCTCCACGCGCATGCCGAAGGCGTCCTGCATCGCCAGCGCAGCGCCGGCGCCGGCCATGCCTTCCTCCATCAGGTCGGCCTCGCAGCGGGCCGCAACCCGCGCGACCGTGGCCGGGTCGCCATCCAGCACGTAGGGCAGCAGCCGCAGCGGCCCGCCGGAATACTCCGGCGCGGGTGACAGCGCGCCGGGCAGGCGGCCTTCGTGGCTGCCGAAAGCGAGGATGCGGCCGCCGCCGCCGGGCGCGCGCGGGGCCTTGGCCGCGAGTTGCCACAGCTCCTGGTGCAGGGGCCAACCCGGGCGCAGCAGCTCGACCGGATCGAAGTGCGCGGCGACCAGGGTGCAGTCCAGGCTGGCGGCTTCGGGTGCGAATTTCGCAAGGTCGGCGGCGACCAGTGCGGCGATGTCGCCGGCATCGGCCTGCGCCACCGCATTGCGCGCCGCGCTGCTGCCGGGCACCAGTTCAAGTGCCAGCGCGCCAAGCACGCGGCGGGTCCGGGGGGTGTTCTCTGCGGTCTTGTTCATTGGCCCTGCGCATGGGCGGCGCTAAACTCGTCGCCATTATGCCTGCCACGGTCGGTGGGCAGCCTGCGAGGTCCCCAGATGCTGCATGGTCGCCCGGTCGCCGTCCTCGGCGGTGTTCGCATTCCCTTTTGCCGACAGAACACGGCCTATGCCGATGTTGGCAACCTCGGCATGTCCGTGCGCACCCTGGGTGCGCTGGTGGAGAGGTTCGGCCTCCACGGCCAGCGCCTGGGCGAGGTCGCGATGGGCGCGGTGATCAAGCACTCCAGCGACTGGAACCTGGGCCGCGAGGCGGCGCTGTCCTCGGGGCTGTCGCCGCTGACGCCGGGCATCACCCTGCAGCGCGCCTGCGGCACCTCGCTGGATTCGATCATCACCATCGGCAACAGGATTGCCGCCGGGCAGATCGACAGCGGCATCGGCGGCGGCAGCGACACCACCTCCGACGTCCCGATCGTGTACGGCAAGTCGCTGCGCCGGCGCCTGCTCGCGGCGAACGCGGCGAAGACCACCAAGGACAAGCTGGCGCAGTTCAGTGGCTTCCGCCCGGGCGAGCTCAAGCCGGACTTCCCCGGCGTGGCCGAGCCGCGCACCGGCAAGTCGATGGGCGAGCATTGCGAGGACATGGCCAAGGAGTGGAGCATCTCACGCGATTCGCAGGACGAGCTCGCCGTGGCCTCGCACCACAAGCTGGCCGCGGCCTACGAGCGCGGCTTCTTCGATGACCTGGTCGTGGCCTTCCGCGGGGTTTCGCGCGACAACGTGCTGCGCGCCGACACGTCGCTGGAAAAGCTGTCCACGCTCAAGCCGGCATTCGATCGCAGCTCCGGGCTTGGCACGCTGACCGCTGGCAACTCGACGCCGCTTACCGACGGTGCCGCCGCCTGCCTGCTGTCCACAGACGAATGGGCGGCCGCGCATGGCCACGAGGTGCTGTGCCACGTCCGCGACGCGCACGTGGCCGCGGTCGACTTCGTCCACGGCGAAGGCCTGCTGATGGCGCCGACCGTGGCCGTGGCCGAGATGCTCGCCCGCAACAACCTGGCGCTCCAGGACTTCGACATCTACGAGATCCACGAAGCCTTTGCCGCCCAGGTGCTGTGCACGCTGCGCGCCTGGGAAAGCGAGGACTACTGCCGCAGCCGGTTGGGCCTGGACGCGCCGCTGGGGCGCATCGATGCGGCCAGGATCAATCCGGTCGGCTCGTCGCTGGCCACCGGGCATCCCTTCGCCGCCACCGGCGCGCGCGTGGTGGCAACTGCGGCGCGCCAGCTGCAGGAACGCGGCGGCGGCCGCGCGCTGGTCTCGATCTGCACCGCCGGCGGCATGGGCGTGGTCGCGATCCTGGAGCGCTGAGCAGGCAGGTCGCGGCGGCGGGATCCCTGCCGCCGGAGCCAGGCCAGCCGGTCGGGATTGGCGGCCGTGGCCTCAGTCGCGGATGCGGGGGAACCCGTGTTCGTCGCGATCCTCCCCGGTCGCGCTGCGGTCATCGCTGACGACGCGGTCCCCGATCACCACGCGATCGTCCTGCACGCCATGGATGGCCTGGTGCGGCCCAAGGCCTGGCATCGGCTCCGTGGCTTCGCCGCGCAGCGCGCGCAGCGTATTGGCATAGGCGACACGCGCGCGGGCGTCATCGCCTATTGCGGAGTGGCCGTCGCCAAGCTGTTCCCAGGCTTCCGCGCCGGCACCCTGGGCCAGGGCGCGGTGCAGATAGTCCTCGGCCTGTGGCCACTCGCCGCGTGCGCGCGCCAGGCGCGCCAGGGTCAGCAGCAGCGCCGGGCTGCCCGGGTGCTGCTGCAGCCAGCGGGTGGCCTGCGCCGCGCGGTGTTCGACGCGATCGATGGGCAGGCGCCCGTAGCACGCGGCCAGGCCTTCGTCCCAGCGCGCGTCCAACGCATGCTCGATGCTTGACGTGGCGGCGTCTTCCCAACGCAGCGCGGCCGCGCGCCCGGCGTAGGCGGACACCACCGCGGGCTCGCTGCGCAGCGCCTTGGGCACGCTCTCCCAGCGATCTGCCAAGGCGTTTGCATCGGATGCTTCGGTGAGCGCCTGTGCTGCCCAGGCGCGTTCGCGTTCGGCGAGTGCCGCCTCCGGCAGCGCCTGCTGCTGGCGCAGGGCGCCGAGCAGGGCATAGGCATCGCCGGCCTGGCGCGAGGTGGCCAGGGCGTCGGCGCGCAGCGCGAGCCCGCGCGGTGACAGCGGTTGCGCCGCGGGGTCGTCCAGCGCCACCAGTGCGTCGGTGGGGCGGTGTTCGGCAAGCGCCAGCTCGGCGCGGCCGATGGCCCGGGTCAGGGCGTGATGGCTGTCGATCGAATCAAGATGGCTGCGCGCTGCGGCGTGGTCGCCGCGGGCCATGGCGGATCGCGCGGCGGCAAGCCGGGCGACCGCGGCGTCGCTTTCGTCGCCGGCCTGCGGCAGCAGCTTCTCGGCGCGCGCGTAGTGGCCCTGGTGCAGCGCCTCGAGGCCAGAGCCCAGGCGGGCGCGCGACTGCTGGTCGCGGCGGCGGCGGAAGGCCCGCAACGGCAGCGCTATCAGCGACCACAGAAGCCACAGCGCGAACAGTCCCGCGACCACGGCCACCGAGACCCAGAGCAGGTTGGTGGTGTAGTCCCAGCCGCGGTAGCGCACCAGCACATGGCCGGGGTCCTGGGCCAGGAGGTGCCAGGCCAGGGCGCCGATGATCGCCAGCAGGATCCAGACAAGCAGGGTGCGGAACAGGTTCATGGCAGGTCTCCAGAGGCTGGTGCCACCGTAGCCGCGGCGGTGTCGCGGCCGTGTTCATGTCGCGTCCGGAGCCGCGACCGTGTCATTGCCCCGGAGCCTCCGCAGCTGTTCCAGCGACGTGCCGAGCTCGGGCAGGGCGAGGGCGAGCGGCAGCGCGGCAATCGCCTCGAGCTCGCGTGCCAACGCGTCGCGCGCAGGCGAACCGGGCCGAAGCCGCGGCAGCCACGCCGATCCGCGCGCCAGCGCCGCCGCATACCCGTCGGCGTCCCGGCGCTCGGCGGCGGCACGCGCAAGCGTGAGTTCCAGGCGCAGCGCAGCTTGGCCCGCAGCCTGTTCGCCGGAGTCCACGGCCAGGCGATCATCGCTGGGGCGCACCTCGACGATGCGCCGTGCCAGCCGTCGCCACCACGTCGCGCCGGCGCCCTGCGCGGCCTCCGCACCCGTCTCGAAGACCCCGGCCGGGCCTGCGTCGAAACCGGCTTCGAAGGCATCGATGCGCTTCATGGCGCGGATCCGCGGATCCTCGCCCAGGGCATCGAGCATGGCCCGCTCCCGGGTCAGCGCGTGGCGCAGGTCGATATCGCCGGGCGTGGTCAGCGCTTCGGCCAGGCGCGTGGCCAGGGCGTACGTCCGGCGCGCGCCCTCAAGATCACCCGCGACCAGCAGGCGCTGCTGGGCCTGGGCGAGCAGCAGCTCGATCTCGTCGAGGCGCAGCGAGCGGGCGGCATCGTGCGTCGGGTCCGCCAGGCGCTGCACGCTGTCCTCGAGCAGGGCCGCGCGCTGTCCCATGGCCAGCAGCTCGTCGCGCAGCAGGCGATTGGTCGCCTCGGACTGCTGCATGCGCTTGCCCTGGGCCTGCTGGTTGGCGCGCAGGGTGCCCACGCGCTGTGCAAGCGCGTCCAGGCGCTGGATCTCTTCGGCATCGGCCGCGCTGCGGGCCTCGACCTCCGCCTGCCAGGCGCGCCAGCCCAGGGCGCCGGCGATCGGCACCATGACGAGCAGCAGCAGCCAGGCCAGGCCGGAAGTGCGGCGCCGGGAAGCGGACGCAGGGGGAAGGGGCGGGTTCACGGTGCGCAGGAAGCGGTGTCGGAGCGCCCATGTTAGGGCTTCGGCATCGCTCCGGCGCAGGCCGCAAGCATCGCCGAGGGCCGTGCGCTGGCCGCCACCGCGGCCACCTGCAGGCCGCGATCGCCGGCCAGCGCGCCCAGCCGCTCGCTGGCCGCGACCACCGGGATGCCGCGCAGTCGCGCCAGGGCGTCTTCCGGCACCGAGGCCAGCAGGTGTTCGAGGGCCTCGCCGCTGCTCAGCAGCAGCCATGTCGGTGCGTCCAGCGCACGCAGCGCCGCCAGGGCCCTGGCCGAGGGAACGACAGGCACGCGTTCGTAGACGTTCGCGCGCAGCACGCGCGCCCCGCGCCCGGCGAGGGTGGCGGCGATTACGCCGCGGCCGCCCGGCGCGGTCACCAGGCCGACGTCGAGCCCGCGCACCTCGCGCAGCGCCGGCATCGCCAGCAGGCCTTCGCTGTCCATGCGCTCGGGGGACGGGACGTGCCCGGCGCCCGCCCGGTCCAGGGCCCGCGCGGAACCCGCGCCGACGGCGACCCAGGCCTGCCCCGGCTTCGGCCGCAGTGGCTGGAGCGCGGCGGCGGCGGCGACCGCGGCGGGACTGGTGAACACCACCCGCGGTGCCGCGAGCGCACGCTGCAGTCCGGCGCGGGCACGGTCGTCGTCATGCCGCGCGATGCGCCAGGGCGACAGGGCGAGCGTGCGCGCGCCCAGCGCCGCGGCGGCACGGCGCACCGGGCCGTGGCCGCCGACCGGTCGCAGCGAGATGACGTAGCATCCGGACAGTGGCCCGGTCGAAGCATGCGCAGGCATCGCGCAAGCTTGGTGCCTGGCGCCGGTCCCGGCAAGGCGCCGGACCGCAACCCGATGGAAGTGGCCGCATGCACCTGGATGATGAACTCCGCGCGCTGGATGCGCACTACCGCTCGATGCCGCCGGTCGCGGCCATGGACATCGCCATCGACGGGCGCGACGGCGACACGCTCCGCCTGCGCGCGCCGCTGGCGCTGAACGTCAACGACAAGGGCTGCGCCTTCGGCGGCAGCCTGGTGTCGCTGATGACGCTCGCCGGATGGGGCCTGGTGACGCTGCGCTGCAGGCAGCTGGGCATCGACGCCGATGTGTACGTGGCCGACAGCGAGATCCGCTACCTGGCGCCGCTGTACACCGACCTCCAGGCCACCGCCGCGCTCGCCGACGGCAGCGGCTGGGCGCCGTTCGACGCGGCGCTGCGCAGCCGCGGCCGCGCCCGGGTGCGCATCGCCGCCAGCGTGCCGCTGCCCGACGGCGGCATCGCCACCACGATGCGCGCCGGTTACGCCGCCATCGCCAGGGGTTAGGATGGCCGCCGCCAACCCGGAGACCCTGCCAATGCGACCGATGCACCGCCGCTCCGCCTTCGCCCTGTTCGCGCTGCTGGCCTGCGCGCTGCTGCTGCCCGGCTGCGCCAGCACCGGCAAAGGCGAGGCGCTCGACCGCGCGCAGTACGCCTGGTCGGCCGCCGTCCGCTGGGGTGACTTCGAGGGCGCGTGGAACCTGGTCGATCCGGACTACCGCGAACGGCACCCGATGTCCGAGATCGAGTTCGAACGCTACAAGCAGGTCCAGGTCTCGCACTACCGCGACCTGGGCGCGGCGCAGGTGGCGGGCGACACCGCGCTTCGCGACGTCGACATCGGCGTGATCAACCGCCACACCATGGCCGAGCGCGGCATGCGCTACCAGGAGGCCTGGCGCTACGATGAAGCGGCCCGCACATGGTGGAACACCGGCGGGCTGCCGGACTTCTGGCGCGGGGAGTAACGCGGCGCCGCCCGCGGCGGGGCCCGGCCGCTTTGCGCCACCGCCGGCGCTGGGCCACAATCGCTGCCCGCCGCCAAGCAGCCGTGCACCGTGAATCCTGAAGAACTGTGGGCCTTCCTGGGCCGCAACCCCATGCTTTCGCTGGCCTTCGCCGGCATCCTGGTGGCCCTGGTGTATACCGAAGTCGCGCGCCTGTTCCGCGGCTTCAAGAGTCTGCGCCCGGCCGAACTGACCGCGCTGATCAATCGCGAAAACGCCCTGGTGGTCGACCTGCGCCCGGCGGCGGAATTCGAGAAGGGGCACATCCCGGGCTCGAAGAACGTGCAGATGGCCCAGTTCGACCCCGAGAACAAGGCGCTTGCCGGCGCCAAGGCACTGCCCGTGGTGGCCGTGTGCAAGGCCGGGATGACCGCGATGGATGCCGCCAAACGCCTGCGCAAGGCCGGCTTCGAACGGGTCCATGTGCTCGACGGCGGCATCGGCGCCTGGCAGCAGGCGGACCTTCCGCTGGCCAAGGGGCGCGGCAAGTAGCCGCGACCGACGTGCGATAATCCCCCTCTTAACCGAATTCCGCTGGAGTTGAGCCAGATGTCCGAGCAAGAAGCCACGAACGCGAACGGCGCCGCCGGTGCCGCCCCCGAGCAGCCCGCGGGCGCGCAGTTCACCGTCGAGAAGATCTACGTCAAGGACGTCTCGTTCGAATCGCCCAAGTCTCCGCAGACGTTTTCCGAGCAGGGCCAGCCGCAGCTGCAGATGAACCTCAACCAGCGCGTCAACCGCATCGGCGATGCTGCCTTCGAAGTGGTGCTGGGCATCAACCTCACCTGCAAGCTGGGCGAAGACCAGGTCATCTACCTGGTCGAAGTGCAGCAGGCGGGCCTGTTCAACATGTCCGGCTTCGACGAGCAGTCGCTTGACGCGATGCTTGGCACGCACTGCCCGGCAATCCTGTATCCGTATGCGCGCCAGCTCGTCGGCAGCCTGATCCAGGCCGGCGGCTTCGCTCCGTTCGTCCTGCAGCCGATCAACTTCGACGCGCTGTATGCAGAAGGACTGCGCCAGCGTGCCGCGCAGGCGCAGCCCGGCGCCACCGACCTGGCCAGCAGCGGGACCGGCGGCAACGCCTGACCCGTGGCAACGCAGCCTTCCATCGCACCGCCGGGCAAGCCGGCGGTCGCGGTGCTCGGCGCCGGCTCCTGGGGCACGGCGCTCGCGGCGCTGATCGCGCGCCACGGCCACGCGACCCGGCTCTGGGGGCGTGACGCCGACGTCGCGGCGGCGGTCGATTCACGACACGAAAACCCGCGCTACCTTCCCGGCATCGCGCTGCCGGAGTCGCTGCGCGCGACCACCGACCTCGCCACGGCGCTGGCCGGCGCCGACTTGGTGCTGGTGGTGGTGCCTTCGCACGCCTTCGCCGAAACCCTGCGCGCGCTGGCGCCGCTGCGCCCTGCGCACGCCGGCGTGGCCTGGGCGACCAAGGGCTTCGAGCCCGGTTCCGGACGCTTCCTGCACGAAGTGGCCGGCGACGTGCTGGGTGCCGACGTGCCCCTGGCCGTGGTCACCGGCCCTTCGTTCGCGAAGGAGGTCGCCGCCGGCCAGCCGACCGCGGTCACCGTGCACGGCGATGACGAAGCGTTCGCGCAGTCGGTGGCCGACATCCTGCACGGCCCCGCGTTCCGCGCCTATACCGGCAACGACATGCGTGGCGCCGAACTCGGCGGCGCGATGAAGAACGTGCTGGCGGTCGCCACCGGCGTCGCCGACGGCATGGGCCTGGGCCTCAACGCCCGCGCCGGCCTGATCACCCGCGGCCTCAACGAGATGCTGCGCCTGAACATCGCGATCGGCGGACAGCCGGAAACCCTGATGGGCCTGGCGGGCCTGGGCGACCTGGTGCTGACCTGCACCGGCGACCTGTCCCGCAACCGCCGCCTGGGCCTGGCCCTGGGCCGTGGCCAGAGCCTGGACGACGCCGTGCGCGAGATCGGGCAGGTGGTGGAATCCCTGCAGACCGCCGACGAAGTGATGCGCCAGGCCGATGCCCACGGCGTCGAACTGCCGATCTCGGTCAACGTGCGCGCCGTGCTGCATGGCGACATCACGCCTGCCGAAGGGCTTGCGCGACTCCTGGCACGCGAGCAGAAGGCCGAATACGCGGGCAAGCTCATCGCCTGAGCGCCGGCCGCCCCTCGGACGGGCGCGCAAAAAAAGAGACCCCGGCCTTTCGGCCGGGGTCAGCAACGCGGATCGGGGAGAGAGTCGGGCCGCGGTGTGTCTGTCGTGCGGGACGTTTGCTTACCAGCGGAAGCGCGGACCCACGAACCACTCGGTCACGTCGCCGTTGAACTTGACGTCGCCGTTGAGGCCCCAGTTGGCGTTGAAGTTCACGTTGGCGCCCAGGCGGCCGTAGAAATCGCCGTCGATGCCGCCGTCGTAATCTTCATAGCCGACCAGCGCGTAGCCGTCGAAGTTGTTGGCGAGCAGGCCGCGCACGCCGACCTCGGTGCTCCAGCCGTCGAAGTCGAGGTCGTTGCCGAGCACCGTGCCGGCGTCGAGCTTCTGGTAGGCGACGCGGGCCAGCAGGTCGGCGCGCGGCGAGATTTCAAGGTTGTAGCCGAGGCCGATGTTGTACTGGTCGACGTCGAAGCGGGTGTTGTCGATCTCCTGGCTGCCGAAGCCGCCGAAGACGTGGAAATTGTCGTGGAACGCGAATGAGCCGCGCGCAGCGTAACCGTCGGCGTCGATGTCGCCGTTGGAGGCCTGGTAGCCGGCTTCCAGGTAGTTGTAGGAGACGCCTTCGGCCGCGTTGGCGGCGAACGGCGCCGTTGCCGCCAGTGCAATGGCGATCAGGGTGCGCTTCATCAGGGGGAGATCCTCTGTTTCTTCTGGTTCTGGGGAGAGGACCGGCCACGGGAGGCAGGGGAGGGAGAGAACCGATCGGGGAAATCGGATACCGCCCGTGGCCGGTAGACGCATTCTCCAGCCCGGAACGCAACGTCACCTGAATAATGAACCCGGGAGTGCAGGAACTTTCCCGCACGTGTCCTGCAGGCCTTGTCGCGCCCGGTTTGCGCCCGATCTCGGGCTACCCGGGCAGCAGCGGGTCTGCCGCGTCAGGCGGATCCCGCGAAGCCCAGCTGCCGCCAGGCTTCGTAGGCCAGCACGGCCACCGCGTTGGACAGGTTGAGGCTGCGGTTGTCCGGACGCATGGGCAGCTGCAGCCGATGGTCGGGCGCCACCGCATCCAATACGTCGCCGGGCAGGCCGCGGGTTTCGCAGCCGAACAGGAAGGCGTCGCCGGCAGCGTAGCGGGGCGCGTCGTAGCGCACCTTGCCGCGCGCGCTGAGCGCGAACAGCCGCGGCGGCGCGATCGCGGCGAGCGCCGTGGCCAGGTCGTCGTGCACCGCCACCCGCGCGTACTCGTGGTAGTCCAGCCCCGCACGCCGCAGCTGCCGGTCGTCCATATCGAAGCCCAACGGCCGCACCAGGTGCAGGCGGGCGCCGGTGTTGGCGCACAGCCGGATCACGTTGCCGGTATTGGGCGGGATTTCCGGCTGGTAGAGGATGATGTCGATCATCGCGTGCTGCGGTCGAAGCGGGCGGCGTGCAGGATATCCGGCCGTGCGGCTACCAGGCGATCGTCTTGCCGTCGGTGCCCAGGAACCGCCCGCTGTCGCCTTCGCCGAACGCATCGACCTGCCGCAGCATGCCGGCGACGGCATCTTCGGGCGCGACGTCGGCATCGCTGCCGCCCATTTCGGTGCGCACCCAGCCCGGGCTGACCGCGACCACCACGATCCCGCGCTGGGCCAGCGCCTGCGCCAGAAGCACGGTGGCCATGTTCAGCGCCGCCTTGCTGATGTTGTAGCTGGGCGTGCCGAAGCGTTCGGTCAGCGCGATCGACCCCAGGCGCGATGACACGTTCAGCACCCGCGCGCCGTCGGCCAGCAGCGGGGCCAGCGCTTGGGTGAGCAGCAGCGGACCCATCGCGTTGACGCGGAAGCTGTGTTCCAGATGGGCTTCGCCCAGGGTGCCGAAACGTTCGCCGGAGTGCAGCACGCCGGCGTTGTTGAGCAGCAGGTCGATGCGCCCGCCATCGCCCACGACCAGCGGCAATTCCGCGGCGAATGCCGTGCGCGAGCGGGCGTCGGCGACGTCCAGCGGTAGCACGTGCAGGCGACCCGGATGCTCCCCGGCCAGGGAATTGAGCGCGGTGGCGCGCCCGGGCTCGCGGCAGGCGGCGACGACGTGGTCGCCGCGGACCAGCAGTTGGCGGGCGAACTCGAGGCCCAGGCCGCGGTTCGCGCCGGTGACCAGAGTGGTGCGGGAAGGGCTGTCCATGCCGGCAGCATGCACCAGCCGGGGTCGCGCGGGCGTTTCGACCGGGACCAATGGCCCGCTCCCGCCCGCCGCGCGGCACCGTACCATCGGGGGCTGACCCGCTAAGGAAGAGCCCATGTCGACGTTCAAGCCCCTGCCGCGCCGCGGCACCCTCCTCGCACTGGCGCTTGCCGCCGCGCTTGGCACTGCCGCCCCGCTGGCCTGGGCCGAAGCACCGCCCGCGGCCGCCGCGGCCGGCGTCGACATCGCCTACGAAGAATTCACCCTCCCCAACGGCCTGCGCGTGGTGGTGCACACCGATCGCAAGGCGCCGATCGTGGCGGTCAATATCTGGTACCACGTCGGCAGCAAGGACGAACCCTCCGGGCGCAGCGGCTTCGCGCACCTGTTCGAGCACCTGATGTTCCAGTCGTCCGAGAACCATGCCGGCGAGTACTTCGCGCCCTACACCCAGGTCGGCGTGACCGACCAGAACGGCACCACCAACACCGACCGCACCAACTATTTCCAGAACGTGCCCACCACCGCGCTCGACACCGCGCTGTGGATGGAATCCGACCGCATGGGCCACCTGCTGGGCGCGGTCGACCAGGCGGCGCTGGACGAGCAGCGCGGCGTGGTCCAGAACGAGAAGCGCCAGAGCGAGAACCAGCCCTATGGCCAAGCCTGGGAAAAGCTGATGAAGGCGCTGTACCCCGCCAGCCACCCGTACCACCACTCGGTGATCGGCTCGATGAACGACCTCGACGCGGCATCGATCGAGGACGTGCATGCGTGGTTCCGCGCCTGGTACGGCCCCAACAACGCGGTGCTGGTGCTGGCCGGCGACATCGACGTGGCCACGGCCAAGGACAAGGTCGCGAAGTACTTCGGCCACATCCCCGCCGGCCCCGACATGGCGCAGCCGGCGGTAAACGTCGCGCGCCGCGCCGAAGCGAGCCGCGAAACCATGCATGACAAGGTGCCGCAGGCCCGTATCTACCGGGTCTGGAACGTGGCCGAGGTCGGCAATGACGACCTTGAGCGACTGCAGCTCCTGGCGCAGGTGCTGGGCGGCAGCCGGTCCTCGCGCCTCGACGCGCGCCTGCTGCACGGCGACCAGCTGGTCGACAGCATCAGCGCGGGCGTCTATGCCAAGCAGTTGGGCTCGAACTTCATCCTCATGGCCAACGTGAAGCAGGGCGTGGATCCGGCGAAGGTGGAGGCGGTGATCGACGAAGAGATCGACCGCCTGCTGGCCGAAGGCCCGACCGTGGACGAGATGGCGCGCGCGCGCACGGTGTTCCGCGCCGGCTTCATCCGCGGCATCGAGCGCATCGGCGGCTTCGGCGGCAAGGCCGACGCGCTGGCCGAATGCGCGGTCTATGCCGACGACCCGGGCTGCTTCCGCGAGTCGCTGCGCATCATCGACACCAGCACCGCCGACCAGGTGCAGGCCGCCGGCCGCGATTGGCTGGGCGGCGGCGACCACACGCTGCTGATCCTGCCCGGCGAGCGCACCCCGCTGGCCGAGGATCCTGCCGGGACCCCGAAGCCGTGGGACCTGCCGGTCGTCGACCCCGCCTATTCGGTCACGCCGGCGACGGTCGACCGCAGCACCGGCGTGCCGATGCCCGACGCCTTCCCGGAACTGAAATTCCCCGACGTCGAGCGCGCCACGCTCGGCAACGGCACCACCGTGGTCCTGGCGCGCCGCACCGGCGTGCCGGTGGTGCAGCTGCGCTACCAGTTCCCGGGCGCCGGCTACAGCGCCGATGCCGGCCGCAAGATCGGGACCGCGAGCTTCGCCATGGGCATGCTGGACGAGGGCGCCGCAGGCCTCAAGCCGCTTGAGTTCGCCGACCGCGCCGAAGCGCTGGGCGCGCAGCTGGGCGCCGGTGCCGGCCTGGATGCGGGCACGGCGTGGCTGTCGGCACTGAAGGGCCAGCTGGATCCGTCGCTGGCGCTGTTCGCGGACATGCTGCGGCGCCCGGACTTCGACGCGGCCGAGATCGAGCGCGTGCGCGCCACCTGGATCGCCAACATCGCCCAGGAAAAGGCGCGTCCGCAGACCGCGGCGCTGCGCGTGCTGCCGCCGCTGCTCTACGGCGAAGGCCATCCGTATGCGATGCCGTTCACCGGCAGCGGTACGGAAGCGTCGATCGCATCGCTGACCCGCGACGACCTGGTGGACTTCCACCGCGCACAGATGCGGCCGGAAGGC
Source organism: Luteimonas yanweni (assembly GCF_039548475.1). Taxonomy (NCBI): domain Bacteria; kingdom Pseudomonadati; phylum Pseudomonadota; class Gammaproteobacteria; order Lysobacterales; family Lysobacteraceae; genus Luteimonas; species Luteimonas yanweni. Next base: position 15,873 of record NZ_JBCLVC010000016.1, on the reverse strand, counting down.
GCCACCCTGGTGGTGGTCGGCGACACCACCCTGGCCGAGATCGTGCCCCTGCTGGAAGCGCACCTGGGTGACTGGTCCGGCAGCGGCCCGGCGCCCGGCGCCGCGGCGGCGATCCCGGCCGTGCCCCGCCCCGCGAAGGCGCGCGTGTTCCTGATCGACCAGCCCGGCGCGGTGCAGGCCAACATCTACGCCGGCCTGCTGGTGCCCGCCACCACCGACGACGGCGCGGTGCGCTTCGACGTGGCCAATGGCGTGATCGGCGGCGATTTCACTGCGCGCCTGAACATGAATCTGCGCGAGGACAAGCACTGGTCCTACGGCGCCCGCAGCGGCGCGTCCGGCGCCCTGGGCCAGCGCCCGTGGCTGGCCTCGGCGCCGGTGCAGATCGACAAGACCGCCGAAGCGATGGCCGAGATGAAGCGCGAGATCGCCGGCTTCGCCAGCGGCGAGGCACCGCCGACGGTGGAGGAGGTCGAGCGCATCCGCGCGATCAACACGCTGAGCCTGCCGGGCGCGTACGAAACCGCCTCCTCGGTGGCATCGACCATCGCCGGCAACGTGATGTACGGGTGGCCGGACGACTACGTGCAGCGCCGCAAGGCGGAGATCGAGGCCATGACCCCGGCGCAGGTGGCGGAAGCGGCGAAGGCCATCGACGCCGATGCGCTGACCTGGGTCGTGGTCGGCGATCTTTCGCAGATCGAAGCCCCGGTGCGCGCGCTGGAGCTGGGCGAGGTCACCGTGCTCGACGCCGACGGCCAGCCCGTCGCGCGCTGAGCCCTGCGCCCAGCGGGCCGGGAGCGACTGTGGGAGCGGCTATAGCCGCGATACCCGCAGTCGCTCCGGCCGAACAATTGCAGGAGCCGCTACAGCTGCGACCTGCATCACCTGAACGACAGGTCTTGCCGTCACCGCTGGTCACCGTTGCAGCTGCTCCTGCAAGAGTTGCGGCGGGGCACAATCGACCGGGTCCAACACGGAGTTCCTCCATGCGCCAACTACTGCTGGTTCCCCTCCTGATGGTCTTGTCCGCCTGCACCTGGGTGCACATGGCGCCCGGCGCCTCTGCCGTGCGTATCGCCGCCTCGCCGCCGGCGGGCTGCGAGAAGCGCGGGGAGGTCGAGGTGTCGGTGAAACACAGCATCGCGTTCATCGATCGCAACACGCTGCGGGTACGGGAAGAGCTGGAAACCCTGGCCCGCAACGAGGCCCCCGGACTGGGTGCCGATACCGTGCACCCCCTGTCCGAACCCGTTCGCGGCGCCCAGCGCTGGGCCGCCTGGCGCTGCGGCCGCTGATTCCAGCCCCGGGGACATGCTCCCACGGGGGCCGCACGTGAACGGATCGACGGGCCGGAAAGTGCGCCGAAGGCCGGAAGCCGCTACATTAGCGGATCTTTTTCCCAGCTTTATGGCGGCATAGCCCATGTTGTTCCAGCACGTAGCCATCGCGGGCCTTGCCCACATCGACGCCCCGCGCCGGTTGACCTCCGAGGAGATCAACGCCCGGCTGAAGCCGACGCTCGACCGCCTGGACATCCGTACCGATGTGCTGGGCGATGTTGCCGGCATCCACGCCCGCCGTCTCTGGGACGGCGACATGCTGGCCTCCGACGCCGCCACCCTGGCGGGCGTCAAGGCGCTGGCCGATGCCGGCATCGACCCGGCGCGCGTGGGCCTGCTGGTCAACACCTCGGTCAGCCGCGACTACCTCGAGCCGTCCACGGCCAGCATCGTCAGCGGCAACCTCGGCCTTGGCGACGAATGCCAGAACTTCGACGTCGCCAACGCCTGCCTGGCCTTCATCAACGGCATGGACATCGCCAGCCGCATGATCGAGCGCGGCGAGATCGACTACGCCCTGGTGGTGGACGGCGAGACCGCCGACCTCGCCTATGAAAAGACCATCGAGCGCCTGAGCCGCGCCGACGCCACCGAAGAGAACTTCCGCAACGAGCTGGCCACGCTCACCCTCGGCTCGGGTGCCGCCGCCATGGTGCTGGCGCGCGCCGAGCTCGCGCCGGGCGCTCCGCGCTACCGCGGCGGCGTGACCCGCGCGGCCACCGAGTGGAACAAGCTCTGCCGCGGCAACCTCGACGGCATGATCACCGACACCCGCACGCTGCTGATCGAGGGCATCAAGCTCGCCACCAAGACCTTCGATGTCGCCAAGCAGAAGCTCGGCTGGGTGGCCAGCGAACTCGACGAGTTCGTGATCCACCAGGTCAGCAAGGTGCACACCGCGGCCTTCACCAAGGCCATGGGCATCGACCCGAAGAAGGTCATGACCATCTTCGGCGAGCACGGCAACATCGGCCCGGCCTCGGTGCCGATCGTGCTCAGCAAGCTGCGCGAGGAAGGACGCCTGAAGAAGGGCAACCGCGTGGCGCTGCTGGGCATCGGCTCGGGGCTGAACTGCTCGATGGCCGAGGTGGTCTGGTAAGACCGGGCTGCGCAGGGGCTTGAACGGGGCCGGCCAGTCCGGCCCCGCGTCGTTTCAGGCGCGCGGATCCGCGCGTCGTATCGCGCCCGGCACCGCCAGGACGTCCGGCGCGCGGGCAAATCACTGCAGTGTCGGAGGCGGGGTTTGATGGAATTCGGTTTCGAGGTGTTGGCCCTGCTGGCGCTGGCGGCCTTCGTCGCCGGCACCATCGATGCGCTGGCCGGCGGCGGCGGGCTGATCACCATTCCCGCGCTGATGGCGGCCGGCATTCCGCCGGTGCAGGCGATCGCCACCAACAAGCTGCAGTCGAGCTTCGGCACCGGCGGCGCGGTGCTGGCGTTCGCACGCCAGGGCCGGATCGACTTCCGTCGCTTCCTGTGGCCGGCCGTCGCGGCGTTTGCCGGCTCGGTCGGCGGCGCGATCGCGATCCAGCTGGTGGATCCGTCCTTCCTCGCCGGCCTGGTGCCGGTGCTGCTGGTGGCGATGGCCGCGTACTTCCTGCTCGGCCCGAAGGCCAGCGAGGCCGAGCGCCACGCGCGGCTGGGGCATGCGGCGCTGGTCACGCTGATGTTCGCGCTGGGCTTCTACGACGGCTTCTTCGGCCCGGGCACCGGCTCGTTCATGGCGACCGCGCTGGTGGCGCTGTTCGGCTTCGGCCTGGTGTCGGCCACAGCGCACACCAAGCTCCTGAACCTCGCCAGCAACGTCGCGGCGCTGGCGACGCTGGTCATCGGCGGCCAGGTGCTGTGGGTGGTGGGCCTGGTGATGGCGGTGGCAAGCATTGCCGGTGGGCAGCTGGGTGCGCACCTGGCGCTGGGCAAGGCCGGCGCCAGGCTGATCCGCCCGCTGCTGGTGGTGATGTCGCTGGTGCTGACGGCGAAGCTGCTGATGGAGCCGGGGAATCCGCTGGTGGCGTGGGCGAGGGATGCGCTTGGTTGAGGCCGGCGCACTGGACCTGCCTGACACCCCTACACCCGGGTGGAGAACCGGCCGTTGTTCGCCCTGCTCAGCAGTGAAGGCGTACTGGGACAGTGACGACCACCGCCGCGAAAAAAAAGTGTAGTAACGTAACCACATCGTCCGGAGGAGGGCCGCGCCATGACCATCACCACGCTCTCGAGCCGCGAACTCAACCAGGACCTCGGCCGCGCCAAGAAGGCCGCGCTGGACGGCCCCGTGGTCATCACCGACCGCGGCAAGCCGGCGCATGTGCTGCTCAGCTATGCCGACTACCTGCGCCTGAGCGGCAAGCGGCGGTCGCTGCTGGAAGCACTGAGCATGTCCGGAATGGAGGACGTCGAGTTCGACCCGCCGAAGCTCGAGATCAAACTCCGGATTCCGGACTTTGAAGACTGAGCGGGGCAGCGAATGTACCTGCTCGACACCAACGTTATTTCCGAACTGCACCGCGCGATCCGCGGACGGGGCGACACACGCGTCACCGCCTGGTTGTCGGACGTCGGCCTGGCAGCGTGCCAGGTCTCGGCGTTGACGCTGATGGAGCTGGAAATCGGCGTGTTGCGCATGGAGCGCCGCGACGTCAGGCAGGGTTCCGCGCTGCGCACGTGGCTGGACCGGAAAGTGATCCCGGAGTTCGCAGGCCGCGTGCTGCCGGTGGACGACGCGGTCGCCCTGCGATGCGCGCGCCTGCACGTGCCGGATCCGCGGCCGGAACGCGACGCGCTGCTCGCCGCCACCGCTCTGGTCCACGGGCTCACGGTGGTGACCCACAACGAGGCGGATTTCGCGCCAGCCGGTGCCCGCGTGTTCAATCCATGGCGGCCGTGGAGGGTGCAGGACAGCACCGGCCGTTACGTGGCCGCTGACTAGCGTCGACAACCGGAATCCAATCGAATGCCGCTGAGCCTGAACGAGATCCGCGACCGCGCCCGCGCCTTCGCCCGCGAGTGGGACGGCGAAACCTCGGAGCGCGCCGAGGCGCAGAGCTTCTGGAACGACATCCGCAACACTCCTGCTGCTTGGGCAGCTGTCTGTGTTTCATCGAACATATGAAACCGCCACCCAAAGCGGACACCACGGGCGGCTACTCAGGGCCATTTCGTCGGCGATCCGGGTGATTCATCGGCGGCTTCCGTGGCCTGGTCGCAAACGGTTTGCCACGCCCCCGCGCGGACGGCAACTTGCAGCGGCGATCACGTCGACCTGGAGCCCGCATGACCCCCGTTACCCTGTATTCGCCCGATCCGGCCCGCGGCTGGCTGCCCTGGGCTTGGCTGACGCCGATCCTGATGATCCTGTTCAACGCGGTACCGGTGATCGCGCTGGACGGCTGGATGCAGTCGCAGAATTGGTCGACGCCACGCGGCGAACCGATCGGCCTCGCTGGCTTGTATGCGCTGCTGTGGATCGGCTTCGCGCCGACGCTGGCGGCCGTGCTCGCCTGGGTACGCTTCGTCGAAGGGCGCTCGCTGGCGAGTATCGGGCTGACCGGTCCGGCGCCACTGAAAACCTTCCTGCACGGACTGGCCGTTGGATTCGGCACGATCGCGCTGGTCGTAGTCGCGATCTGGATGGCTGGCGGCATGCAGGCGGCGGGCCTGGGGCCTGCCTGGCGGTCGCCCGTCAGTCTGCTGCACATCGGTCTGCTGCTGTTGAGTTTCCTGTTCCAGGCGAGCGTGGAGGAAGTCATCTTCCGCGGCTGGATGCTGTCGGTGGTGGCGCGCAAGACCAACGTCGCTGCGGCGGTGCTGCTGGTGTCGCTCGTTTTCTGCTTCCTGCATTTCAGTCCGAACCAGCCGCCCCTGGCCGTGCTCAGCACGTTCCTGTTCTCGCTGTTCGCCTGCGCCTGGGCGCTGCGGACCGGCAATATCTGGGGCGTGATGGGCTGGCACGCGGGGTGGAACTGGTTGCTCGCGACCGGCTTTGAACTGCCCGTAACCGGCATCGATGCACACTTGCCGGCGCTGCTGGTGGCGCTGCGCCCGCATGGCCTCGACGCCCTGACCGGTGGCGCGGGAGGGCCGGAAGACAGTTACCTGTGCAGCGTCTTCTTCGTTGCCGCGATCGCGTGGATCCAGTGGCGAAAGACGCGCGGAGCTCAGAACTTCTCGCCGACCGGCAGGTAACGCCACTGCCCGGGCGGCATCCCCCGTCCGGGCCCTTGCCGATCGGATGCCGGTTCGCGCCGTACCGGCGACGACCAGGCAATGGAGCATCTGCTAGCGCTCTATGCGCCGATCGACGCTCCGCTACGTGGCTTCTCAGGTATCGATCGACCCGCGGCCGGGCCCTCGCTGACCGAGAAGGCCTTGCGTTTGCGGCGGACGCGCCTGATCGCTCCGTCTCACCGCGCGCGGCGCCCTCGAAACGGACGCCACGCCGGCGGCCCCTATTCGGGCCACAAGGTCCTGATGTGGGACCGTCCTTCGCTTCATCCGCAACACTCCTGCTGCTTGGGCAGCTGTCTGTGTTGCATCGATCATATGAAACTGCCGTCGAAAACTGCCCTTGCCGAACTCCGATATGTCCGCCTAGTCGCTTAGTCCATCAGCGCGGGAAAGCTCCCGAAGAAGATCCCGATGAAACCGCTCCGGGTCCTGGATATGCGGGGAATGCCCGAGGTCTTCGTACTCGACCAGCACGGCCCCCGGGATAGCTTCCGCCGTTCGGCGACCCAGCGCCCGGTAGTTCCCAAGCCCTGCCTGCACCTCCGGCGCCGCCGCTCCCCTGCCAAGCGCCGTCCGGTCATGCACACCAAGGAACAGCGTCGTCGGCACCCGCAGCAGCGGCAGCTCATGCACCACCGGCTGCCACATCAGCATGTCGAAGGTCAGCGCCTGGTGCCACGCCACCACCTCGCGGCCCGGGCCCGCATACATGCCGGCCTGCATCCGCGCCCAGCGCTCGAACTCCGGGCGCCATTCGCCCGCGTAGTACACGGCGGTCTGGTAGTTGCGGATGCTGTCCTAGGTCGTGCGCAGTTCCGACGCGTAGACCTCTTCCACCGGCTGGTAGGGCACGCCCTTGGCCTTCCAGTCCTCCAGGCCGATGGGGCCCACGAGGGCCAGGTGTTCGACGGCGTCGGGATACATCAGCGCGTAGCGCATCGCCAGCATCCCGCCCATTGAATGCCCGACCACCACGCTGCGCTCGATGCCGAGCGAGGCCAGCAGGCCGCGCGTGTTGTGGGCAAGGCCGGCGAGCGCGTACTGGTAGCCGTCGGGCTTGCTGGACTTGCAGAAGCCCACCTGGTCGGGCGCGATCACGCGGTAGCCGGCCTGCGCCAGCGCGGTGATGGTCTGCTCCCAGGTGGCGGCGCAGAAGTTCTTGCCGTGCAGCAGCAGCGCGGTGCGGCCGTTGGCCTCGCCGGTGGGCGCCACGTCCAGGTAGATCATTTCGACCTGCTGGCGCTGCGATTCGAACGCATGCGTGCGCACCGGGTGCGGATAGTCGAAGCCTTCGAGTCGCGGGCCGTAGGCGGCGTCGCCGTCGCCGGATGCCACTGCCGTGCCGGCAATGCCCAGCAGGCCGGCGAGCAGGAGTGCTGCGCTGTTCAATTCGATCCCCTTGCCCATGTCCTGCTCCTGCTGGCTGTTCAGTGTCCGCCGCTCAGTTCAATCCGCAGCACTTCTTGTATTTCTTCCCGCTGCCGCAGGGGCAGGGGTCGTTGCGCTCCGGTGCCGCGTCGCGGCGGATCGGCGTGCGCGGAGTCAGCGCTTCCACGCGGTGGTGGTTGAGGTCGGCCATCATCGAGGGGATCTCGATCACGATGCCCAGCCGCTCGCGGTAGTCGACGGGCATCGCTTCGGCGGTGGGGTCGTCCGGGTTGATGGCTTCGCCGCTGGCCAGCCGGTCCAGGGCGTCGAAGATGTCCTCGATCCAGTCGTTGTCGTCCAGCCACTGGTCCCACTCGGCCTCGCGCAACATCACTGCGGTGAAGAAGCCTTGGGACCAGTCGGCGCCGACGTCGAGTTCGTCTTCGTTGAGCGCCTCCTCGCCGGTCAGCTCCGGATCCTCGGGCAGCCACATCAGCGGCGCGAGGTGGTCGGGCAGGTCGCCGTCGTCGTAGCGCACGCGGGCGGTGCACATGTTCAGGTGGCCGAGCAGAAGCTGCTGGACCTCGTTCGCCTCCGCTTCGCCGTCCCAGGTCGGCGCTTTGCCGCCCCAGACCACGGGCTGCCATTCCTCCGGCGGCACCGCCGAAGGCGACACCGCCAGCGCGGTCAAAAACCCGTCCAGCGCCTCCAGGTTGAGGCCCTTGAACGGCACGGCGCGCCGGTCCAGCAGGTCGGCGAGGCGTTCGATCCGGTCTTCGTCAAGATAGGGCGGGGCGGAGGTCGGGCTGGACATGGCGTTCGGCCGAAGGCGGGGAGGCATGCATGGTAGTCGCGTCGCCGCGCGGCGGGGCATTCCCGCCTCCGGTGCCGGGCCGGGGCTGCGCCCCCGTCCTACAATGGCGGTCGCTGTCCGCCCAGGCGCCGCCATGCATTTTCCGGGTTATCCCTCCAGTCCCCAGCGTTTCCAGGTCCGTCCCGGCATCGCGATGTCCTATCTCGACGAGGGCCCGCGCGACGGCGAGGTCGTGGTCATGGTCCACGGCAATCCGTCGTGGAGCTATTACTGGCGCACGCTGGTGAACGGACTGGGCGATCGCTACCGCTGCATCGTCCCCGACCACGTCGGCATGGGGCTGTCCGACAAGCCCGACGACGCGCCGAATGCGATCCCGCGCTACGACTACACCCTGCAGTCGCGGGTCGAAGACCTCTCCGCGCTGCTCAAGCACCTGGGCATCGATGGCCCGGTGACGCTGGCGGTGCACGATTGGGGCGGGATGATCGGCTTCGGCTGGGCGCTGTCGCACCAGGCGCAGGTGAAGCGGCTGGTGATCCTCAACACCGCGGCCTTCCCGATGCCGGATGCCAAGGCCATGCCCTGGCAGATCGCGCTGGGCCGCGACTACAACGTTGGCGAGATGGTGATCCGCGGCTTCAACGCGTTTTCCTCCGGCGCGTCGTGGCTGGGCGTGGAGCGAAAGATGCCGGCCGATGTGCGCCGCGCCTATGTCGCGCCCTACGACAGCTGGAAGAACCGCATTTCGACGGTGCGCTTCATGCAGGACATCCCGCTGTCGCCGAAGGACCGGGCCTGGCCGATGCTAGAGGAGTCCGGCCGGCGCCTGCACGAATACGCCGGGCTGCCCGCCTTCATCGGCTGGGGGCTGAAGGACTTCGTGTTCGACCGCCATTTCCTCGAGCGCTTCCAGGCCGAGCTGCCGGGCGCGGAGACGATGGCCTTCGATGATGCCGGCCATTACGTGCTGGAAGACAAGCACGAAGTGCTGGTGCCCGCGATCCGCGACTTCCTGGACTGCAACCCGCTCTGACCGCCGGTGCTTGATGGCGGGATCCTGTGGGAGCGGCTATAGCCGCGATCGCCATCCCGGAGTTCCGAATCGCGGCTATAGCCGCTCCCACAGCAGCCAGTCGATCCTCCGGCAGTCAGCCGCAATCAGGCGGCGATCGGCGGCGGCAGGGCGGGCGGCGGGGTGCCGCGGTCGTTGGGGTGGTCGCTGCCACCGGGGTTGCCGTCGTGGTCGTTGGCCGCGGCTTCGCGCCAGATCCAGTCCGCAGGCGTCAGCGCGGCCAGGCCGTGCGCCGCACGCGCGTTGTCGCACTGGCGGCCGGGTTCGCCGAACTCCCACGAAGCCGCCACGTCGCGGCAGGCCTGCGGGCGCAGCGGATGGATGCTGCAGCGCGAACGGCGGCCGATGTCGGCGTCCAGCGACACGCAGCGCGGCGTGGATCCGCCGGCGGTGCCGCGCATCGCGAGCTCGTGGTTGCGCAGCGGCACCGTCAGCGCCGGTGGCACGTGCCCGCCCAGCGCCGGGTCGGCTTCGGACCAGTGCAGGCTCACGCGGAAATGGGCGCAGCAGGCGCCACAGCTGAGGCAGGGATGGGGCACGCGGGCGGGTCGCTGAGTGGCGTGTGCAGGATTTTTCGGCACGCGCGGCGGGCGCGCAAGGGATTTCGGACTGCTGGCGGGGGAGGCGGGAATCGATACCGCGTCGGGTGAGGCTTGCGGCGGTGGCGATCAGGCGCCGGTCCGGGCCGCATCCAGCCCCTGCTGCCAGAACGCCGCCTCCAGCCGCGAGGCCTTGCGGAAGATCGCGACCAGTTCCCCGTAGCGGTTCTCGCTGGCATAGCGCCGGCCGAGGTCGTCCAGCCACGCGTGCGCGGCGGCGCCCGCCTGCTGGAAGGCCTCGCCCGAATACTCGGCGATCCAGTCGCGGTAGGGATGGTCGGCACGGATCGCGTCGATGCCCGCGGGCGTGAGCCGGCGGCCGATCTCGGCATAGCCCAGGGTGCAGGGAATCAGCGCCACCTGCAGGTCCAGCAGGTCGCCGGACATGCCGACGTCCAGCACGAAGCGGGTGTAGGCCACGGTCGCCTGCTGCTCTTCGGTGGCTTCGACGTCGGCGGCCGACAGGCCCCAGCGTTCGCACACGCGCAGGTGCAGGCCCATCTCGTCCAGGATCGCGGCCAGGCCGCCGCGGGCCGCCTGCATGTCGGCCAGGCTGCGGCTCTTGTACGCGGCCAGGGCGTGGGCGCGGGCGAACTGGATCAGGAACAGGTAGTCCTGCACCAGGTAGTTGCGGAAGGCGGCGGCGGCCAGGCTGCCATCGCCCAGGCCGCGGACGAAGGCGTGGTCGATGTAGGCGTTCCAGTCATCGGCGGCGGTGGCCTTGAGGCGTTCGAACAGCGACATGGTCGGGTCTCCGGGACGCGCGGTCCGGCCGCGGGGCCGGCGATTGTCGATCATTGCTGCGCACGGGGCCAACGGACCGCCAAGGGGCCCGGGCCGGGAGCGCGATGATTCCGCGATGGCGGAGCCTGCAGGATCGCCGACGCGCCGACGCGCCGACGCGCCGACGCGCATGTGCCCCGCGCGTCCGGGCGATAATCCGGCCATGACCGGTCCCTGCAACATCGCCGCCGCGCTGCCGCGGCTGGCGCGCGAGCTTCCCGACCAGGTGGCGATGCGCGCCCCGGGTCGCGACGGCCGCTACGCCACCGCGCTGACCTACGCCCAGCTCGACGCCCGCAGCGACGCCATCGCCGCGGGCCTTGCCGCGCGCGGCATCGGCCGCGGCACGCGCACGGTGGTGATGGTGCGGCCGACGCCGGAGTTCTTCCTGCTGATGTACGCGCTGTTCAAGGCCGGCGCGGTGCCGGTGCTGGTGGACCCGGGCATCGACAAGCGGGCGCTGAAGCAGTGCCTGGGCGAGGTGCAGGCCGAGGCCTTCGTCGGCGTTCCGCTGGCGATGTTCGCGCGCGTGCTGCTGGGCTGGGCGAAGTCGGCGCGGCTGCGGGTCACCACCGGCGCGCGGCCATTGTTCGCGGACGTGACCCTGGCCGAGGTCGAGCGCAGCGGCGCCGACGCGGGCCCGCAGCTGGCCGATACCGCACCCGATGATGTCGCCGCGATCCTGTTCACCAGCGGCTCCACCGGCGTGCCCAAGGGCGTGGTCTACCGCCACCGCCACTTCGTGGCCCAGGTCGACATGCTGGGCGGCATGCTTGGCGTGTCGACAGGTGGCGTCGACTTCCCGACCTTCCCGCCGTTCGCGCTGTTCGATCCGGCGCTGGGCCTGACGTCGATCATCCCCGACATGGACCCGACGCGGCCGGCAAAGGCCGATCCGCGAAAGCTGCACGCGGCCATCGGGCGGTTCGGCGTGACCCAGCTGTTCGGTTCGCCGGCGCTGATGCGCGTGCTTGCCGAACATGGCAGGCCGCTGCCCACGGTGACGCGCGTGACCTCGGCGGGTGCGCCCGTGCCCGCGGACGTGGTGGCCAGGATGCGCGAACTGCTGCCGGATGGCGCCCAGTTCTGGACGCCCTACGGCGCCACCGAATGCCTGCCGGTGGCGGTGATCGAAGGCCGCGAGCTGGTGACCCTGCGCGAGCGCACCGAAACCGGTGCCGGCACCTGCGTCGGCCGCCCGGTGGCGCCGAACGAGGTGCGCATGATCCGCGTGACCGACGAGGCCATCCCCGAATGGTCCGACGCGCTGCTGGTGAAGCCGGGCCAGGTGGGCGAGATCACCGTTGCCGGACCCACCGCCACCGACGCCTATTTCAATCGCGACGCGCAGACCGCGCTGGCGAAAATCCGCGAGGCGGGGAGCTTTCCCGCGGGTGTCGCGGGTGCCGCGGGTGCCTCCCGCACCGTCCACCGCATGGGCGACCTCGGCTATTTCGACGCCGAAGGCCGCCTCTGGTTCTGCGGCCGCAAGTCGCAGCGCGTGGTCACCGGGCAGCGCACCCTGTGCACCGAACAGGTCGAGCCGGTCTTCGATACGCACCCCGAAGTCCGTCGCACGGCGCTGGTCGGCATCGGCGAGCGCGGTGCCCAGCGGCCGCTGCTCTGCGTCGAGTTGCAGCCGGGTATCGACAAGGCCGAGCGCGCGCGCATCGCCGATGAGCTGCGCCACCTCGGCGAAGGTTTCGTGCACACCGCGCATGTGGATGTCTTCGCCTTCCACCCTGCGTTTCCCGTCGACATCCGCCACAATGCGAAAATCGGCCGCGAAAAACTGGCCGTCTGGGCCGCGCGCGAGCTGCGCCGCGGCAAGGTTTTCGAAGCGGTGGTGACGCCTGATTGACGCGAGGGAGCACTGACGTGCGGGTACTGGTGACTGGTGGCGGCGGATTCCTGGGCCAGGCGCTGTGCCGCGGCCTGGTTGAACGCGGACACGACGTCACGAGCTTCAACCGCGGCCACTACCCCGAGCTCGATGCGCTAGGCGTCCGCCAGCTGCGCGGCGACCTTGCCGACCGCGATGCGGTCATCGCCGCCTGCACGGGTATGGACGCGGTGCTGCACAACGCCGCCAAGGCCGGTGCCTGGGGCAGCTACGACAGCTACCACCGCGCCAACGTGATGGGCACCGGCAACGTGCTGGCCGGCTGCCGCGAACACTTCGTGCCGAAGCTGGTCTACACCTCGTCGCCCAGCGTGACCCATCGCGCCACGCACCCCGTCGAGGGCGGCACCGCCGACGCCGTGCCCTACGGCGACGACCTCAAGGCGCCGTACGCGGCGACCAAGCTGATCGCCGAAAAGGTGGTGCTCGCCGCCAATGACGAGGTCCTGTCGACCGTCGCGCTGCGCCCGCGGCTGATCTGGGGGCCGGGTGACAACCAGCTGGTCCCGCGCCTGGCCGAACGCGCCCGCGCCGGCCGCCTGCGCCTTGTCGGCGGCGGCATGAACCGCATCGACACCACCTACATCGACAACGCCGCGCAGGCCCACTTCGATGCGCTGGATCACCTGGCTCCGGGGGCGGCCTGCGCCGGCCGCGCCTACTTCATCAGCAACGGTGAACCGATGCCCATGCGCGAGATCGTCAACGCGCTGCTGCGCGCGGTCGGTGCGCCCGAGGTCCAGGCCACGCTCCCCTTCGGCGTCGCCTATGCGATCGGTGCGGCCTGCGAGACCCTGTGGCCGCTGCTGCGGTTGCGTTCGGAGCCGCCGATGACCCGCTTCCTGGCCGAGCAGCTCAGCACCACGCACTGGTACGACATGGCGCCGGCCACCCGCGACTTCGGCTATGTGCCCAAGGTGTCGATTGCCGACGGCCTGGCGCGGCTGGCCGCGTCGCAGGGCGGAACCATCACCTCCTGACGACCCGTGGCCGGCAAGGATGTCGCCAGCCGTCCGCGCTCCGACGGACTGGAGAACCGCCATGCTGAGTTACGCCGTCATTTTCCTGGTCATCGCACTGATCGCCGCCGTGCTGGGCTTCAGCGGTATCGCGGGTGCCGCCAGCAACATTGCCTGGATCCTGTTCGTCGTGTTCCTGGTGCTGGCCGCGATCTCGTTCTTCCGCGGCAAGCGGGTCTGACCCCGCGCCACCGGTACGCCGCAGCCGCGGCGCACCGGTGGCCCCGTCGGCGCAGCGATCCGCGCGCCGATGCAAGGGGCCCGGCCGCTACAATGCCGGCCATGGTCCGATCCCCTTTCCCGCTCCCCGGCTTGAAGCCGCTGGCCGGCCGCGCGCTGGAATCCGCGCTCAACCGCGCACTCGCACTCGATGACGACACCCGCCAGGCGCTTGCCCGGCTGGACGGTCGCCATGTCGCCCTGCACCTGGCCTCGCCGCCGCTGGCGATGTCGGTGCGCGTGGATGGCGAAGCGCTGCGCGTCGGCCCGGTGGGTGGTGAAGCCAGCCCGGACCTGTCGGTGCGCACCACGCTCGGCGGCCTGCTCGGCCAGCTGCAGGGCATGCTTGGCGGCGCCGACGAGCACGCCACCCCCAGCGGCCGGCTGCGTATCGAAGGCGACGCCGAGCTCGCGCGCGCGCTGCAGCGGCTGGCCTCGCGCTTCGACCCCGATTGGCAGCGGCCCTTCGTCGCCGCCTTTGGCGAGGTGATCGGCGTGCAGGTGGCCAACGGCTTCGCGGCGGTGCTGAAGGGTGCCCGCCGCGCCGGCGAAGGCTTCGCGGCCACCGCCGCCGAGTACGTGGTGGAAGAGTCGCGCGACGTTGTCGGCCGGCATGAACTCGAAGCCTTCCACGACGATGTGGACACCCTCCGTGACGACGTCGAACGCATCGCGGCGCGCGTGGCGCGCATGTCATCGACTGCCGGGGCTGTGCGGTGAGTTCGGCGCTGCACGCCCTGAAGATCGGGCGTGTCCTGCTCCGCTATCGCCTGCACACGCTGTTCGAGGGCACGCCGGCGCAGCGCTGGCTGTGGCTGCTGCGGCCGTTCGTGCCGCGCGCCTCGCGCGAGATCACCGAACTGCCGCGCGGCGCCCGGGTGCGCCTGGCGCTGCAGGAGCTGGGGCCGATCTTCGTCAAGTTCGGGCAGGTGCTGTCGACCCGCCGCGACCTGGTGCCGGCCGACGTCGCCGACGAACTGGTGCTGTTGCAGGACCAGGTGGCGCCCTTCGACGGCGAAGAGGCGCGCGCCATCGTCGAGCGCGAGCTGGAGCGCCCGGTGGCCCAGGCCTTCGCGCGCTTCGACATCGTGCCGCTGGCCTCGGCCTCGGTGGCGCAGGTGCACGCGGCGCAGCTGCCGGGCGTCGAGGGCGCGCCCGGCGCCGAGGTCGTGGTCAAGGTGCTGCGTCCCGGCATCGACGCCCGCATCGCCGCCGACATCCGCCTGCTCGAGCGCATCGCCGGCTTCGTCGAGCGCACCCATCCCAGCGCCGACAAGATCCGTCCGCGCGAAGTGGTGGCCGAAGTCGCAAGTACGCTGGCCGCCGAGCTCGACCTGCAGCGCGAAGGCGCGAATGCGTCGGTGCTGCGCCGCTTCTGGGCGGACTCGCCCGACCTGTACGTGCCGGCGCCGGTGTGGTCGCACAGCAGCGAGCGCGTGCTGACGCTGGAGCGCGTGCACGGCGTTCCCAGCGACGACATCGCGGCGATCGAAGCCGCCGGCATGGATCGCAAGCTGCTTGCCGCCAAGGCGGTGCGCGTGTTCTACACCCAGGTGTTCCGCGACAACTTCTTCCACGCCGATGCGCACGCCGGCAACATCTGGGTGGACAACGATCCGTCGCGGCGGGTCAACCCGCGCTTCATCGCGCTGGATTTCGGCATCGTCGGCCAGCTGTCCGGCGACGACCAGTACTACCTCGCCGAAAACTTCATGGCGATCTTCAACAAGGACTACCGTCGCATCGCCGAGCTGCATGTGCAGGCCGGCTGGATGCCGTCGCACATCCGCCTGGATGAGCTGGAAGCGGCGGTGCGCGGTGTCTGCGAGCCCTATTTCACGCGACCGCTGTCGGAGTTCTCGTTGGGCGAAGTGCTGCTGAAGCTGTTCCGCACCGCACAGCGCTACCAGCTGACCCTGCAGCCGCAGCTGATCCTGCTGCAGAAGACCCTGCTCAACGTCGAAGGCGTGAGCCGGCACTTGGACCCGGAAATCGATATCTGGGCGGTGGCGCGTCCGGTGCTGGAGCGGATCCTGGCCGAGCGCTACAGCCCGCAGCGGCTGGCCGGCGAGTTCCGCAAACGGCTGCCGGAGCTGATCACCCGCGCGCCGGAGATGCCGCGACTGATGCACGCCTGGCTGAGCCAGCAGGTGGAGGGACGGCACCGGCTGCAGATGCAGTCCACGGAGATGGCCGAGCTGGTGCAGGTGATGCGCGCGATGCAGCGGCGCACCGTGGCCGCCATTCTCGGTGTCGGCCTGCTGGTGGTGGCGGCGGTGCTCTACGGCCTCGATGCCGGTGGGCCGCGCCTGTGGACGGTGCCGGTTGCTGCGTGGGTCGCCGGGATCGGCGGACTGTGGGCGATCCTCGCCGCCCGCCCGCGCCCATGAGCAGCTCGTGTAACAGCAGTTCCTGTAGCAGCGGCTCCAGTGAGAGTGGCCCCTGTGGGGGAGGGGGGGGGGGGGGGGGGGGGGGAGAGGGGGGGGGGGGAGACCCCACCAAACAAAACCCCACCCCCAAAAA
>NZ_JBCLVC010000015.1:0-106107 GCF_039548475.1 Luteimonas yanweni | reverse complement strand
CCCCTGTGGGAGCGGCTATAGCCGCGATGGGAGAGCAATCGCGGCTATAGCCGCTCCCACAATCGAGGCCCCTCCCCCAAACGCAGGTGATCCCACAGCTGCGGCTGATTCCATAGCTGCCGGTGATCCCACAACTGCAGGTCTCGCCTCAGCATCTCCCCCCACGGCCCTTGCCGTCATCCATCAGGAAGACACCTTCGCGGTGGTCGATAAGCCCGCCGGGCTGATGGTCCACGACAGCAGGCTCGCGCGCGGCGAGAACGACTTCGCTGCCGATCGCCTGCGTGCGCAGTTCGGCAGGCCGATCTTCCTCGTCCATCGCCTGGACCGCGCCACCAGCGGCTGCCTGCTGCTGGCCTTCGATCGCGAAACCGCATCCGCACTCGGCAAGTCGCTGATGGCCGGCGAGGTCGACAAGGCCTATCTGGCGGTCTGCCGCGGCTGGCCCGCGGACGCGGCGTTCACCGTCGACCATCCGCTGGACGGCGGCCCCGGAAAGCCGCTGAAAAAGCCGGCCGTAACCCGCTTCGAGCGCCTCGCTGACGCGGAACTGCCGATCCCCTCCGCCGGCTTCGAGACCTCGCGCTACGCGCTGCTGCGCGCAAGGCCGCAGACAGGCCGCTTCCGCCAGATCCGTCGCCACCTCAAACACCTCTCGCACCATCTGATCGGGGACACCAGCCACGGCGACGGCCGCCACAACCGCAGCTTCCGCATGCTCGGCATCCACCGCATGCTGCTGCACGCGGAGCAGCTGTCGTTCCCGCATCCTGGGGATCCGACGCGGCGCGTGCACGTGGCCGCGCCGCCTGACGCGGAGTTCGCACGCGCGCTGGCATTCTTCGCGCAATCGCCGGATGTCGAGCCGGCTGCCGAAGCGGGACCGCGCTGACCGTCGCGCCGGCCATCCATTCCGGACGCCCATGACATCCACGCCATCCGCCATAGAGATCCCGGACGCCGAAATCATCGAGCGCTTCGTGCGCGCTTCGGGTCCCGGCGGACAGAACGTCAACAAGGTCGCGACCGCGGTCGAGCTGCGCTTCGACGTCGCCAACTCGCCATCACTGCCCGAAGCGGTGCGCGAGCGCCTGCTCGCAAAGCGCGATCGCCGGCTGACCGACGACGGCGTGCTGGTGCTCAACGCCCAGCGTTTCCGCACCCAGGACCGCAACCGCCAGGATGCGCGCGAGCGGCTGGCGGCGTTCATCGAATCGGGCCGCGCGGCGCCGAAGAAGCGCGTGGCCACCAAGCCAAGCCGCGCCGCCAAGGCCAGGCGCCTGGATGCCAAGCGCGAGCGCAGTACGATCAAGCGTGGGCGCACCGTGCGTGACTGGGACTGATCGGGTAGTGCACATGCGGGGACCAGGCGAGGACATTCTTCCGGCACTGCCGCCCAACGTGCCGCGACTGCGGCCGAACCGGTTCGCGCGCTGGTTCGGTCGCAGCATCCTGCGCCTGGGTGGTTGGAGCGTGGTCGGCGAGTTTCCAGACGTGCCGCGCGTGGTGCTGATCGCCGCCCCGCACTCGTCCAACTGGGACGGCATCTGGGGCTTCGCCGTGAAGCTGGGCCTGGGCCTGGACATCAGGATCCTCGGCAAGCGCGAGCTGTTCTGGTGGCCACTGTCGCGGCTGCTGCATGCGCTGGGCGTAATCGCGGTCGATCGTGGCCGCTCGGCGGGCGTGGTGGAGCAGGTGGCGGCGATGATCCGCGGGCGCGAACGCATGTGGTTCGGTCTGGCGCCCGAGGGCACGCGCAAGCCGGTCGAGCACTGGAGAAGCGGCTTCCTCAAGATCGCCCGTGCCGCTGACGTGCCGGTGCTGCCGGTGTATTTCCACTACCCGGACAGGATCATCGGCATCGGCCCGCTGTTCCATCCGGGCGAGGACGCGGCCGAGGACATGCGCCGCATCCGCGAGTGGTACCGGCCGTGGCAAGGGCGCAACCGCGGCACGGTCTGATGTGGCGCCGCTGCCAGTCGCAGCATTGGACAGCGCCGATTCCAGGAGAAGGCAGATGAAACGACATCGACGATCAGGTGCCATTGCTGCAGTTCTGGCCGGTCTGGCGCTGTTGGCGGAAGTGTCCGCCGCGGTGGCAGGCGAGGCCGGGCCGGGGGGCAGCCACGGGCAGGAAGCTGCCCGCAATGTGGCGCCCGCAAAGTCCATGCTCGCGATCCATGGCGGCGCTGGCGTCGTGCGCGCGGGCCTTTCGGCAGAAGAACAGTCCGCCGCGCGTGCCGGGCTCGAACGCGCACTTCTGGCCGGTCATGCGCAACTCAAGTCCGGCGCATCGGCGCTCGACGCCGTGACCGCCGCGATCACCGTTCTCGAGGACGACCCTGCGTTCAACGCCGCGCGCGGCGCGGTGTTCACGCACGACGGGCGCAACGAACTCGACGCCTCGATCATGGATGGCCGC
The DNA here is from genome assembly GCF_039548475.1 of Luteimonas yanweni. Taxonomy (NCBI): domain Bacteria; kingdom Pseudomonadati; phylum Pseudomonadota; class Gammaproteobacteria; order Lysobacterales; family Lysobacteraceae; genus Luteimonas; species Luteimonas yanweni. The sequence goes on along the minus strand of NZ_JBCLVC010000015.1, from coordinate 103,685 downwards.
GACCGCAGCGCCGGCGCCGTGGCCGGCGTGCGGCGGGTGCGCAACCCCATCCTGCTGGCGCGCGCAGTGATGGAAGATTCGCCGCACGTGATGCTGGTCGGAAGCGGCGCGGAAATCTTTGCCCAAGCGCAGGACATCGAGATGGTCGATCCGGGCTACTTCCGCACGGAACGGCGCTGGGAGCAGTTGCAACGCGCGCTGCGGAAGGAAGCCGAGGACGGGGCGGAAGCAGGCGCGGGCCTGGAGTCGGCGCGTGACGGCCTGAAATATTTCGGCACCGTCGGTGCCGTGGCCCTGGATGCCGGGGGACACCTCGCCGCGGGCACCTCCACCGGCGGCATGACCAACAAGCGCTGGGGCCGCGTGGGCGACGCGCCGATCATCGGCGCCGGCACCTGGGCCGACGCGCGCTGTGCGGTGTCGGGCACGGGCTGGGGCGAGTTCTACATCCGGACGGCCGCGGCGCACGAGATCTGCGCGCGCGTGCACCATCGCGGCGATCGCATCGCGACGGCCGCCGATGCGGTGATCAACGGCGAGGTCGTGCGCGCGGGTGGCGACGGCGGCGCGATCGCCATCGACGCCGCCGGCAACGTCGCCTTCCCCTTCAATACCGAAGGCATGTATCGCGGCTGGATCGGTGCCGACGGCGCGCCGCACGTGGCGGTGTTCGCTGACGAGGTGCTACCGCTGCCCGGTGAGTGAGCAGGTCCACGTGCGGCCAGGCATCCCCGGACACCGCGGCGCCCGCAAGGACCGGCGATCGGGCATCGCGGCGGTCAGGGCATCCCATAGCCGCCGAAACTGCCGGCGGCACCCGGGAACACCACCGGGCTCTCGGCGCCGTCCTTCGCGACCGCGGATACGCCGAAGAACCAGTTGTCGATCACCACGTTCTCAAGCGTGTGTTCGTCGACGTCGCCGACGTACACGCTGTGCGTCCACTGCGGCTCGGTGGTCAGCCGCCAGTGGATCCGGTAGCCGGCCAGGCCGGGCGCTTGGGCCGCGGGCGCGCGCATCCACTTCAGCGTGGTGTCGGCGCTGACCGCGCCCTCGATCGACACGTCCGCGGGTGGCGGCGGCGCGGACGCCATGCCCGCCAGGCTCACGGCGTTGAGCGCGGTGAGGCGCGCGGCGTAGTCGAAGTCCACGCCCTCGATCACGTCGCCGTAGGCGATGCCGTCTTCCGTGCGCAGGTCCTGGTGCTGGCGGTTGTAGTTCTCGTTGGTCTCCATCACCCGCACCGCCGGATAGCCCAGGTCGTTGAACGGACGGTGGTGCCCGCCGCGACCGAAGCGGTCCAGGCGGTAGACCACCATCACGTCGAGCCCCGGCACGTAGAGGTCGGCCATGCGGTCGATGTAGCGGGCCAGGTTGCGCGATGGCGAATCGACCTCGCCGCCGGTGAAGCGGCGCTGCCTTGCCTCGTCCGGCGTTTCGGTCACGCGCGTGCCTTCGGCGAACACGCGCGCGGTGCCGTTGTCGATCACGCCGTTGATCCCGGCGATGTTTCCGATCATGTCGTTGTTGAGCACGGCTTCGATGCGCCAGCCGTCATCACGCGCCTTTTCGGCAACGATCTTGCCGCCGAACAGGCCCTGTTCTTCGCCTGAGAGCGCGGCATAGACGATGCTGCCGTGGAAGCGGTGCTTCGACAGGACCCGCGCGGCTTCCAGCGTGCCGGCGACGCCGGAGGCGTTGTCGTTGGCACCCGGCGAGTCGGAGGTGGCATCCATCACGTCGGACACGCGCGAATCGATGTCGCCGCTCATGATCACGTAGCGGCCGGGGTCGCTGGTGCCGCGCTGGACCGCAAGCACGCTGACCACTTCGGTGGCTTCGGGGATGCGGTCTTCACCGGAGACGGTGCCGGCGACATCGATCACTTCAAGGCATCCGCCGCACTCCGCCGAGATGCGCTCGAACTCCGCGTGGATCCAGCGCCTTGCCGCGCCGATGCCGCGGGTGTCGGACGCGGTCTCCGACAAGGTATGGCGGGTGCCGAACGACACAAGCTTGCGGATGTCGGCTTCGATGCGCGCGGCTGAGGGCGCGGTGCCGATGCCGTGCAGCAGCGCCTGGGTGGCCGGTGGCGCGGTGGGCGTACCGGCGGCGGCCGGCGCGACCAGGCAGGCGGACAGGATGGCGAGGGACAGCTGGCGCATGGGCGGGTTCCGGCGTTGGGCATTCCCGCAACCGTACGCCATCAGCGTGGCTCCGGCACCGGGTCCATCGCCAGCGCAAGCGGGTGCGGCCAACCGCCGGCCAGCGCGCGATACAGGGCTACCGCAGCGGTGGCGCTGCGCGTGCGCGCGGCCGCGAAGGCGTCCTCGGCCTGCAGGCGGGTGCGTTCGGCATCGAGCACCTCGAGCAGGCCGATGGCACCGGCGTCGAAGCGGATGCGGGCGAGCTCGGCGGCGCGCGCGCTGTTGCGCGCGGCGCGTTCCAGATGCGCATCCTCGGCCCGCGCGCGGTCCAGGCGCACCAGCGCGTTCTCCGTGTCTTCGAGGGCCAGCAGGACCGCCTGCTGGTAGCGCGCGAGCTCGCCGGCGGCATCGGCGTCGGCGGCGGCGATGCGCGTACGCACGCGACCCACGTCGAGGAACGACCAGTCGATGCCAAGCGCCACGAAGCGCGTGCCGCTGTCGCGTTCGAACAGCGCGCCCACGTCCGCTGCCTGGCTGCCAAGCAGGCCGCCCAGGGTGAAGCGCGGGAACAGCTCGGCGGTGGCGACGCCGATGCGTGCGGTCGCCGCGTGCAGGCGGGCTTCGGCCGCGGCCACGTCGGGGCGGCTGCGCAGCAGCTCGCCGGGCGTGCCCGGATCGATCACTGCCGGCAGTGCGGGCAGGGGTGCGGCTTCGCCAAGCACCTCCACCAGCGCATCGGGCGTGCGCCCGGTCAGCACGCCCAGGCGATGGATGGAAGAGGCCACCTGCGCCTCGAGGGCGGGAATGCGGGCCCGGGTCGTTTCAAGCTGGGCGTCCGCGCGCGCGGTGTCGAACTCGCTGTCGCGACCGGCGTCGAAGCGCGCCTGCACCAGTTTGAACGTATCGCGCTGGTTGCCGGCGTTGCCACGGGCCACGCGCAGCCGCTCCTGCGCGCCGCGCAGGTCGAGATAGGCGTGGGTCGTCTCGCCCGCTATCGCCACCTGCACGGCCTGCATGTCGGCGTAACTGGCGAGTGCGTCCGCGCGCCCGGCCTCGATGCTGCGGCGGATGCGTCCGAACAGATCGATTTCCCAGGCCGCGGCGATGCCGGCCCTGTAGCTGTCGGCGTCGCGCCCGGATCGCAGCTGGCCGGGTTCCTGCGTGGCGCTGGCGCGCGACGTGGCGGCTTCGGCATCGGCGGTCACCGTGGGCAGGTGGTCCAGCCTTGCGCCGCGCAGCAGCGCGTTGGCGCGGTCGTAGCGGGCGAAGGCGATGCGCAGGTCGTGGTTGGCGGACAGCGCGTCTTCGACGAGCTGCACCAGCAGCGGGTCGCCGAAATCACGCCAGAAGCGATCGTCCGCGGTGGATGCCGGTGCCGGTGCCGGGGCCGGTGCTTGTGCATGTGCCGGGGCTGCCGCACCCGCATCCGGCGTGGCCGTGATCGCGCTGCCCGCGGCAACAGCGCCGTGGAATGCCTCGGGCGTCGGCAGCTGTGGCCGCACGTAGTCGGGCCCGACACTGCAGGCGGCCAGCGCGAGCGCGAGGAGGGTGGAAGCAAACGCCGGCCGCCCGGCGGTGCGGAAGTCAGTCATCGTCGTTCTCCATGGGGTCGGCGATCCGCGGCGTGGCATGGTCCGCGGCGGTGGGCGCCGCCGGCGGCGGGCCGGCCCGGCTGTCGTTGTCGTTGTCGAAGATGCGGCGGATGTCCTCGAGCGAAGGAATCGCCAGGCTGCGCTCAGGCACGGGTCACCTCCGCGTCCACGTCGCGGGCCGAAGCGGCCTGCGTGCCGGTGCGCGAGACGAGCTTGCGCAGGGCGACGTAGAACACCGGCGTCAGGAACAGTCCGAACACGGTCACGCCGACCATGCCCGCAAACACGGTGATCCCGGTGGCCGAGCGCACCTCCGCGCCGGCGCCCGACGACAACACCAGCGGGATGGTGCCGGCGATGAAGGCGATCGAGGTCATGACGATCGGGCGCAGGCGCAGGCGGCTGGCTTCCAGCGCGGCCTCTACGATGTCCTTGCCCTGCATCTCGAGCTCGCGCGCGAACTCCACGATCAGGATCGCGTTCTTGCACGCCAGGCCCATCAGCACCACCAGCCCGACCTGCACGAAGATGTTGTTGTCGCCGCCGGTCAGCCAGACGCCCAGCAGGGCCGACAGCATGCACATCGGCACGATCAGGATCACCGCCAGCGGCAGGGTCCAGCTTTCGTACAGCGCCGCCAGCACCAGGAAGGCCAGCAGGATCGCCACCGGGAACACCACCATCGCGGCATTGCCCTGGGTGGCCTGCTGGTAGCTCAGGTCGGTCCATTCGATGGCCATGCCGTTGGGCAGGATCCCGGCCGCCAGTTCGGTGACCCTGGCCATGCCCTCGGCGGACGACATCACCTTCGGATCGATCCCGCCGGCGAGGTCTGCGGCCGGATAGCCGTTGTAGCGCAGCACCGGGTCCGGGCCATAGGTCTGGCTGACGTTGACCATCGAACCGATCGGCACCATCTCGCCGCGGTCGTTGCGGGTGCGCAGCCTGGCGATGTCCTCCACGCTGTCGCGGAACGGCGCGTCGGCCTGGGCGATCACCTGCCAGGTCCGGCCGAAACGGTTGAAGTCGTTGACGTAGGCCGAGCCCAGGTAGGTCTGCAGGGTGTCGAACAGTCCGGTCAACGGCATGCCCTGCGCCTTTGCCTTGACCCGGTCCACTTCGGCGTCGAGCTGCGGCACGTTGGCCTGGTAGGTGGTGTTGGCGAAGCCCATGCCCGGTGCCTGCATCAGCGCGCCCTGCATGGCCGCAGTGGCGTCCTGCAGCGCGCCGTAGCCGAGGTTGGCGCGGTCCTCGATGAAGAGCTGGTAGCCGGCGCCGTTGCCCAGGCCGAGGATCGGGGGCGGCATCACCGAGAAGCTGAGTCCTTCATCCAGGCCGGCGATTCTTTCGTTGATTTCGGCATTGATCTCGAGCGCGGTGCGCTCCCGGTCCGCGAACGGATCCAGGGTCAGGAACACCACGCCGGTGTTGGGCGTATTGGTGAACTGCACGGCGTTGAGGCCGGGGAACGCGATCGTGTGCGCCACGCCCTCGGTGTCCATCGCGATCTCGCCGACCTTGCGCAGCAGTTCGTCGGTGCGCGGGATCGACGCGCCCTCGGGCAGTTTCACGCCGGCCACCAGGTACTGCTTGTCCTGCACCGGGATGAAGCCGGCGGGCACGCCCTGGAACATCAGCCCGGTGGCCAGGAGCAGCACTGCGTAGACCGCGAACACCATGCCCCTGCGGCCAAGCGTCCGCGACACCGTGGCCTGGTACTTCTCCGAGCTGGCGCCGAAGAAGCGGTTGAAGGGACGGAACACCCTGTTCTGGAGCGGCCACCCGACCAGGCGGTCGATGGGCCGCGTGGGCGCATCCTTGGGCGCGCCGTGCGGCTTCAGCAGCCGCGCGGCCAGCGCCGGCGACAGGGTCAGCGAGTTGATCGCCGAGATCACCGTCGAGATCGCGATGGTGACCGCGAACTGCCGGTAGAACTGGCCGGTCACGCCCGACAGGAACGCCATCGGCACGAACACCGCACACAGCACCAGCGCGATGGCGATGATCGGTCCGGAGACCTCGCGCATGGCCTGGTGCGCGGCTTCCAGCGGCGTCAGGCCTTCCTCGATGTTGCGCTCGACGTTCTCCACCACCACGATCGCGTCGTCGACCACGATGCCGATCGACAGCACCAGCCCGAACAGGGTGAGCGTGTTGATCGAGAAGCCGAGCAGGTACAGCGCGGCGAAGGTACCGACGATCGACACCGGAACCGCCAGCAACGGGATGATCGACGCCCGCCAGGTCTGCAGGAACAGGATCACCACCAGCACCACCAGCAGCACCGCTTCAAGCAGGGTGGTGACCACGGACTTGATCGAATCGCGGACGAAGACCGTGGTGTCGTAGACGGCTTCGTACTCGACGCCCTCGGGAAAGCGCTGCGAGACCTCGTCCATGGTCGCGATAACGGAGTCGCGGATTTCCAGCGCGTTTGCGCCGGGCGCCTGGAAGATGCCGATGCCGACCGCGTTGTTGCCGTCGAGCTGTGCGCGCAATGTGTAGTCGCCCGCGCCCAGCTCGATGCGCGCGACGTCGGACAGTCGCACGATCTCGCCGTCAGCTCCGGCCTTGAGCACGATGTCGCCGAACTCCTGTTCTGTCTCCAGCCGTCCGCGGGCGTTGATCAGGGTGAGGAAGTCGCTGTCGGGCATGGGCTCGGCGCCGATCTGGCCGGCGGATACCTGTACGTTCTGCTCGCGCATCGCCTGCAGAACGTCGCTCGCGGTCAGGCCGCGTGATGCGATCCGGTCGGGATCGAGCCAGGCGCGCATCGCGTAGTCGCCGCCGCCGAAGACCTGGGCGTCGCCGATGCCGGGCAGGCGCGCCAGCGCATCCTTGACGTGCAGGCGCGCGTAGTTGCGCAGGTACAGGGTGTCGTACCTGCCCTCGGGCGAGGTCAGGTGCACCACCATCAGGAACACCGGCGACTGCTTCTGCGTGGTCACGCCCTGCCGTCGGACATCTTCGGGAAGCCGCGCCAGCGCCTGGCTGACGCGGTTCTGCACGCGCACCGTGGCGTCGTCGGGATCGGTGCCCGGCTTGAAGGTGACCGTCATCTGCAGCACGCCGTCGGAGCCGGCGACGGACTTGAGATACATCATGTCCTCGACGCCGTTGATCGCCTCTTCAAGCGGCGTGGAGACGGTCTCGGCGATCACCTTGGGGTTGGCGCCGGGATACACCGTGCGCACCACCACCGACGGCGGCACGACTTCGGGGTATTCGCCGATCGGGAGCAACGGGATCGAGATCAGGCCGGCGGCGAAGATCACGATCGACAGCACCGCGGCGAAGATCGGGCGGTCGATGAAGAACCTGGAGAAGTCCATGGGGCGTCCTTCGCGGCGGTGGCCACGTGGGTCGGGGCCCCGCGCGTGGCGGGGCGGTGGCGAAAGGTGCCGGCATTGCCGGCGGGGAGGTCAATGCGTTGGCGTTGGCGTGGGCGGTACGGCGGCGACGGCGTCGCCCGTGTCCGCAGGCGTCATCGCAACCGCGGTCGGGGCCACGGGCATGCCGGGGAAGAAGACCCGCTGCACGCCGTTCACGATCACCTGGTCGCCGGGCTCCAGTCCGGACCGCACCACGCGCAGGCCATCAGCCATGCGGCCAAGCTCGATGTCGCGGCGCTCGGCCGTGTTGCCGTCGCCCAGCACGTAGACGTACTTGCGGTCCTGGTCGGTGAGTACGGCCTTGTCGTCGACCAGCAGGGCGTCGAATTCACCGCTGCCCCGCAGCTGTACGCGGGCGAACAGGCCCGGCGTGAACACGCGGTCGGGATTCGGCAGCACGGCGCGCGCACGCACGGTGCCGGTGCTGCTGTCGACCTGGTTGTCGATGAAATCGACGACGCCCGCGTGCGGGTAGCCGGCTTCATCGCTCAGGCCGATGCGCACCGGATTGGTGGTGGCGTCGCGCTCGCCGCTGCGGGCCAGCGCCTGGTAGCGCAGGAAGGCGCGCTCGTCGGCCTCGAAGTGGACGTGCACCGGGTCCTGCGACACCACGGTGGTGAGCAGGGTCGCATCGGCCTGGGCCAGGTTGCCGGTGGTGACCAGGGCGCGGCCGGCGCGGCCGGCGACCGGTGCGCGCACCTCGGTGAACTGCAGGTCCAGGCGCGCCGCGGCCACCGCGGCTTCAGCGGCGTGCACTCCGGCCTGGCCCTCGGCGGTCGCGGCGCGCCGGGTCTCGAACTCTTCGCGCGAGATCGCGCGCGCTTCGATCAGCGACTTCGCGCGCTCGTGTTGGCTGCGCGCGTGGCCGGCTTCGGCGCGGGCCCGCTCGAGCTGGGCCAGCGCCTGGTCGAGTGCGGCGCGGTAGGGACGCTGGTCGATCACGAACAGCAGGTCGCCCTTGGCGACTTCGCTGCCTTCTTCGTAGGCGACGCGCTGCACGTAACCGCTGACGCGCGGCCGGAGCTCGACCGACTCGATCGCCGCGACGCGGCCGCTGAACTCGTCCCACTGGTGCATGGGCGTGGGCACGACGGTGGCGACGCCGACTTCGGGCGCCTGCGGGGCTTCGGGATTGGCGGCGGCGTCGCTGCTGCAGCCCGGAGTGGCCAGCACGATCGCCACGGCCAGGCCGATCGCGACCAGGGACAGGCGGATGCCGGAATGGATGAGGAGCTTGCGGGTGTTCATGGCGGGAGGTTTCCTTTGATGCGGTGCTGGCGGCGGTACCAGCGGCGTTCGGGACGATCAGGCGGCGCAGGATTGTCCCGTTTGAGGGATTTGCTCTCCCGCATCCGGGACGCCGGCGTAGCGGTCGGCCATCGCCATCACCGCGTCTGCCGTCGACAGGGACATCGAAAATGCCGGGAACGAAAGTGCCATCACGATGCCCCAGGTGAGCCCCGCGCTGGCTTCAAACCATTGATTTGCAAGCAGAGATGCCAAGGCCATCAGGTCGAGTGCGATCAACGTGGCGAGCGCGTTGCGGAGCAGGCTGCGGCGTGTCGTGCGGGACATGGGGATCGGCCATCAGGAGGGTGACGGCTACGATAGGCGCCGAAGCGGCACTTGATTAGCCGGCAAATCGGGGAATAATTGTCCCTCAGTCGGTCCAATCGAACGGTCAGCCCCCGGAGGCGTCCCATGAGTCACGATCTCAACGACACCCTGATCTTCGTAAAGGTGGTCGAACTCGGCAGCTTCATCGCCGCGGCAAAGGCCCTGCGCCTGCCCAAGACCACCGTCAGCCGCAAGGTGCAGGAACTCGAAGTCCGCCTGGGCGCCCAGCTGCTCCACCGGACCACGCGCAAGCTCGGCCTGTCCGAGGCCGGAAGTGTCTATTTCGAGCATTGCCAGCGCATCGCGCGCGGGCTCGAAGAGGCCGAAAGCGCGGTCGGCCAGCTGCAGGATGGCCCGCGCGGCTGGCTGCGTGTCAGTGCGCCGTACTCGGCGGGGATCGCCTGGATCGCGCCGCTGCTGGGCCAGTTCCACGCCCAGTATCCCGAGGTGCGGGTGGAACTTTCGCTGAGCAACGAGCAGGTCGACCTGATCGAGGGCGAGGTCGATCTGGCCCTGCGCATCGGCAGCCTGCCGGACTCCAACCTGGTGGCGCGCCGGCTGGCGGTGTTCCGCACCCAGGTCTACGCCAGCCCGTCCTACATCGAGCGCCACGGCGAGCCACTGCATCCCGACGACCTGCAGCATCACCGCACCCTGGGCATGCAGAAGTCGCGCCGCAATGGCCATTACTACTGGGCGCTTGGCGACGGCGCGAAGCGCACGGACTACCGCATCGATCCGATCCTGGTCGCCAGCGATCCGGCGGCGCTCAAGGGCGCGCTGCTCTGCGGCGAGGGCCTGATGCTGGCCAGCGACGTCACCGTGAAGGCATACGCCGAACAGCGCCTGGTGCGGCGCGTGCTGCCGGGCTGGACCGGCCCGGACCTGGATTTCAACGCGGTGTTCCCGAGGGGGCACGTGACCTCGCCCAAGGTGCGAGCCTTCGTGGACTTCCTGGTCGACCGCCTGTGCTTCGACGCGGACTACATGCAGGCGCTGTGCCCCAGCACGCAGTGCCCCGACCGCCAGCAGGAGACGGTCGCTGCCGAACTCGACCGCGTGTCCCGTCAGGCATCGGCCGCGGGCAAGGGCGCGCGCACCGGCCGCAAGGTGGAAGAAGAGGCCTGAGCCAGGGCGTGGTGCGCGTCCGCGCTTGCGCGGTGCGTGCCAGCGAGCTCAGCGTTCGGAATGCCCGCTGTCCTCGCGGCTGCGGCGCACGAACAGGTCGGGCCTGATCAGGTCCACGAACGCGCGTGCCTGCGGAGACAGCACCTTGCCCTTGCGCACCACCACGCCGTAGCTGCGCGCGGGGAACCAGGCATCGAGCGGGCGGATCGCCAGGCGCTCGGCGTCGGCGTCATCCAGGCAGATCGAGCTCACGATCGAGATCCCCAGGCCCATCGCCACGTACTGCTTGATCACCTCCCAGCCGCCCACCTCCAGCGACACCGTGTACGGGACCCGCGCCTGCTGGAACACCAGGTCCACCAGGCGCCAGGTCACCTGGCGCTGAGGCGGCAGGATCAGGCCGTGCCTGGAGATGTCCTCGAGCGTCAGCCGCGGCGTGCGCGCGAGCGGGTGGTCGCGCGGGGTGATCAGCATCGGCTGGAAGGAATACACCGGCACATAGCTGAGGTCGGCGGGCACGTCGAGCATCGAGCCGACCACCAGCTCCACGGTGTCAGCTCGCAGCAGGTCGGTACCGTCGGCGCTGATGGTGTTGTGCAGGCGCAGCCGCACCTCGGGATGCTGCTCGCGGAAGGCGCCGACGATCCGCGGCAGCAGGTAGAGGATGGTGGAGCTGTTGGCGGCGATTTCCAGCTCGCCTGCGTCCATGCCCGCCAGCGCGTGGCGAAAGGCCGCGGGCAGGGCGTCGATGCCGTCCACCAGTGGGCGAGCCAGTTCATACAGCGCCTCGCCCGCCGGCGTTGGCAGCAGGCGGCGGCCGTTGCGCTCAAGCAGCGGGGTGCCCATTTCGCGTTCGAGCGCTTGCAGCTGCTGGCTGACCGCGGGCTGGCTGACATACAGGGCCTCGGCCGCGCGCGACACCGAACCCAGCCGTGCCACCTGGCAAAAGGCCCGCAGCGGCTTCAGGCGATCGCCCTTGTAGGCGAAGCGGGGGGTGCGAACGGGCTCCAAGGCCGCGCCAGTCCTTTCGTATAAGAAGAACTTATCAATCGCATTGTTATATCTGTTTTGTCAAATAGTCGCCTGGCAGGGATGGTGGCTGCCCGATCCCTCGCCGAGGCCGACATGTCCGCAGCCCCCCATCTCACCGTCGCCGACGCCAGGCTCGCGCCCGGCACGGCGGACGCGAGCGACCTGCTCGACGAACGCGCCCTGGCTTTCCTCGCCGGCCTGCACCAGCGCTTCGAAGCGCGCCGCCGCGGCCTGCTCGCGGCCCGCGGCGAGCGCCAGGCCTTCTTCGACGGCGGCGGCCTGCCGGACTTCCGCGCCGACACCCGCGCCATTCGCGAGGGTGACTGGCGGGTGGCGCCGCTGCCGGCGGCGCTGCTCGACCGCCGCGTCGAGATCACCGGTCCGGTCGATCCGAAGATGGTCATCAACGCGCTCAACTCCGGCGCCAGCTGCTACATGGCCGACTTCGAGGACTCGACCGCGCCGACCTGGGACGCCCTGCTCACCGGCCAGCGGTCGCTGCGCGACGCGGTGGCCGGAACGCTGGCCTTCAACGCCGACAGCGGCAAGTCCTACCGGATGAAGCCCGAGGCCGAGCGCGCCGTGCTGATCGTGCGCCCGCGCGGCTGGCACCTGACCGAGAAGCACCTGCTGGTGGATGGGGAGCGCATCAGCGCCAGCCTGTTCGATGCCGGGCTCTTTTGCCTCGAGAATGGCGCGGCGCTGGCGGCGAAGGAGCGCGGGCCCTACCTCTACCTGCCCAAGCTGCAATCGATGGAGGAGGCCGCGCTGTGGAGCGACGTGCTCGCGCACGTCGAACAGGTGCTCGGCCTGCCCGACGGCTGCATCAAGGTCACCGTGCTGGTGGAGACGCTGCCGGCGGTGTTCGAGATGGACGAGATCCTGCACGCCCTGCGCGGCCGCATCGCAGGGCTCAACTGCGGGCGCTGGGACTACATCTTTTCGTACATCAAGTCTTTCCGTGCGCACCGCGACCGGGTGCTGCCCGAGCGCGGCCAGGTGGGCATGACCCAGCCCTTCCTGAAGGCGTATTCGGAGCTCCTGGTGCGCACCTGCCACCGCCGCGGCGCGCATGCGATGGGCGGCATGGCGGCGCAGATCCCGATCTCCGGCGACCCGGAGGCGAACGAGGCCGCGCTGGCGCGCGTGCGTGCGGACAAGGAGCGCGAAGCCGCTGCGGGGCACGACGGCACCTGGGTCGCGCACCCGGCGCTGGTGTCGATCGCGAAGGACATCTTCGACGCGGCGATGCCGGGGCCCAACCAGCACGGCGTGGCGCGCGACGACGTCGTCGCCGACCGCGACGTCCTGATCGAGCCCTCGCGCGGCACCATCACCCGGGCCGGCTTCGAGGGCAACGTCGAAGTCTGCGTGCGCTACCTGGCGGCCTGGCTCGATGGCAACGGCTGCGTGCCGATCCATTGGCTGATGGAGGACGCGGCCACGGCCGAGATCGCCCGCGCACAGCTCTGGCAGTGGCTGCACGCCACCGACCGCGGCGGCGAACCGCTGTGCCTGGATGACGGCACCGAGATCGACGACTGCCTGTTCGAGCGCGCGCTGCTGAACCTTCCGTCGCGCCTGGCGGCGCAGGGGCCGATGCCCGGCGCCGGCCGCGTTGTCGAAGCCATCAGGATGCTCGAGGAGCTGACGCGCAGCGACACGCTCGAGGAGTTCCTGACCCTGTCCGCATACGAACGATTGCCGTGAAGCGTTCCTCGACCCCCATGGGAGCAGACTTTTCCAGCAGCAGCTTTGTAGCAGCGGCTTTTTAGCAGCGGCCCTTTTTTCCAGCAGCTTTTTAGCAGCGGCATTTTTAGCAGCAGATTTTTGGCAGCAGATTTTTAGCAGCAGATTTTGTAGCAGCGGCTTTTGTGGGAGCGGCTATAGCCGCGATTCCAGAAACCCCGATCGCGGCTATAGCCGCTCCCACAAAAGCCGGCCATGTCACCAGGACCGTTCCCATAAGAGCCGGTTCTGCGACTAAAGCCGCTTTCACGAAAACCTCTACCTCATTTCAGCGCTGCAGAATTCCACCGGAGATCCACATGAGCACGAAGCTTCCGAACGCCGACGCCATCCGCAACGAGTGGACCAACAGCCCACGCTGGGCCGGCATCACCCGCAACTACACCGCAGATGACGTGGTGCGCCTGCGCGGCACCGTGCACGTCGAGCATTCCCTTGCCCGGCTGGGCGCGGAGAAGCTGTGGACCTCGCTGCATGAACGCGACTACGTCAACGCGCTCGGTGCGCTGACCGGCAACCAGGCCATGCAGCAGGTCAAGGCCGGGCTGAAGGCGATCTACCTCTCCGGCTGGCAGGTGGCGGCCGATGCCAACCTCGCCGGGCAGATGTATCCCGACCAGTCGCTGTACCCGGCCGACTCGGTGCCGGCGGTCGTGAAGCGCATCAACAACACGCTGCTGCGCGCCGACCAGCTGCAGCACGCCGAGGGCGATGACAGCATCGACTTCCTGCAGCCGATCGTGGCCGATGCCGAGGCCGGCTTCGGCGGCGTGCTCAATGCCTTCGAGCTGATGAAGGCGATGATCGAGGCCGGCGCCGCGGGCGTGCACTTCGAAGACCAGTTGGCCAGCGCCAAGAAGTGCGGCCACATGGGCGGCAAGGTGCTGGTGCCGACCCGCGAGGCGGTCGAGAAGCTCAACGCCGCGCGCCTGGCCGCCGACGTCATGGGCGTGCCGACCCTGATCGTCGCGCGCACCGACGCCGAGGCCGCGGACCTGCTGACCAGCGATATCGACGACAACGATCGCCCGTTCACCACCGGCGAGCGCACCGTCGAAGGCTTCTACAAGACCCGCAACGGCCTCGACCAGGCGATCAGCCGCGGCCTGGCCTACGCGCCCTACGCGGACCTGGTGTGGTGCGAGACCGGCAAGCCCGACCTCGGCTTCGCCCGCGCCTTCGCCGAAGCCATCCACGAGAAGTACCCCGGCAAGATGCTGGCCTACAACTGCTCGCCCAGCTTCAACTGGAAGAAGAACCTCGACGACGCCACGATCGCCAGGTTCCAGGACGAGATCGCGACCTACGGCTACAAGTTCCAGTTCATCACGCTCGCCGGCTTCCACGCGCTGAACTATTCGATGTTCAACCTCGCGCACGGCTATGCGCGCAGGCAGATGAGCGCGTTCGTGGAGCTGCAGGAGTCGGAGTTCGCGGCCGCCGACAAGGGCTTCACCGCGGTGAAGCACCAGCGCGAGGTGGGCACGGGATATTTCGACGCGGTGACGCAGGCGATCCAGCAGGGCCAATCGTCGACGACGGCGCTGACGGGCTCGACCGAGGAGGAGCAGTTCCAGGAGGCTGTGGCCTGACCAGACTCCCATCAGGGAAGCCCATCAACGTGCATCCCGGACATCGGCAACCGCGAGCGCCGGCCGGGTGCGCGAAGCGGTTGGCCGCGGGGCTGACGGGCGATGGAACGCTACCAGTCGCAGCTGCAACCGGTGCGGGAAGTGCTTGAAGCGGCCGCTATCGCGGTCGACGAATAAACCTGTCCATCTTGATGCAGTCCAGGTCCATCGGGCCGGAGGGGAGGCGCGATCCAGTCGTGCGTTTGTAGTTTGACTTGCATGTAGCTTTCTGGTGTGGTATCAGCTCCCTCGCAGAAAGGAGTCATGCCATGAATGCGCGGACCATTTTGGCGATGTTGGCGGTTGCAACCGTTCTCCTTGCGTTCGTCGGGCACGCGGAACCACGGCAGTCCGGGTTCTCCGTCCAGGAGGTGTTGAAGGAAGGTGAGCGCGTTGAAGCCAGGCGGGCGACCATCACTACTCCCGCAAATGGCCGGGCCACGGCGGATCGAGTTGTATCCGTGACGGGTGACCAGGACGCTTCCGATTCGCCGGATGCACAAAGAAGCCCCTATGTCTTTGAGATGTATGGAAATGTCGAGCTGAAGATCGATGGCATATCCGCTTATGCGGATGCTGCGCGGTACTATCCCGAGCTGGATACGTTCGTTGCAGAACATGTCAGGTTCCCGGCCGAAATTTCCAGCATTGCGACTATCGGTTGCGCCGGTTCCGGAAATCAGGTCCAGGTCGTGTATCCCAATGGAACAACTGTCACCGCAGACAGCGTTTGTGCTGGCGGCGCCATGTATACCTGTTCCAACCACCAGCTGAACAAGACTGTTGGAGCGTGCTGAAGGGCTGCTCCTGTCTCGTGCCAGCCAGCAACCGCCCTTCTCCACTCAGTCCGGCTGATCTTGCTTGCCAACTACCGTGAAGCGATCATCCGGATGCAGTCGTCCGGACACGCGAGCGAGCACAGTTCGGAGGCCGGGTTCGCCGCCGCCGACGGGGCTTCAGCGCGGTGAAGCACCAGCGCGAGGTGGGCGCGGGCGGGGCTGGAACGGGACGATGCGCGCCTCGGTGACGCGCGCGATGCGCTCGCCGTCCCAGTGGTACTGCAGGTGCGGGCCTTGCCGCACCGGCTTCAGCATGTCGGGATGGAACGCCGCCAGGCAGGTGCCGCCGGGCGCACGCACGCTGTCGTAGACGATGCCGTTGCTGTCGGCCTCGCGCAGTTCTACCGCGAAGCGCTGGCTGGCCGCGTAGCTGTCCGGATCGTGCAGGTCCGGATACCCGCCGCGGACGTCGTGGAAGCGGCCATCGACGTCGCCCAGGTAGCAGCGCATGTCGAGCACGCAGGCGGGCTCGCGGGTGGCGCGCAGGAAGCGTGATTTGTGGAACACGGTTTCGGTTACGGCGGTCTGCTGTTCGCGCGCGCAGTAATACGCGCCGAACCAGCCCGGGGTGAAGCGCGAGCCCTCGGGATTGAGGTGGGTGAACGAGGCCATGATCGGCGTAGTTCCAGGGCCCGCGATGCGTCGCTTTGGCGGCACCAGTTCGATGGCGCCCAGTTCGTCGCGCATTCGCGGGTTGGTCATCGACTCCAGCTCGTGCAGAGCGGCGATGTCGGCCGGATCGGCGATGGCGTCGAACACGCCCACCGGCGGGAAGCGGCTGGACACCACGCGGTAGGCCGGGCGGAAGCGCACCCGGGTGGTCTTCGGGGCTTGCATCAGCCCCAGCCCCGCTGGGCGTCCAGGTACCGGCGGACGACGAACAGGTCCGCGACCTGGCCGCCGAGCATGCGGTCCAGGGCCGAGCGGCCGCCGAACAGTGGCGACGAGTTGGCGCGGCCGATCCACTCGTCGGCCTGACGGTCGCTGCTGAAGATGAGGTGCAGCGCCTTGTAGATGCCGAGGACGTAGCTGATTCGCTCCAGCACGTCGTGCGGGAGCTGGCCGGAGAGATCGCGCTTCCAGCGATAGAAGGTGGAGCGGCCGGGGTTGCCGAGCAGCAGGCGTTCCTGATCGTTGTTGAGCTTCCAGAGAGCGGTGATGTTGAAGAAGGCGCGAAGCGCGGGTGCAGCAAGGTCGCGGCGGGCGGGGGCTTCTGCAATGCGTGGCCGGGTCATGTCTCGTGTCCTTCAGGGGACT
Organism: Luteimonas yanweni; assembly: GCF_039548475.1. Classification (NCBI taxonomy): domain Bacteria; kingdom Pseudomonadati; phylum Pseudomonadota; class Gammaproteobacteria; order Lysobacterales; family Lysobacteraceae; genus Luteimonas; species Luteimonas yanweni. The sequence continues at coordinate 87,301 of NZ_JBCLVC010000015.1, read as the reverse complement.
TGAAGGGGATTTTAGTCCCAATCGGGACTTTGCGCAAATCGGGTCGCCCCGATATCACGCGGCCAGCGGCTGTCCCCGGGGATCGACGCCTCGATAGCCAAGCGCTTCGGCAAGGTGGGCGCTGCCGATGGCGCTGCTGCCGGCAAGATCCGCGATGGTGCGCGCCACCCGCAGGATCCGGTGCATGGCGCGGGCGGAGAGCTGCAGGTTGTCGATGGCGCGTTCGAGCAGGGCCTGGTCGGCGGCGGCCAGGCGGCAGTGCGTGCCGGTGCCGGACTGGTCCAGGCGGGCATTGAGTACGCCGGCGCGCTCGAGCTGGACGCTGCGCGCTGCGACGACGCGCTCGCGCACGGCGGCGCTGGATTCACCGGGGGGCGCGTCCGGGCGGAGCTCGGCGGGAGACACGCGCGGCACGTCGACGTGCAGGTCGATGCGGTCGAGCAGCGGTCCCGATACCCGCATCCGGTAGCGCTGCACGGCGTCCGTGCTGCATTGGCAGCGGCCCGAAGCGTCGCCGGCCCAGCCGCAGGGACACGGGTTCATCGCCGCGACGAGCTGGAAGCGCGCGGGGAACTCGTTTTGCCGCGCTGCGCGCGAAACGGTGACGGTGCCTGATTCCAGCGGCTGGCGCAGCACTTCCAGCACGTGGCGGCTCCATTCGGGCAGTTCGTCGAGAAACAGGATGCCGTTGTGGGCCAGCGAGATCTCGCCCGGGCGCGGCTCGCTGCCACCGCCGGCCAGGGCGACGGCGCTTGCGGTGTGGTGTGGCGCCCGGAACGGACGCTGCAGCCAGCGCGCCGGGTCGATGCCGCGGCCGCTGACCGAGGCGATGGCCGCGGTCTCCAGCGCCTCGGCTTCGCTGGCCTCAGGCAGGATGCCGGGCAGGCGGGATGCGAGCAGGGTCTTGCCGCAGCCGGGGCTGCCTGCCAGCAACAGGTGGTGTCCGCCGGCCGCGGCGATCTCCAGCGCGCGGCGCGCGCGGAGCTGGCCGCGCACGTCGGCAAGGTCGGGTACGCCCGCAGCCGGACCGGTCGCGACCGGTCCAGCCTCGGCTTTCGGCAATGGCCGCTGCCCGGTGAGGTATGCGCAGACTTCCGACAGCGTACGGGCCACGCGCACCTCGACGCCCCGGGCCAGTGCGGCTTCGGCGCCGTTCACCGCGGGCACCACCAGTAAGCGGCCGGCCTCGCCGCAGGCCAGCGCGGCCGGCAGCACGCCGTCGACCGCGCGAAGCTCGCCGGTCAGGCCCAACTCGCCCAGGAACTCGTGGCCGGCCAGCGCCGAGGGCGGCAGCTGGCCGCTGGCAGCGAGGATGCCCAGGGCGATGGGCAGATCGAAGCGTCCGCCGCCCTTGGGCAGGTCGGCCGGCGCCAGGTTGACCGTGGTGACCCGCGGAGGAAACTCGAACTGCGCGCAGCGGATGGCGGCGCGCACGCGGTCCTTGGACTCGCGCACCGCCGCCTCGGGCAGGCCGACCATCGACATCCGCGGCAGGCCACCGCTCATGTAGACCTCGACCGTGACTTCCGGCGCGCGCACGCCGGCACGTGCACGGCCGTGCACGATCGCAAGCCCCGGCATGGCGGAGGCCCTAGTGCGGTTGCTGCGGCGCGGGCGGCATGGGCTGCGCGGCACCGCCCGCGGCCAGCCGGGCTTCCAGCTGCGCCACCTGTGCCTCCAGCGCCTCAAGCTTTTCGCGCGTGCGCAGCAGCACCGCGCGCTGGACGTCGAACTCCTCGCGGGTCACCAGGTCCAGGCGCGAGAGCCCCGCCTGGAGCACGGACTTGAAGTTTTCCTGCAGCTCCTCGCGGCCTTCGCGCAGGCCCGGGGGCACCAGGCTGCTGAGGCGGCGGGCGAGGTCGTCGATGTGGCCGAGGTCGATCATGGGGGTGTCCTCCGGTGTTGGCAGCAGTCTGGCCGGCGCCGGGGCCTGGCGCCATCGGCCAGGCGCGTGCCGGCATGTGGGAAAAAGCCCGTGCAGCGCGCGGGCCGCGGTATCCTGCGGATCCTGCAAGCGGAGGCCGCGTGATGAAGATGATCATGGCGATCATCAAGCCGTTCAAGCTCGACGACGTGCGCGAAGCGCTGTCGGAGGCCGGCGTGGCCGGCATCACCGTGACCGAGGTCAAGGGTTTCGGCCGCCAGAAGGGCCACACCGAGCTCTATCGCGGCGCCGAGTACGTGATCGACTTCCTGCCCAAGATCAAGCTCGAGGTCGCGGTCACCGACGACCAGGCGGAGCTGGTCACCGAAGCCATCCTCAAGGCCGCCTCGACCGGCAAGATCGGCGACGGCAAGGTCTTCGTCTACAACCTCGAACGCGCGGTGCGCATCCGCACCGGCGAGCTGGACGCGGACGCGCTCTGAAGCCGTAGATCCGTCCGCGGAAAACCGGATACTCGCGATCTCATCCGCGAAACCGGCCTGTAGGAGCGGCCATAGCCGCTCCTACAAAGGCAGGGGGTAGCGGCAGGGCTTCAGGCCAGCGCCTCAGCCACGAACGGCGGCATCACCTGCGCCGCCTTGTGGATGCCGGTGCTGTAGTACTTCGTGTCAAACACCTTCGCCGTCGCGTCCGCCTCGCGGAATCCAAAGCCCCGCCCGCCCTTGCGGGCCAGCGTGCAGCTCCACCAGCCGGTGGGGTAGCAGGGCTGCGGGAAGGGCAGGGTCTGGAAGCTGTCGAAGCCGGCCTTGCCCATCTCGGCGCGGATGTCCTTGATCAGGTCCAGCAGCACCAGCGGAGACTCCGACTGCTGCACCAGGATGCCGTCGTCCTTCAGCGCGCGGAAACAGCTGTCGAAGAACGCCTGGTTGAACAGTCCCGTGGCCGGCCCGACCGGATCGGTCGCGTCCACGATCACCACGTCCAGGCTGCCCGGCTCGCAGTTGGCCATGTACGCGATGCCGTCGTCGAACAGGATTTCTGCGCGCGGGTCGTCGTTGGATTCACACAGCTCCGGGAAATACTTCTCCGCCATGCGCGTGACCTGCTCGTCGATGTCGCACTGCACGGCCTTGGCCACGCCCGGGTGGCGCAGCACCTCGCGCAGCGTGCCGCAGTCGCCGCCGCCGATGACCACCACGTTCTTCGGGTCCGGATGGGTGAACAGCGCCGGGTGCGACATCATCTCGTGGTACAGGAAGTTGTCGCGCGTGGTGACCATCATCGCGCCGTCGATCAGCATGACGTTGCCCCAGTCGGTCGACTCATGGATCTCGATCTTCTGGAACGGCGACTGCACCTCGTCCAGCTTGCGGGTGACCCGGTAGCCGATGGCGGAGCCGGAGGGATCGAAGTTCTCGTAGAGCCAGGTCGGGGCGGTCATTGCGGGTGTCCGGGAAGCAGGATCGAAGGCCGCGGATTGTAGCGGACCGCCCGTGCCCGATCGTGCATGCGCGCCTGCCGGTCACGGGCCCTGTCGCTTGCGAAGGCTAGAATGCGCGCCTCACCCCACGGCTCCGGATTGCGCACATGACCGCATGGTCCATCGACCAGGCCCGCAAGACCTACTCGATTCCGCACTGGTCCTCGGGCTATTTCGACGTCGACGACGCCGGCCGCGTCGTCGTCCGTCCGCGCGGCGCTGGCGGGCCGTCGATCGCGCTGCCCGAAGTGGTCGATCGCGCGCTGGGCCAGGGCGCCAACCTGCCGATGCTGGTGCGCTTCCCCGACGTGCTCGGCGATCGCCTGGGCGCGCTGCAGGCGGCGTTCGCGCAGGCGCAGGCCGACTGGGAGTACGAGGGCGGCTACACCGCGGTCTACCCGATCAAGGTCAACCAGCACCAGGGCGTGGCCGGGACCCTGGCCTCGCACGCCGGCGACGGTTTCGGCCTCGAGGCCGGCAGCAAGCCGGAGCTGATGGCCGTGCTGGCGCTGTCGCGCCCGGGCGGGCTGGTGGTCTGCAACGGCTACAAGGACCGCGAGTACATCCGCCTGGCGCTGATCGGGCGCAAGCTCGGAATGAACGTCTTCATCGTGGTCGAGAAACCCTCCGAGCTGAAGCTGGTGATGGAGGAGTCGAAGGCGCTGGGCGTGGCGCCGGTGCTCGGCGTGCGCATGCGCCTGGCCACGCTGGGCGCGGGCAAGTGGCAGAACTCCGGCGGCGACAAGGCCAAGTTCGGGCTCAGCCCGCGGCAGCTGCTGGACCTGTGGAAGTCGCTGCGTGATGCCGGCATGGGCGGCGCGCTCAAGCTGCTGCATTTCCACATGGGTTCGCAGATCTCCAACGTGCGCGACATCGCGCGCGGGATGCGCGAGGCCACGCGCTACTTCGTCGAGCTGTCGCAGCTGGGCGCGGACATCGACTACGTCGACGTCGGCGGCGGCCTGGGCATCGACTACGAGGGCACGCGCTCGCGCAGCTACAACTCGGTCAACTACGGCATGGCGCAGTACGCGTCGAACATCGTGCAGCCGCTGGCCGACGCCTGCGCCGAGGCCGGCCTGCGCCAGCCGCGCATCGTGACCGAGTGCGGTCGCGCGATGACCGCGCACCACGCGGTGCTGGTGGCCAACGTGTCCGAGGTCGAGGCCGCGCCCGAAGGTCGCGTGCCCGATGAGCACGATGACGAACCCGCGGTGATCCGCCACCTGCGCGAGATCCACGCCGAGCTCGAATCGCGCCCGGCGGTGGAGCTGTTCCACGAGGCCCAGCACCACCACGCCGAAGGCCTGAGCCTGTACGCCCTTGGCCAGCTCGACCTGGTGCACCGCGCGCGCATCGACGATCTGTTCTACGCCATCGCGCACGCGGTCAAGGCGCGCCTGACCTATGACGAGAAGAGCCACCGCCCGCTGCTCGACGAACTGAACGAGCGCCTGGTCGACAAGTACTTCGTCAACTTCAGCGTGTTCGAATCGATGCCGGATGTCTGGGCCATCGACCAGGTGTTCCCGATCGTTCCGATCGAACGCCTGGACGAAGCGCCCACGCGACGCGGCACGATCGCCGACCTGACCTGCGACTCCGACGGCAAGATCGACACCTACGTGCAGAACGAGGACCTGGACAGCTCGATGCCGCTGCATCCGCTGCGCCCGGGCGAGAACTACCGCCTCGGCTTTTTCCTGGTCGGCGCCTACCAGGAGATCCTGGGCGACATCCACAACCTGTTCGGCGACACCGACGTCATCGCGGTCAAGGCCGAGGGCGAGGACTATGCCATCGCCCAGCAGCGCCGCGGAGACACCACCGACGTGATGCTCGACTACGTGGGCTATGCTCTGGACGACCTTCGCGCGGAGTACGACGCCAAGGTCGCCGCCGCGAAATTGTCGTCCGACGAGTCGGCACGCCTGCGCGACGCGCTTGAAGCCGGACTGACCGGCTATACCTATCTGGACGACACCCCGCTGGAATGACGCGGATCCTGTCCGACACCGTTTTTTCCCAAGGAGGCCAAGCCATGAAGAAGGGCTATGTCGACAACATCGAGGACCGTACCCTCGAAAATACAGATTTCCGCCGGGTGCTCTACACCGGTGCGCACCTGCAGCTGGTGCTGATGTCGCTGCAGCCGGGTGAGGAGATCGGCAAGGAAGTGCATCCCGACATCGACCAGTTTTTCCGGGTCGAGCAGGGCAAGGCGACGCTTCTGATCGACGGCGTCAGCCACACGCTGGAGCATGACGACATCGCCATCGTCCCCGCGGGTGCCGAGCACAACGTCATCAACGCCGGCGATGCGCCGCTCAAGCTCTACACCCTGTACGGCCCGCCCGAGCATCGCGACGGCACCGTGCACGCCACCGCGGCGATCGCCGAAGCGCAGCACGAAGCCGATCACTACGACGGCAAGCCGACCGAGTAAGCGGTCTCAGGCCGGCGGCGCCTTCCACGGCGCCGCCACCAGCAGTACACCAAGCAGCACCAGCACGGCGCCGGTGACCCGCGACCAGTCCGCCGGCCGCTGCGCCTGCAGCACGCCGTAGTGGTCCAACAGTAGAGAGGCGACCACCTGGCCGAACACCGCCAGGCAGATCGCCGCCGCCGCGCCCACGCGCGGGATCAGCAGGGTGAACACCGCGACGTAAAGCGCGCCAAGCACGCCACCGATCCAGATCCATCCCGGGAAACGCGCATCGGGCGCCGCGCCCCACGGCGTGCGCGATGCCAGCAGCCAGGTTCCCAGCACCACGCTGCCCACCAGGAACGAGACGAAAGCCGCCATCACCGGCCCGTGCAGCGCCGTGGCCAGGCGTGCGTTGACCAGCCCCTGCAGCGGCAGCACAGCGCCGATGGCGACGATCGCGAGCATCGCCAGCCACGCGTTCACGGCCTGCGCTCCGTGGCGCCTGTGCCGCGGCCGCGGCCTGCGTATCCCGGCCAGGGCCGGCGCGGGCTCACGCGTGCGCGTCCCGGTGGATCTGCAGCCCCGCCAGCGACTGGCTCACGGGCATCACTTCCAGGCGGTTGATGTTGAGGTGCGGTGGCAGGTTGGCGACCCACCAGGTCGATTCGGCGATGTCGGCGGCGGTGATCGGCGCGGTGCCGGCGTACAGCGCGTCCGATGCCGACTGGTTGCCGCCGGTGCGCACGAGGGTGAACTCGGTCTCGGCCAGCCCCGGCTCCAGCACGCTCACGCGCACGCCCGTGCCGTGCAGGTCCGAGCGCAGGTTCATCGAGAACTGGTCGACGAAGGCCTTGGTCGCGCCGTAGACGTTGCCGCCCGGATACGGATACACGCCCGCGATCGAGCCGATGTTGACGATGGCGCCGCGGCGCTCGATGAGCGTGGGCAGCAGCCGGTGGGTCATGACGACCAGCGCGGTGACGTTGGTGTCGATCATCTGCCGCCACTGCGCCAAATCGCTGGCCTGCGCGGGCGCGGTGCCCAGCGCGAGGCCGGCGTTGTTGACCAGCAGGTCGACGTCGCGAAACCCTTCCGGGATCGCGCCCATCGCGGCGGCCATGGCGTCGGCGTCGCGGATGTCGAAGCAGGCGGTGTGCACGCGGTCGCGGCCGAGTCGTTCGGCCAGGGCGTCGAGGCGCGCCTGGCGACGGCCGGTGGCGACCGCGCGCCAGCCATTGGAAACGAAGCGCTCGGCGATCGCGGCGCCGAAGCCGGCGGTGGCGCCGGTGACAAGCAGGGTCTTCATGCGCCGGATTCTACGCCGGCGCCCTGTTGAAGGCAGGTCGCGCCCGTAAGAACAGCCCCTTTGGCAGCAACTCCTGCAGGAGCAATTCCTGCAGGAGCAATTCATGCAGGAGCAATTCATGCAGAAGCAGCCCTTATGGGAGCAGTTCCTGTGGGAGCAGCTATAGCTGCGATTGCCTGCATCGAGGCGTGGTATTCGCAGCTATAGCTGCTCCCACAAGGCCTGCTTCACGAGTAGCTGCTTTTAAACAGCGTCCTGCTTCCACGCTGGTCGCTGCGGCGACTGCTGTTCCGGGTTGCCTCAGCGTGCGCGGATCGCCAGCGCTTCCAGGCCGCCGTTGCCGAGTTTCTGCTTGGCTTCGGCCAGTTCCGAGGCGGTGCCATATGGGCCCATGCGCACGCGGTGCATCGCGCGACCCTCGATTTCCGCGGTCTCCACCCGGGCCACCAGCCCGAGCATCGCGATGCGCGCCTTGAGCGCCTCGGCATCGCTGTTGCTGGCAAAGGAGCCGGCCTGGAGGATGTAGCGGGCGCCGTCGGCGGCCGGCGCGCTCGCCGCGGCAGGCGGGGTGGTCGTGGCCGCAGGCGCCTGCGGTGCCGAAGGCGCGGGCCTGGGCGTGGCGGCGTCGGCAAGGTCCGCGGCATCGGCACTGCGCTCCTGCTGCTGGGCCGCCCGCTCACGGGCGAGCAGTTCGTCCTGGCGCTGCTGTTCGGCGCGCGCGCTGGCGGCCAGCTCGGCGTCGGTCATGGCCACTTCCTGCCCCGGAAGCAGGTCGTAGAACTCGTAGCGGGTCTCGGGCGCCGCGGAGCCGTCGGCGGCGTCGGCGGCCGGCCGCGGCCGCGCCGGCGCATCCTCGGCGACGCTGTCGCCGGCTTCGGGACTGGCCACGGCGGGGCGTGCGTCCGGGTTCGGGGTCGGGCGGAAGAAGCTGGACTCGCCGTCCGGCTTCAGCAGCCGCGGCGCCACCAGCACCACGACCACCGTGAGCAGGATGCCGATGACCATCCACGCCCAGCCGGGCAGCGGGGCGCTGCTGCCGCTGTTGCGACGTGCCTGGGATTTGCCACGCTTGACTGCCACTTACATTGCCTCCGGGGCCTGCACGCCCAATACGTCGAGTCCGTTCGCCAGCACCTGGCGGGTCGCGAGCGCGAGTGCCAGGCGGGCGTCGCGGACGTCGGTGTCATCCACCAGGAACTGGTGGTCGTTGTAATACGACTGGAACGCCTGTGCCAGCTCAAGCAGGTACTGCGCCACCAGGTGCGGTTCCAACAGCTGTCCGGCCGCGGCCAGGAGCTCCGGCCAGCGGCTGATCGAGGTGACCAGCTCGAGCGTGGCGGGGCTGTCGAGGTCCAGCGATTGCGCCAGTCCGTTGTCGAGGTCGAAGGCCAGGCCGCGCTCGTCCACCTGCCGCATCAGGCCGCAGATGCGCGCGTGCGAGAGCTGCACGTAATACACCGGGTTGTCGAGCGACTGGCTGCGCGCCAGGTCGATGTCGAACACCAGCTGCGAGTCGGGCTTGCGCGCGACCAGGAACCAGCGCGTGGCGTCGCGGCCGGCCTCGTCGATCAGGTCGCGGAGCGTCAGGTAGCTGCCGGCGCGCTTGGAGAGTTTCACCTCTTCGCCGCCGCGCATCACCGTGACCATCTGGTGCAGCACGTATTCGGGATAGCCCTTCGGGATGCCGGCGTCGAGCGCCTGCAGGCCGGCCTTCACCCGAGCCAGCGAGCCGTGGTGGTCGGCGCCGAGCTCGGTGATCGCGCGCTCATAGCCGCGCTGCCATTTGCCGAGGTGGTAGGCGACGTCCGGCACGAAATAGGTGTAAGTGCCGTCGGACTTGCGCATCACGCGGTCCTTGTCGTCACCGAAGCTGGTGCTGCGCAGCCAGAGCGCGCCGCCTTCTTCGTACGTGTGGCCGGCGGCGACCAGCGCGGCCACGGTCTCCTCGACCTTGCCGTCGGCGTACAGCGACGACTCGAGGAAGTACACGTCGAAGTCGACGCCGAACGCGGCCAGGTCGCCGTGCTGCTCCTTGCGCAGCCAGGCCACGGCGAAGCGGCGGATGGCGTCGAAGTCGTCGGCATCACCGTTGCCGCTGACAACCTGGCCCTCGACGTCGACGCTGGCGCCGTCCAGGAACGCGCGCGCGACGTCGGCGATGTAGTCGCCGCGGTACCCGGCCTCGGGCCAGCCGGCGTCGTCCGGGCGGATGCCCTTGGCGCGGGCCTGCACGGAATGCGCCAGGTTCTCGATCTGCACGCCGGCGTCGTTGTAGTAGTACTCGCGCTTCACGTTCCAGCCGTTGGCATCGAGCACGCGCGCGATGCAGTCGCCGATCACCGCCGCGCGGCCGTGGCCGACGTGCAGCGGGCCGGTGGGGTTGGCGGAGACGTATTCGACCCCGGCCGTGCGGCCGATGCCGCTGGCGTTGCGGCCATAGGTCGCGCCCTGCGCATGCACCTCGCGCAGCTGTCGCTGCCAGGCTGCGGGCGCGAGGCGGAAGTTCAGGAAGCCCGGGCCGGCGATCTCGACCGCGGCGATGTCGCCGCCGGTGGGGATCGCCTCGGCCAGCGCCTGCGCGATCGCGCGCGGATTGCTGCGCGCGGGCTTGGCCAGCAGCATCGCGGCGTTGCTGGAGAAGTCGCCGTGCGCACGGTCCTTGGGCCGCTCGATCACGAAGTCGGGCGTGGACAGGTCGGTGGGCAGGATGCCCTGGTCGCGAAGGGTGGCGATGCCCTGTTCAACCAGGGCCTTGAGCGTGGATTTCACTGGGATTCGCAGCGGGAACGTACGGCCGCACAGTGTACGCGAGGGGCCCGTGCCGGCAGGCCCGCGGCTGAACCGGCCTAGACCCAGCCCCGGGCGGCCAGCGAGACCGGCGCGCCGTCGCCGATCACGAAATGATCCAGCAGGCGCACGTCGACCAGGCGCAGGGCCTGCTTGAGCTGGGCGGTGACCGCGCGGTCGGCGGCGCTGGGTTCCGCACTCCCGCTGGGATGGTTGTGGCCGACGATGACCGCGGCCGCATTGTGGCCGAGCGCCCGCCGCACCACTTCGCGCGGATGCACCTCGGCGCCGTCGACGGTGCCGCGGAAGAGCTCTTCGAACGCCAGCGCGCGGTGCCGGGTGTCGAGGAACAGGGCGGCGAAGACCTCGCTCGGATACCCGCGCAGGCGCTGGGCGAAGTAGCGGCCGGCGGCATGCGGGTCGGTCAGCGCCTCGCCGCGCTCCAGCCCCGCGGCCATGTGCCGGCTGGCGAGCTCCAGCGCGGCGGCCAGCTGGCAGGCGCTGGCGGGGCCCAGGCCGGGAAGCTTGACCAGCTGCGGCCCTGGAAGGTCCAGCAGGCGCCGCAGTGGGCCGTGTTCGGCAAGCAGCCTGCGCGCAGTCGCGACGGCGTCCAGGCCGCGCACGCCGGAGCCGAGGAACAGCGCCAGCAGCTCCGCGTCCGAGAGCACCGCGGCGCCGCGCGCAAGGAGCTTCTCGCGCGGGCGTTCGCCGCTGGGCCAATCGCGGATGTGCATGGGCGTTGCTCCATGAGGGTGGTCGTCGGCCGCCGGTGCATCGCGACAGGGGTGGGGCCGCATGGCTGGCAAAGCGGGGGGCCTGCACCGGCTGCCGACGTGGATCCATTGCACGCGATACGGCCCCGCGCCGCCGCCGGCCCGCCCCGGGCGTTCGGGTAAGCTGTCCGACCGTTCCCGGGTCAGGACACTCCGAACGCGCATGGCCAAGGTCGACAGCCAGCTTGAAGGCGAGCGCATCCTGCTGTGCGTGTGCGGCGGCATCGCCGCGTACAAGTCCGCGGACCTCGTGCGCCGCCTGCAGGACGCCGGTGCGCAGGTGCGGGTGGCGATGACCGAAAGCGCGATGCACTTCGTCGGCGCCACCACCTTCCAGGCGCTCTCCGGCGAGGCCGTCCGCACGTCGCTGTGGGACCCGGCGGCCGAAGCCGCGATGGGCCACATCGAACTCGCGCGCTGGGCCACGCGCGTGCTGGTCGCGCCGGCCACGGCCAATACGCTGGCCAAGCTCGCGCACGGCTTCGCCGACAACCTCGTCACCACCCTGTGCCTGGCCACCACCGCGCCGCTGGCGCTGGCGCCGGCGATGAACCACCGCATGTGGCTGCACCCGGCCACGGTGGCCAACATGGCGCTGCTGCGCGAGCGCGGGGCCCTGGTCATGGATCCGGTCGACGGTCCGCTTGCCGAGGGCGAATCCGGTCCCGGGCGCATGGCCGAGCCGCTCGACATCGTCGCCGTGCTGGCGGCCGCGGCAACATGAGCCGGGGTCCGCTTGCCGGCCTTCGCGTGGTGGTCAGCGCGGGGCCGACCTACGAAGACATCGACCCGGTGCGCTTCATCGGCAACCGCAGCAGTGGCAAGACGGGTTTCGCGATCGCAGCCGCCGCCGCGCGCCGCGGCGCGGAGGCGGTCCTGGTGGCCGGGCCGGTCGCGCTGGCCACGCCCGCGGGCGTGCTGCGCAGGGACGTGCGCTCCGCCGCGCAGATGCACGACGCGGTGCTTGCCGCGCTGCCGGCCGACGTCTACATCGGCGCCGCCGCAGTCGCCGACTTCACCCCGGCCGCCGTGGCCGAAGGCAAAATCAAGAAGCAGCCGGGCGGAGACGGCCTGGTGCTGTCGCTGGTGCGCACCGCCGACATCCTGGCCGACGTCGCAGCGCACGCGCAGCGCCCGCGCGTCGTCGTCGGCTTCGCCGCCGAGACCGGCGCGCTCGAGGCCAACGCGCTGGACAAGCTGCGCCGCAAGCGCGTGGACCTGGTCGCCGCCAACCGCGTGGGCCTTGCCGGCGGCGGCTTCGAGTCCGACGACAACACCCTCCACGTCTTCAGCGCAGATGGCATGCGGGTGCTTGGCCCGGCGCCCAAGACCGAGCTGGCCGACGCGCTGCTCGACCTGGTCGCCACGCGCCTGGCCTGATCCCCGCGCCGCGCCGCAAACAAGGACGCATCACGCCCATGCAGCACACGCTGGACCTGAAGATCCTCGACCCGCGCATTGGCGGTGAATGGCCGCTGCCGGCGCACGCCACCGATGGCAGCGCCGGCATGGACCTGCGCGCCGCGATCGACGCGCCGCTGGAACTCGCCGGTGGCGACACCGCGCTGGTGCCCAGCGGCATCGCCATCCACATCGCGGATCCCGGCCTGTGCGCGATGGTGCTGCCGCGCTCGGGCCTCGGCCATCGCCATGGCCTGGTGCTGGGCAACGGCACCGGGCTGATCGACGCCGACTACCAGGGCCCTCTGATGGTCAGCCTCTGGAACCGCTCGCGCGAGGCCTATGTGGTGCAGCCCGGTGACCGCATCGCGCAGCTGGTGCTGGTGCCGGTGGTGCGCGCAGGGCTGCGGGTGGTGGATACTTTTGAACAGAGCGCGCGGGGAACGGGTGGATTCGGCCATACGGGCACGCGCTGAAGGGGACAACACAGGCATGGATCTCAAGGTTTCCAACAAGACCCGGCAGGCCGTGGCGCATGCCCGGCCCCTGCTCCTGCTGCTCGCGGCGATCGTGGTACTGCTCGCGCTGTGGCTGGCGTGGACGGGCTGGCGGCAGATGCAGGACCAGACGCGCCGCGACTCGCTGGCGGTCAACCGCGACGCGGTGGCGCAGTCGGTCGCGCGCTCGCTGGGTACCGAGCTCGATCGCCTCGAACAGCGCATGGCCTCGGCGCCGGTGCGCGATGCGCTGGCAGACGGTGACTTCGCAACCGCCGGCGAGGCCCTCGGCCGCGACTGGCCCAACGTCGACTACGCGGTGGTGCAGGACATCACCCTGGCCGAGGCCTACGGCGCCATCGACGACGCGGGCTACGGCCGCATCGCGGTGGCCGAGGCCGCGATCGCCGAGGACAGGCCGGTGCTCTGGGTCGTGCGCGACGGCGACTCGCCGATGGTGGCCCTGGCCGCCCCCGCGCGCGTAGGCGACGCGCCGGTCGGCGTCGCCTACGTCCGGCTGCCGCTGGCGCGCATCACCGCCAGCCTGGCGGCCGTGGACCCCCCCGGCTCGACCTACCTCGCGCTGCGCCAGGGCGGCTTCACGCTTGCCGAGCGCGGCGATGCCGGGTACGCCGAATCCGCTGAACGCATGGCGGTGCCGGTGGCCGGCAGCGGGATCCGCGTCGCCGCCGGCCTGCCGGCGCGTCCGCAAGCGCTGTTCGGCCTGGGGGCGGTGCCCTCGTTCGTGGTCGCCGCCGTGCTGCTCCTGCTCGGCTACCTGTTCTCGCGCCTGCCTTCGCTGGTTGGCAGGCCCGAGCATGAGGACGTGGGCGATGCGCCGACCCTGGAGCAGGCCCTCGAGCTGGAACCGGTCGACGACGGCGCGGCCCCGGTGGCGGCGGTGCGCGACGTGGCGCGGGCCGCGGTCGCGATCGATCCCGGCATCTTCCGCGCCTACGACATCCGCGGCATCGTCGGCCAGACGCTGGACATCGGCGTGGCAGAACTGATCGGCCATGCGATCGGTTCGCTGATGCACGAACAGGGACTCAAGGACATCGTGGTCGGGCGCGACGGCCGCCTGTCCGGCCCCGACATGGTCGCCGGCCTCACTGCCGGCCTGCGCAAGGCCGGCCGCGACGTCATCGACATCGGCATGGTGCCGACGCCGGTGGTGTACTTCGGCGCCTACCATCTGCGCACCGGCTGCTGCGTGTCGGTGACCGGCAGCCACAACCCGCCCGACTACAACGGCTTCAAGATCGTGGTCGGCGGCGAGACGCTGGCGGGCGACGCGGTCACCGACCTGTACGCGCGCATCGCCGAGGACCGGCTGCATACCGCGCCGGCGCAGGGCGACGTCACCGAGCGCGACATCGCCGACGACTACGTCGAGCGGATCGCCTCGGACGTGCAGCTCGACCGCGGCCTGAAAGTGGTGGTGGACGCCGGCAACGGCGTCGCCGGCGAGATCGGCCCGCGCGTGCTCGAGGCCATCGGCGCCACCGTCGAACCGCTGTTCTGCGAAATCGACGGCACCTTCCCCAACCACCACCCGGACCCGAGCGAGCCGCACAACCTCGAGGACCTGGTGAACATGGTGAAGCGCTTCGACGCCGACCTGGGCATCGCATTCGACGGCGACGGCGACCGCCTGGGCGTGGTCACCAGGGAGGGCGAGAACATTTTCCCCGACCGCCTGCTGATGCTGTTCGCCGCCGACGTGCTCGAACGCAACCCGGGCGCGGTGATCGTGTACGACGTGAAGTGCACCGGCCGCCTGCAGGGCCACATCCTGCGCCACGGCGGCAGCCCGCTGATGTGGAAGACCGGGCATTCGCTGATCAAGGCGAAGATGCGCGAGACCGAGGCCGAGCTTGCCGGCGAGATGAGCGGGCATTTCTTCTTCGGTGAGCGCTGGTACGGCTTCGACGACGGCATCTACGCCGCCGCGCGCCTCCTGGAGATCCTGGCCTCGCGCACGGAGTCGCCCGGCGAGGTGCTGGCCGCGCTGCCCGCCGGCATCGCCACGCCCGAAATCAAGGTCGACGCGCCCGGCGGCAACCCGCACGCCTTCGTCGAGCGCTTCGTGGCCGAGGCGAAGTTCGAGGGCGGTGCGCGTCCGTCGACCATCGATGGCCTGCGCGTCGATTTCCCGGACGGCTGGGGCCTGGTACGCGCGTCCAACACCACGCCGGTGCTGGTGCTGCGCTTCGATGCCGACAGCGAGGAGGCGCTGGAGCGTATCCGCGGCCAGTTCCGCGAGCAGCTGCTCGCGGTGGACCCGGACCTGCCGCTGCCGTTCTAGCGCTATGGGAGCGGCCATGGCTCCCACAAGTGCAGGCCGCGATCGCCGCCATGGCGGTTCCCGCACATGCAGGTCGCTCCTAACCGCCCTTCATGTCCCGGTAGCGTTCCAGCGCGCCGTCCAGGTCACTGCCCAGCGACGCGCGGTCGGCCAGCTGCCGCTGCATGATCGCCTGCTGCCGCAGCAGGTCGCCGTGCTGCGACCGCACGCCATCGGCCAGGGCCTTGCCCACCGGCTGCCCGAGCAGTTCCAGCTCAGTGGCCTGGCGCAGCAGCGACAGCAGGCTCTGGCGCAGGTTGGTGATGCTGAGCTCGGAGGTCTTGAGCGACTCGTCCACCAGCAGGATCCGTTCGCCATAGGCGCGACGCAGGTCGCGCTCGGTGGCATAGGACTCGACCATGGCCAGGTCGCGGCGATGGCGTTCGGCTTCGGCCATCTCGGCTTCGGCGGCGGCGCGGGCGTCGGCTTCGGCGGCGGTGCGCTCGTCGCCGGTCAGGGCGCGCGGCACTTCGCCGGTGCGGTTCCCGCTGGCGGCGCTGATCTCGGTGCGGGCATGGTCAAGCGCGCTGGTCGGCACGGTGTCGCCGCAGACCTGCACCCCGTTCTCGTCCCAGCAGTAGAGCTTCTTGTCGGCAGGCGCCTTCTGCGCCACGGTCGCCAAGGGCAGCGTGGCCAGCAGGACCCCGGCAATCCAGTTCATGGTCTTCATCGTGTCCGTCCCCCCGGTCGGCCGAATCAGGTGGCCGCGCTGCCGTAGCGCGCGCGGTAGGCGAACAGGCGCTCGCGCTCGTCCGACAGTGTCGCGTTTTCTCCGGTGAACGCAAGCAGGTCCGCCAGCCTGGCGATCGCCACGACCGGCACGCCTTCGTTCCCCGCCACCAGCGCCGCGGCCGAACGCCGGTCGGCGGAATCGCCGTCAAGCACCTCGTCGCGGTCGAGAGCGATCGCAACGCCTGCGGGCGTGCCGCCGCCGTCGCGGATCAGCGCCAGCGCCTCGCGCACCGCGGTGCCCGCGGTGAGCACGTCGTCGACCACCAGCACGCGGCGGCCGGCCAGCGGCGCGCCGACCAGGTGGCCGCCTTCGCCATGCGCCTTGGCTTCCTTGCGGTTGTAGGCCAGCGGCAGGTCGCGGCCGCGGCGGGCGTATTCGCAGGCCAGCGCCGTCGCCAGCGGGATGCCCTTGTACGCGGGGCCGAACAGCAGGTCGAAATCCAGTTCCGCGGCGTCGATGGCGTCGGCATAGCAGCCCGCGAGCGCCGCCAGCGTCGCCCCGGAGTCGAAGCGGCCGGCATTGAAGAAGTAGGGGCTGGTGCGGCCGGACTTCAGCGTGAACTCGCCGAAGCGCAGCGCTTCGGCCGCCAGTGCCAGCTGCAGGAACCGGGAGCGGTGATCGGACATGGCGTGTGCAGGCGGCCGCGGCGGGGTGGCCATGTTAGCAACCCCGCCGGGGTTGACCTCCGTCAACAGGCCTTCGCCGGCACTGGCCTATGGTGGATCGTGACGATGGCCTGGATACGGAGACGCGTGATGCTCGTTCGGACGAAGCTCGTGGTGTCGATTGCCCTGGCGCTGGTGGTGGCCACCGGTTGCGGACAGAGCGGTGGCGACGGGGCGGATACAGGCGCGGCCGGCGCCCCCACTGCCGACGTGGCCGCCACTGATGCCGCTGGTGCCGCGGCCCCGGCCGGACCCGCGGCCGTAACTGCCGATGCGGCCGCGGCCGGTGGCGTGCCGGGCACGGCGGAGACCGCGCAGGCGGCGGAGCCGGCGGTGGCCGGCGATGTCGATGGCGATCCGCTGCGGGCCATGGCCACGGCCATGTTCGGCACGATCCCCGCCAGCGTCGACGAACTCCGCGGCAAGCCGCTGGTCGCCCGCCAGGTCGAGCTGGGTCGCATGCTCTGGTTCGAACCGCGGCTTTCCCAGAGCCACCTGATCACCTGCAATACCTGCCACAGCCTCGGCACCGGCGGTGCCGACAACGTGCCGGTCTCGATCGGGCACGGCTGGCAGAAGGGCCCGCGCAATTCGCCGACCATGCTCAACGCCGTGTTCAACGCCGCCCAGTTCTGGGACGGCCGCGCCGCGGACCTGGCCGAACAGGCCAAGGGGCCGGTGCAGGCGAGCGTGGAAATGAACAGCACGCCCGAGCTCGTGGTCAGGACCCTGCAGAGCATTCCCGAATACGTGGACCGGTTCGGCGAAGCCTTCCCCGGCGAACGCCCGGTGAGCTTCGACAACATGGCGCTGGCGCTGGAGGCCTTCGAGGCCACGCTGGTAACGCCGGATGCGCGCTTCGACCGCTGGGTCCTGGGCGACGACAGCGCGATGGACGCGACCGAGCGCCGTGGCCTGGAGCTGTTCGTCAGCAGCGGCTGCGCGTCCTGCCACAACGGCCGCAACTTCGGCGGCCAGACCTACTTCCCGTTCGGGGTGATCGAGCGCCCTGGCGCGGAGATCCTGCCCGAGGGCGACAAGGGCCGGTTCACCGTCACCAATACCGCGACCGACGAATACGTCTTCCGTGCCTCGCCGCTGCGCAACGTCGAGCTGACCGCGCCCTATTTCCACAGCGGCCAGGTGTGGAGCCTGGAACAGGCGGTGGCGATCATGGGCACCGCGCAGCTGGGCCGCGAGCTTGACCAGGAGGAGTCCGGCGCCATCGCCGCCTTCCTGCGCACGCTGACCGGGCGCCAGCCGGTGGTGGAGTACCCGGTCCTGCCGCCGAGCACGCCGGAAACACCCAGGCCGGTCGCGATGTAACGCGCGTGCCCGCGCACTGCCGGCGGCCGTGCCGGCGGTGCGCTAACCTTGCCGGTCCGCGGGCCCGTGCCCGCCGCATCCGTCATGACACCGGCACACCATGCGCATCATCAGCTTCAACGCGAACGGCATCCGCTCGGCCGCCAGCAAGGGTTTCTTCGACTGGTTCCGCGCCCAGGACGCCGACATCCTTTGCGTGCAGGAAACCAAGGCCCAGGAGCACCAGCTCCTGGCCGCGGACGGCGATGGCCTCAACTCCGAGTTCCTTCCCGACGGCTACAAGGCCTGGTTCAAGGACGCGAGCACGAAGAAGGGCTACAGCGGCGTGGCGATCTACAGCCGCCGCGAGCCCGACGAGGTGCGCACCGCGCTCGGCTGGGCGCCATTCGATGACGAAGGCCGTTACATCGAGGCGCGCTTCGGCAATTTGAGCGTGGTGTCGTTCTACATCCCGTCGGGCTCGTCCGGCGAGCTGCGCCAGGGCTTCAAGTTCGAAGTCATGGACTGGCTGCGGCCGATCCTCGACCAGTGGCTGGCCAGCGGCCGCGACTACGTGCTGTGCGGCGACTGGAACATCGTGCGTTCGCGCAACGACATCAAAAACTGGACCGGCAACCAGAAGAATTCCGGCTGCCTGCCGCCCGAGCGCGCCTGGCTGAACACGATGATCGCCGACGCCTGCGGCGACGGACTGAGCGAGGCGCCGGGGCATGGCTGGGGCGACGCCCTGCGCATGCTGCGGCCCGACGCGGCGGACGAATACACCTGGTGGAGCAACCGCGGCGCCGCGCGCGCCAAGAACGTCGGCTGGCGCATCGACTACCAGTTCGCGACCCCGGCGCTGGCGAAGCGCGTCGAGGCCTGCGCGGTGCACGGCGAGCCGCGCTTCTCCGACCATGCGCCACTGGTCGTGGACTACCGCGAGTGAGTACGGCCGCGGACGGAGCGGCGCCGCGGAAGCCGTCGGCCTGGCGCGCGTTTGCGCAGCCTTCGGCGCGGATCATGTTCTTCTTCGGCTTCGCCTCGGGGCTGCCCTTCCTGCTGGTCGCCGGCACGCTGGCCTACTGGCTCCGCGACGGCGGGCTCGAGCTGCGCGAGATCACCATGATCGCCAGCGCCGGCCTGGCGTATTCGTTCAAGTTCGTATGGGCGCCACTGGTCGATCGCTGGCGGCTGCCGCTGCTCGGCCGTTTCGGGCAGCGCCGCGGCTGGCTGCTGCTGGCGATGGCCTGCGTGATGGGCGGGCTGCTGGCGATGTCGGCGCTGACGCCCGAGCGGCTGGCGGTGTTCGTGGCGCTGACGCTGTTCGTGGCCTTCTCCGGCGCCACGCTCGACATCGCGGTGGACGCCTATCGCGTCGAGATCGCGCCCGCCTCCGAGCAGGGCGCGCTGGTCGCGACGTATTCGCTGGGCTACCGGATCGCGCTGATCGTGTCCGGCGCGCTGGCCCTGGTCCTGGCCGACCATGCGGCATGGCCGAACGTCTACCGGGTGATGGCGGCCTGCATGCTGGTGCCGATGGCCGCCTGCCTCCTGGCGGCCGAGCCCGACGTGGTGCGCGTGCGCACGCAGGGGTGGGCGGCGGGCCTGCGCGAGGGCGTGGTCGAGCCCTTCGCCGACTTCTTCCGCCGCTTCGGCAGCGGCATCGGCCTGGTGGTGCTGCTCTTCATCCTCTCGATCAAGATTTCCGACCAGGCGATCGTCGGCGGCATCATCGGGCCGTTCTACCTCGACCAGGGCTTCAGCAAGACCGAGATCGCGGCGGTGACCAAGGTCTACGGCATCTGGGTCGGGATCGCCGGCGCCTTCCTCGGCGGCGTGGCGGTGGCGCGCTGGGGCATCCAGTGGCCGCTGCTGGTGGCGATCATCCTCGGCGCCGCGAGCAACCTGCTGTACCTGGCGCTGATCGGCGCCAACGGCGACATCGGCCTGCTGACCCTGGTGATCTCGGGCGAGAACCTGGCCCAGGGCTTCCTCGGCACCGCCGCGGTCGCCTACCTGTCGGCGCTGGTCAACCAGCGCTACACCGCGACGCAATACGCGCTGTTCTCGTCGTTCATCATGCTGCCCGGCAAGGTGCTGGGCTTTTTCTCGGGCGCCATCGTCGAGACCAGCACCGGCGGCTATGCCACCTATTTCCTGATCACCGCGGTGGTGGCGGTGCCTGCGGTGCTGCTGTTCTTCTGGCTGAAGCCGCGGCTGCGGCTGGGCGACGAGGCGGGCGGAGTGGCGGAGGACGCCGCGTGAACGCGGGCGGGACCTTGCCCATCCGGCCGCTCCGTCGTATCTATGGCGCGTCGCCGTGAGCGAAGGCGGCTACTGGGCGGGGGCCATGACCGACATCGTGCTCAAGGACATCGACGAGGTGCTGCTTGAACGCATCAAGCGCATCGCCGACCGCCGCGGCTGGGCGCTGTCGCACGCGCTGCTGCAGTTGCTGGAGCGCGGCCTGTACGCGGCCGAAGGCGACGGCAAGCTCAGCTTCGACAGCTCCGAGGCCGACGTGCTCCAGGCCGCGATCGCGGCCCTGGAGGGCGTGCCCGATGGCGACTTCTCGATGATCGGCCAGATCCCCGAAAACACCTGACGAGACCCACGGCTGGGGCGGCCGGTGCGGTCAGGCCGGGTGGATGGCGCCGAGGATCCGCGGCCCCGCGGCGCCGGTGACGCTGGCGAGGTTGCCCGGCCGTCCAGCCAGGGTCTCGCGCGCCAGCCAGGCAAAGGCCATGGCCTCGATCGCATCGGGATCCAGTCCGTGCGCGGCGCTGGATTCGACCGCGATGCCCGGCATCTCCGCTGCCAGTGCCTGGATCAGGCGCGGATTGTGCACGCCGCCGCCGCAGGCGATCACGCGCGTGGTGCCGGGCTGGGTCGCACGCAGGGCGTCGGCCACGGTGCGCGCGGTCAGGGCGAGCAGGGTGGCCTGCACGTCGGCCGGTGACTCCGTGCCCGCCAGTCGCGACTCCACCCAGCCGAGGTGGAACGCGTCGCGCCCGGTGGACTTTGGCGGCGGCAGGGCGAACCAGGGTTCGTCGAGCAGGCGTGCCAGCAGCGCGGCGTCCACCCGGCCCTCGGCGGCGAACGCGCCGCCGCGGTCGAAGGCCTTGCCGCGGTGGCGCAGGCACCAGGCGTCCATCAGGCCGTTGGCCGGACCGGTGTCGAAGCCGCGCACCGGGCCCTCGCCGGGCAGCAGGGTGAAGTTGGCGATGCCGCCAAGATTGAGCACCGCGCGCGACTCGGCGGCATCGTGCAGCAGCGCCGCGTGCAGCGCCGGTACCAGCGGCGCGCCGTGGCCACCCGCGGCCACGTCGCGACGGCGGAAGTCGGCGACGGTGGTGATGCCGGTGCGCTCGGCGATGGTCGCCGCGCAGCCCAGCTGCAGGCTGAAGGGCAGGGCGCCGTGGGGACGATGGCGCAGCGTCTGTCCGTGCGAGCCGATCGCGGCAACGGTCGCCGGGTCGGTTGCCGAGTCGGCCAGCGCGCGCAGGGCGGCGGCGGCGAAGGCGCGCCCGATGGCGACATCGAGCTCGCCCACGGCGTCCAGCGACAGCAGCGCGTCTTCCTGGCCGAGCGCCACCAGCCGTTCGCGCAGGGCGGGGTCCCAGGCATAGGTGTGCGCGAAGCGCAGGATGGGACGCGTGGTGGCGGCGTCGTCTTCGAAGTCGACCAGCGCGGCGTCGATGCCGTCTGCGCTGGTGCCCGAGATCAGACCGAGGAAACTTTGCCCACCGGCCATGCGTGAAGCCCCCTGTGGCGCCGCATGGGCGCCGCGGCGATCAGCCCTGTCCGCGGCCGGACGGCGCGTCGCGTTTCACTTCGGCCACGCGGGTGCCATCGGCGGGATCCGGCACCTGGGCGTAGATGATGTCCTCGACCGTGTGGATGCGCGCGAGCGCCGGACCGGTCTGGGCGCGGAAGGCGGCCAGCGCGGTGCCCTTCAGCGGCTCGGGCTCGGGCATGGTGTGCTGCAGCGGGTTGCGGTGCACGCCGTTGATGCGGAACTCGTAGTGCAGGTGCGGGCCGGTGGACAGGCCGGTGCTGCCGACGCGACCGATCACCGTGCCCTGGCTCACGCGCTGCCCCTGGCGGATGTTGCCGAAGCCGGACATGTGCGCATACAGCGTGGTGTAGCCGCGGCCGTGGTCGAGGATCACGGTGTTGCCGTAGCCGCCGCGCCAGCCCTTGAACTGCACGCGCGCGTCGCCGGCGGCCATGATCGGCGTACCGGTGCGCGCGGCGTAGTCCACGCCCTTGTGCATGCGCGTGGTGCCGCGCACGGGGTGCCGGCGCGAGCCGAACTTCGAGCTCAGGCGCGCGTACTGGATCGGCATGCGGATGAAGCTTTTCTTCAGCGGCCGGCCGTCGGCGTTGTAGTACTCGGTCTTGCCGTCATGCTCGAAGCGGAACGCGGTGAAAGGCTTGTTCTTCGCCGTGAACACCGCGGCCAGGACCTTGCCGGTGCGCAGCAGTTCGCCTTCGCGGTAGACCTGCTCGACGACCACGCTGAAGCGGTCCTCCTGGGTGACGTCGGTATTGAAATCGATGTCGTACTGGAAGATCTCGTCGGTCAGCATGTTGATACTGGAACCCGACAGCCCGAGCTTGCGCGCGCTGTGGAACAGCGAGCGGCCGACCTTGCCGCTGACCACGGAGGTGCGGACCTCGATCGGGCGTTCGATGACGGTCTCGACGACCTTGCCGGCGTCCAGCGAGAGCTCGACGCGCTCGGCTTCGCCGCGGTCGTAGCGAAGCGCCTGCAGGTTGCCGCGGCTGCCATCGGTCGGAGCCGGGTCGAACGCGAAGCTCAGCTGCGCACCGGGGCGCAGCCGGGTCAGCGCGTCGCGCGCGCCGGGCTGCTCGAGGAGTGCGTGCATGGTGCTGGCCGGGATGCCCAGCTGGTCGAAGATGGCGCCAAGGGTCTGGCCCTTTTCCACCGTCACCGGCATCCAGCTGGCGGCGGCCGCCTGCGGCTCCGGCTGCGCCGGAAGCACCGGCAGCGACAGCGACAGTGTGGTCAGGCGCGCGCTGTGCGGCACGTCGACCGCGGTATTGAAACCGGGCACGATGGCCAGGAGCAGGGCGCCGGCCGTGGCCACCAGGCTGGCATGGGCCCACTGCCGGCGCGACCAGCGGCGGTTGCCGGTGGTTTCGGTGGCGGTGTCCTGGTGGTTGCTTGCGCTGGCCTGGCGTTCGAGCTCGCGCAGGTTGTCAAGGCGGATGCGCTCGCTTCGCGGCGCGTCTGAATGAGACGATTCGGGCGTGGTCATATAAGGATCGGACCCCCGGGCCCGTGCGTGACGGGCGCGTCACGGGGCCACCATAATCACGCGAAGATCATGCGTCAAACGCTTGACCCGGCTGAAGTTTCCTCCGGGCCAACATTTTAACTTGCAGTTAACACCCACCTGAACCCGCGTCACGTTTTCACGCGCTATCGACGCCCAGCCGGACCCGAGCCTTGTCACAGAATCCACAGGAACACGCCAGCCCGCCGCACCGCCCCGCCGCGCCCGCGGCCGGCTCCGCCGCCATCGAACTGATCGCCCGGGGCGCCGACGAGATCCTCAAGCGCGACGAGCTCGAGGCGCGCCTGGCGTCGGGGCGCCCCCTGCGGATCAAGGCCGGCTTCGACCCGACCGCCCCCGACCTGCATATCGGCCACACGGTACTGCTCAACAAGATGCGCCAGTTCCAGGACCTGGGACACACCGTGATTTTCCTCATCGGCGACTTCACCGGGATGATCGGCGACCCGTCGGGCAAGAGCGCGACCCGCAGGCCGTTGACCCGCGAGGACGTGCTGGCCAACGCGAAGACCTACGAGGACCAGGTGTTCAAGGTGCTTGACCGCGAGCGCACCGAGGTCCGATTCAACTCGGAGTGGTTCGGCAAGATGTCCGCCGCCGACATGATCCGCCTGGCTGGCCAGCACACCGTGGCACGCATGCTCGAGCGCGACGACTTCGCCAAGCGCTATGCCGCGCAGCAGTCGATCGCGATCCACGAATTCCTCTACCCGCTGGTCCAGGGCTACGACTCGGTGGCGCTCGAGGCCGACGTCGAACTCGGCGGCACCGACCAGAAGTTCAACCTGCTGATGGGCCGCGGCCTGCAGGAGCACCACGGCCAGAAGCCGCAGGTGGTGCTGACGATGCCGCTGCTGGTGGGCCTGGACGGCGTCAACAAGATGTCCAAGTCGCTGGGCAACTACATCGGCGTCACCGATCCGGCGATCGACATCGTCAACAAGAGCATGAAGATCGGCGACGACCTGATGTGGGACTGGATCGAGCTGCTGAGCTTCGACATCGGCATCGGGGCGGCGACGGCGCTGAAGGCGGACGTGGCCTCCGGGGCGCTGAATCCGCGAGAGGTGAAGCTGCGCCTGGCGCGCGAGCTGGCCACGCGCTTCCATGACGCGGCGGCGGCGGACACCGCGATCGCGGGCTGGCACGCGGCGGTGACCGGCAGGGGCGACACCTCGCTGCTGCCGCTGCAGGACGTGGCGGTGCCGGCAGACGGCCTTCGCATCGCCGCGTTGCTGACCGCGGCCGGGATCACGCCCTCGAACTCCGAAGCCAACCGCAAGCTCAAGGAGCGCGCGGTCAAGGTCGACGGCAACGTTGTCGAGGACGCCGGCACCACGTTCCAGCCCGGCTTCGAAGGCGTGCTGCAGGTCGGCAAGCGCAACTTCGCGCGGGTGCGGCTGGTGGCTTCGGCGGGATGATGGCCGGCGCGCGCCGGGTGGGCGTCCCGCGAGGTGCGCCTGCCCGGCGCTGAAGAGCGGCCTCGGCTGCAGCTGCAAACAGGAGCCGGGCGAGCGGGAAATGAAGACGGCGCCTCGCGGCGCCGTCTTTGTATTGCCCCAACGCGGGAACCGGTGGTCCGGTCCCGCGCGCGTGCCGGTCCTCAGCCGCCGCGGCCCTTGCGCATGTCATCGCGCGCGGCCTTGAAGGCGTTGCCTTCGTACCAGTTCGGCCAGCTGCCGTCGTCGGCCAGGGTGCGGCCGACGCCGTAGAGCACCTCAAGGTCCTGGATCACGCCGTCGAGGTTCCAGGACGGATCGAACTCGTCCGCCGGCTTGTGGTACGCGACCTCGGTGTAGTGCTTCGCATACTCGGCGCCGGCGTCCTTGCCGCCGTCGACCAGGTCGTCGCCGCCCTTCGCGTACAGCGCCGGCACGCCGGCCTTGGCGTAGTTGAAATGATCGGAGCGGAAGAAGAAGCCGCCGGCCGGGTTGCCTTCGGCCACGATCGTGCGCTCCTGGCCATCGGTGAAGGTCTTCAGCACGTCCTCGAGCTCGGAGTTGCCCTTGCCGACCACGACCATGTCACGCGACGGACCGGCCACGCTCATGGCGTCCAGGTTGATCACGGCCACGGTGTTCTCCAGCGGGAACGCCGGGTGCGCGACCTGGTACTTGGAGCCCAGCAGGCCCGACTCTTCAAGGGTCACGGCCACGAACGCGATCGAGCGCTTCGGCTGGCCGTCGGCCTTGAACTTCTCCGCGATCTCGATGATGCCGGCGATGCCGGTGGCGTTGTCGACGGCGCCGTTGTAGATCGTGTCGCCCTCGCCCTCGTGCGTGCCGAGGTGGTCCCAGTGGCCCATGTAGACCACGGCCTCGTCGGGCGCCTCGCTGCCGCGCAGCACGCCGATGACGTTGCGCGACGAGCTCTCGCGGGTGGTGCTGGCAAGGTCGAAGGACACGCGTGCGTCCAGCGGGACGGCGCTGAAGCCGCGCTGGTTGGCCGCGGTGTACAGCGCTTCCAGGTCCTGGCCGGCGTCGGCGAAGAGCCTGGTCGCGGCATCGGCGCTCAGCCAGCCCTGGGCCGGCAGGCGTGGCTCCGGATCGTCGGAAGCGCGCAGGTCGAATTGCGGACCCGACCACGAATTCTTGACCACGTCCCAGCCATAGGACGCGCCCGCGGTGTCGTGGATGATCAGCGCGGCGGCGGCGCCCTTGCGCGCGGCCTCTTCGAACTTGTAGGTCCAGCGGCCGTAGTAGGTCATGCGCTCGCCTTCGAACAGCGAGTCGTCCTTGGCGTGGAAGCCGGGGTCGTTGACCAGGATGACCACGGTCTTGCCGGTGACGTCGATGCCGGCATAGTCGTTCCAGCCCAGCTCCGGCGCGTCCACGCCGTAGCCGACGAACACCAGGTCGCTGTCGGCGACCTTGACCTCGGCCTCGCCCGTGCGGGTGCCGATGACCATGTCGGTGCCGAACGCGAGGTCGCGGGACTCGCCGGCGACCTCCATGTGCAGCACGGTGGATTCGTCGGCGGTGGTCTCCACCATCGGCACGGTCTGGAAGAAGCTGCCGTCGTCGCCGCCGGGCGCAAGCCCGATGCGTTCGTACTGGGCCTTGATGTATTCGACGGTCATCTCGCCGCCGGGCGAGCCGGGCGCGCGGCCCTGGAATTCATCGGAGGACAGGGTCTTCACCATCTCGGCGAAGTCGTCCTTGCTCAGGTCGGGGCTGAAGCCATGCGTGGACGCTTCCGCGGCCGGCGCGCCGCCGGTGGGGGCGGCGGTGGCGGGCTCGCCGTTGCCGCACGCGGCCAGGGCGGTGGCCACGGCGAGGCTGAGCACAAGGTGGGTCGGTCGCATTCGTCGGGTCCTGCAGAAGTGGAATCCCCGATTCTATGCGTTCGGCGTCCCGCGGGGGCGCGGGGGCGCGGGCTTCAATCGCTGGCGCGGGGCGGCGCGGTCGCCGTCGAGTAGGGCACCGGCGTGGCGCCGATGATTTCGCCGACCCGGGCGCTGTCGTGCACGTACAACGCCACCTCGCGCTCGAACTCCAGCGGGCCATCGACCACGGCACCGGGCCCGATGATGATCCGCTGGCGGCGGGTGCTGATGCGGATCGGCATCCAGTTGGCGCCGGGTTTTTCCACGTGCAGGCGCCCGCGCACGTGCGAGCCGGCGCCGATGGTCACGTTGCCGCTGCTGGTGCTGACGTCACCGGCCACGACCGTCGCGACCAGGCCGATGGCACCGTTGACGGTCACCACGTCGCCCTCGACCGCGCCGCCGCGGCCGATGAACACGCCACCGTTGACGGTCTCCACACTGCCGTCGATGCGTGCGCGTTCACCTGTCTTGATGCCGCCGTTGACAGTGGACAGTCCGCCGCTCGCGATGTCGTTGCCGGCGCGGATGGCGCCGTTCACCGTGCTGGCGTCGCCGCTGCGGGCGCCATCGTCCAGGGTGATGCTGCCGTTGACGGTTTCCAGCTGGCCGTACTCGCTGCCGGCATTGGCGGTGATCGCGCCGTTGACGCGGTTGATGTCTTCGGCGGCCAGCACGGAGCCGGCGGCAAGCGCGGCGATGAAGAGGAGGGCGAACCGGGGGGCTTGGCGGATGTCCATGGCCCGAGTCTGCGCCGGCCGGCGCTACAATGCATGCGTCCAACGTCACAGGGTCGAACGTCGTGCCTGAGCCCGTTTCCGTCCGTCGGCCGAAGCCGGTGGTGCTGCTGATCCTCGACGGCTGGGGCCATCGCGACGATCCCCGCGACAACGCGCTGGCGCTCGCCGACATCCCCAACTGGCGCCGCCTGTTCGCCGCACACCCGACCACCCTGGTGCATACCGAAGGCACCCACGTCGGCCTGCCTGACGGACAGATGGGCAATTCCGAGGTCGGGCACATGAACATCGGCGCCGGGCGCGTGGTCTACCAGGACCTGACCCGGGTCGACGCCGCGATCGCCGACGGCAGCTTCTTCGCCAATGACGGCCTGCGCGCGGCCTGTGCCGCGGTGAACGCGTCGGGCGGCACCCTGCACGTCATGGGCCTGCTGTCGCCCGGTGGCGTGCACAGCCACGAAGCGCATGTGCTGGCGATGCTTCAGCTGGCGAAGCGCGAAGGCGTGGCGCGCGTGGCGGTGCATGCGTTCACCGACGGCCGCGACATGCCGCCGCGCTCGGCCGCGCCCAGCCTGCGCACGCTGGCCGATGCTTGTGCCGCGCTCGGCAATGCGCGCATCGCCAGCGTCAGCGGGCGCTACTACGCCATGGACCGCGACCAGCGCTGGGAGCGCGTGCGCCTGGCCTGGGATGCGATGGTCGATGCGCGTGCGGAACACGTCGCGCCCGATGCCCTGGCCGCACTCGATGCCGCCTACGCGCGCGGCGAGAACGACGAATTCGTGCTGCCGACGGTGATCGCCGGCGCCGAACCCATGCGCGACGGCGACGCGGTGGTGTTCATGAACTTCCGCGCCGACCGCGCGCGCCAGCTCAGCGCGGCGTTCGTGGCGCCTGCATTCGATGGCTTCGCCGCGCGACGCCCGGCGCTGGCCGACTTCACCTGCCTGACCGAGTACGACGCCACCCTGCCGGCGTCGCTGGCGTTCGCGCCCGACGACCTGCGAAACACCCTGGGCGAAGTCCTGGGTGCGAACGGCCTGGCCCAGCTGCGCATCGCCGAAACCGAGAAGTACGCCCACGTCACCTTTTTCTTCAACGGCGGCCGCGAGACGCCGTTCGCAGGCGAGGAGCGCATCCTGGTGCCGAGTCCCAAGGTCGCCACCTATGACCTGCAGCCGGAGATGAGCTGCCCCGAGGTCACGCTGAAGCTGGTGGCCGCGATCGCCTCCGGCCGCTTCGACGCCGTGGTCTGCAATTTCGCCAACCCCGACATGGTCGGACACACCGGCGACCTGCAGGCCGCGATCCAGGCCGTGGAGGCCGTGGACAAGGCCTTGGGCGAAGTGGCCGCCGCGGTCGCCGCGCAGGGCGGCGAGCTGCTGGTCACCGCCGACCATGGCAACGTCGAGATGATGCGCGACCCGGTCACGGGCCAGCCGCACACCTCGCACACCGTGGGCCCGGTGGATCTCATCTACGTTGGTGGGCGCAGCGACGCAACCCTGCGCGCGGGCGGCGCGCTGCGCGATCTCGCGCCGACGATGCTCGATCTGCTGGGCGTTGCGAAGCCGGCGGAGATGACCGGTTGCAGCCTGCTGGCGTGATCGCCGCGGTGGCCACGCTGTCGCACCGCGATAGCGCGCATCGCCACATGCCGGCGCGGCCGGTGTGCTCCGGGTCCGTGCCGGTCCTGTTGATGCTGTTGGCGCTGCTGGTGCTGTTGGCTTTCCCCGCGGCGCCGGCGGCGGCGCAGGACAGCCGCGACGCGCAGCGCCGGCTGGACAAGGTCAAACGCGAACTCAACGAGGTCGGTCGCGAGCGCCGCCGGATCGAAGGCCGCCGCGGCGAAGCCAGCCGCGCGCTTCGCGACGCCGACGAGCGGGTGGCCGGCAACGCCGGCGAGCTTGCCGCCACCGAAGCCGCGCTGGCGCGCCAGGAGCAGGCGCTGGCCGAGCTCGAGGCGACGCGCGACGCGCTAGCCGAGGGCCTGTCGTCGCAGCGCGCCGAACTCGCCGCGCTGCTGCGCGCGGCCTACACCGTGGGCGGCGCCGCACCGCTGAAGCTGCTGCTCGCCCAGGACGACGCCGCGGGCGCCAATCGCAGCCTGGCCTACCACGGCTACCTGCAGCGCGGCCGCAGCGCGCGGATCGCGGAGTTGTCGGCGGAGCTTGCCGGGCTGGAGGCGATGGAACAGGCGATCAGCGCCGAGCGCGTGTCGCTGGTTGCCACGCGCGAGCGCCAGCAGGCGCAATCCCGGGCGCTGGAGCGCGAGCGCGCGGAGCGCGCCAAGGCGGTGGCCGGGCTCGAAGCCAGCTACAGGGATCGCAGCGAGCGCGAAAAGGCCCTGGGCGCGGATGCGAAATCGCTCGAACGCCTGCTCGCGCGCCTGCGCGAGGCGGCACGCAAGGCCGAAGCCGAGCGCAAGGCCGCCGCCGCGCGCCGCGCCGCTGCCGCCGCCGCCGCGCGCGAAGGCGACACGCCCGGCACGGCCGCCGGAGCGGGCCGCAATCCGGTGCCGGATGCACCAAAGGTCGCGGTCGCCCGCACCGCTGCGGTCCAGGTCGGCGGCCTGTCCTGGCCGCTCAGCGGCAGCCTGCTGGCGGGCTACGGCGCGCGCATGCCCGACGGCCGCCGCAGCGACGGCGTGCTGGTCGCGGCCGCCGCCGGCACCCCGGTCACTGCGGTGGCCGACGGCACGGTGGTGTTCGCGGAGTGGATGACGGGCTATGGCCTGATCCTCATCGTCGACCACGGCAATGGCTACATGAGCCTGTACGCGCACAACGACAGCCTGCTCAGGAACCCCGGTGACCGCGTCCGCCGCGGCGATGCGGTCTCCACCGTCGGCACGTCCGGCGGCCAGGGCCGCGCGGCGCTGTATTTCGAGCTGCGCCGCGAAGGCAAGCCGGTCGACCCCGGCACCTGGCTGCAGAAGCGCTGACGGGCCCCGCGCCGCGCCGGCGGCATAATCGACTGAACCCGCGCGCGGATGCGCGGTCCAATTCCCGTTCCCCCCTCCCCCGGAGTCCCGCATGCGCGCCAGCCTGTTGACGCCCGTCCTCGCCAGCCTGCTGGCTCTGCCTGCCATCGCGCAGGACGCGCCAGCCGTCGAGCCCGCTCCCGCGGGACAGGAGGCCACGCCCGGACAGCCCGCGCAGCCGGAGCGGAAGGCGCAGGAGGATCAATCGGACGGAGACCCCGGCCAGGAGGAGCGGATGGACCGGGACGCGGACCAGACGGACGCGGACCCGGCCACCGATGAGCCCACAGCCGACGCCGCCGGATCAGCTGCCGACCCCGATCCCGACCCCGCCAGCACCGTGCCGCTGGAGGAGATCAGCCGCTTCGTGCTCGTGTTCAACGCCGTGCGTGCCGGCTACGTCGACAAGGTCGAGGACCGGGAGCTGATGCAGGCGGCGATCCGCGGCCTGCTGCTCGACCTCGACCCGCACAGCGCCTACCTCCAGCGCAGCGACGCCGAGGCCTTCGAGGAAGGCGCCACGGGCGCCTACGAAGGCATCGGGGTGGAGGTCATGCAGCTGCCTGACGGCCGCATGCGCGTGGTCTCGCCGATGGACGACAGCCCGGCGCAGCGCGCGGGCATCCGCTCCGGCGACGTGATCATCGCCGTGGACGGCGTGGAGCTGACGCCGGCGAGCCACGAGGGCCGGGGGCCGCTGCGCGGGCCGCCGGGCACGGAAGTCGCCGTCACCATCGCCCGCGAAGGCGAAGCCGAACCGCTGGAGCTGCGCGTCGCGCGCGCCGTCATCCGCACGCCCAGCGTGCGCGGCAGCATGCGCGAGCCGGGCTTCGGCTACGTCCGCATCGCCGGCTTCCAGGCCGATACCGCCAGCGATTTCGCCGCGGCCGTCGACGGGCTCCAGGCCAAGGCCGGGGGCGACGGACTGCGCGGGCTGCTGGTCGACCTGCGCAGCAACCCCGGCGGCCTGCTGACCTCGGCGGTGCAGATCGCCGACGACCTGCTGGAAAGCGGCGGCATCGTCAGCACCCGCGGCCGCATCCAGGTGGGCGACACGGCCTTCAGCGCGACGCCCGGCGACCGCATGCGCGGGCGCCCGGTGGTCGTGCTGGTGGATGCGGGTTCGGCCAGTGCCTCGGAAGTGCTGGCCGGTGCCCTGCGTGACAACGACCGCGCCTGCATTGTCGGCAGCCGCAGCTTCGGCAAGGGCTCGGTGCAGACGGTGATGCCGCTGGACAATGGCGATGCCGTCAAGCTGACCACGGCGCGCTATTTCACGCCCAACGGCACCTCCATCCAGGCCCGCGGCATCGAGCCCGACCTGGTGCTCGACGTCAAGGGCGCCACGGTTGCCGGCTTCGGGGAAATCACGCTGCCCGGGCACCTGGATGCCGAAGGCGAGGAGGGCAGCCGCGCGGGCCAGGTGCTCGACGGCGACCAGCCGGTCGTGCAGGCGATGGCCGCGCTGCGCCGGCTGGCCGATGGCGGCGACTGCGTGCCGCCGCCGGTGGCTCAGTAACCCTTCTGCCGGCGCAGGCGGCGCGCGATGGCGCGCCGCGAGAACAGCGCGAAGGCGACGCCGAACGCGAAGCCCGCCACGTGCGCCGACCAGGCCACGGCGCCGAACGCCGGTCCGATGTAGGCGAACACCACCTGCAGCAGCGCCCAGATCCCGATCAGCAGCGGCGCCGGCGCGCGCACGAACTCGAGGAACAGGCCCAACGGCAGCACCACGCCCAGGTGCGCGCGCGGGAACAGCGCCAAGTAGGTGCCGATCAGCGCAGACACCGCGCCGCTGGCGCCGATCACCAGGCGGTCGGGCGTGTCGATGACCAGGACGGTGGCAAGGTTGGCCACCGCGCCGCCGGCCAGGAACAGGCACAGCAGCCGCCAGGGCCCCATCACCCGCTCCGCGGGCAGGCCGAAGATCAGCAGGAACACCAGGTTGCCGAGCAGGTGCGCCCAGTCGGCGTGCACGAACAGCGCGGTGAGCAACCGCAGTCCGCGCTCGCCGTCGGCCCAGGACACCAGCAGGTCGCCCGGCCGGAGGGCACCGGTCAGCGCCCCCCAGCGCACCATCAGCGCCTGCTCGACGGCCTCCGGGCGGGTGCTGGCCCACAGGTAGACCACCCACAGTGCCGCGCACAGCAGCGGCGTGGCCCAGCGCACTGACGGATGGGAACGCGTCGGGATGGAGACGAACATGCGCGGCGGGCCGGGGCGGGGCGGATTCACAACGATAACCGGCGTCAGCCGTGACGCGGGACCCTGTGTGATCACCATCCGCCACGGTATAGTGCGCGCCACATCCGTTCCCGCAAGCCCTCTGTCAGGAGTTTCAGCAATGCGCATCTCCCCCACTCTGCAGGCTTCGGCCCTCGCGCTCGGCATCCTCGGCGCGCTGGCCCTCGCCCCCGTCCATGCCTCCGGTTTCCAGCTCAAGGAAAACAGCGTCAAGGGCCTCGGCGCCGCGTTCGCAGGCTCCGGCGTCAACGAAGGCGACGCCTCGGTCGTAGTCAACAACCCCGCCACGATGACCTCCTTCGAGGGCACCACGGTCCAGGCCGATCTTTCGGTCATCGACCTGAGCTACCGCTTCGAAGGCAGCGGCAACGACGCGCTCGGCCGCCCGCTCAACGGCGGCGACGGCGGCGAAGCCGGCGATGTCACCCCGATCCCCGCGTTCTCGGTGATCCACAAGCTCGACAACGGCCTGGCGCTGGGCGCCATGGTCGGCGCTCCGTTCGGCCTGAAGACCGAGTACGACCCTGACTGGCAGGGCCGCTACTTCGCCGACACCTCCGACGTGCAGGTTGTGAACCTGACGCTGTCGGCGGCGCTGGACCTCAACGACCACCTGTCGGTGGGCGTGGGCGCGGTGTACTCCAAGGCCGACGTGACCCTGTCCAAGGCCGTCGACTTCGGCACCCTGCTGTTCTCCAACCCGGCCACCCGCCCGCTGCCGTTCGCACTGCCGCAGGCCCGCGACGGCCACGCCGAGATCGAGGGCGACGACACCGGCTTCGGCTGGCTGGTCGGCTTCAACCTGCGCCCGACCGATCGCCTCGCGATCGGCGTCAGCTACCAGTCCGAGATCGACTACGAACTGCGTGGCACCGCCGAGTGGACCGTGCCCGGCGATGTGCGCGCGGTGTTCAACAGCAACCCGATGACCGCGCAGCTGTTCAACAACGGCGGCGCCGGCGCCAAGCTGACCACGCCGTCGACCTTCGCGGTCGTCGCGCGCTACGACTTCACCGACCGCTTCGCGATGATGGCCAACTGGACCGAGACCGGCTGGTCGTCGCTGCGCGAAGTGCGCGTCGAGTTCGACAACGCCGACCCGGATTCGGTCGAGCCCTTCGGCTGGGAAGACAGCGCGTTCGTGTCGCTGGGCGCCGAGTACAAGCTCAATGACGCCTGGACCCTGCGTGGCGGCGTCGCGCATGACGAAACCCCGACCAGCATCGAGCACCGCACCCCGCGCCTGCCCGACGACGATCGCCGCTGGTACTCGATCGGCGCCACCTGGAACGTCAGCGACGCGTTGGACGTCGATTTCGCTTTCACCCACCTGAAGCCGAAGGATCCGAAGGTCGACTTCACCAGTGGCGGCAGCACCATCAGCGGCCCCTACGCGGGCGATGCAAACCTGTTCGGCGTGTCGGCGCAGTACCGGTTCTGACCGCGGGCCGCCAGGCCTGACCACGAGGAAGCCCCGCGCAAGCGGGGCTTCTTCGTTTCAGGCTGTACGAAAAGGAAAGGCCCCGCGTGTGCGGGGCCTGTCATGGGCCAGGCGGGTTCGCGTCGCAGCCGTGGCTGCTCCCGGGTCAGTCGCCCAGCGTCAGCAGCGACGCGTTGCCGCCGGCCGCCGTGGTGTTGATGGTGACGACCTTCTCGGTGGTGAAGCGCGGCAGGTAGTGCGGGCCGCCGGCCTTGGGCCCGGTGCCGGACAGCCTCTGGCCGCCGAATGGCTGCACGCCGACCACCGCACCGACCTGGTTGCGGTTGACGTAGACATTGCCGACCCGCGCGCGCGCGGCGATCAGTTCGACGGTGTCGTCGATGCGCGAGTGGATGCCAAGCGTCAGGCCGTAGCCGGTGGTGTTGATGGCGTCGATCACCTGGTCGAGCTGGTCGGCCTTCCAGCGGATCACGTGCAACGCGGGACCGAAGTTCTCGCGGTGGAGTTGCGACAAGGACTTGAGCTCCCAGGCACGCGGGGCGAAGAAGGTGCCGTGCGCGGTGTCGTCGCCCATCGCGGCGATCGCGATCAGGCGCGCCTCGTCCTGCATGCGCGCGGCGTGGCGATCGAGCATGCCCAGCGCGTCGGCGTCGATCACCGGGCCGACGTCGGTCGACAGCTCGCCGGGGTCGCCGACCTTGAGCTCGGCCATCGCGCCGGCCAGCATGGTGATGACCTTGTCGGCGATGTCGTCCTGCACGAACAGTACGCGCGCGGCCGAGCAGCGCTGGCCGGCGGAGGTGAAGGCCGAGGTCATCACGTCCTTGACCAGCTGTTCGGGCAGCGCCGAGGAATCGGCGATGAGCGCGTTCTGGCCGCCGGTCTCGGCGATCAGGGTGCCGATGGCGCCGTCGCGCGCGGCCAGCGCGCGGTTGATCGCCAGCGCGGTGCCGTTGGAGCCGGTGAACACCACGCCGGCGATGCGCGGGTCGCCGGTCAGCGCGGCGCCCACGCTTGCGCCATCGCCGGGCACGAACTGCAGCACGGTGTCCGGGACGCCGGCCTCGTGCAGCAGCTTCACCGCCTCGAAGCCGACCAGGCTGGTCTGCTCGGCCGGCTTGGCAAGCACGCTGTTGCCGGTGACCAGGGCCGCGGCCACCTGGCCGATGAAGATCGCCAGCGGGAAGTTCCACGGCGAGATGCAGGCGAACACGCCGCGCCCGGCCAGCTGCAGCGTGTTGGTCTCGCCGGTCGGGCCGGGCAGGGTTTCCGGCGCGGACAGGCTGCGCGCCTGGCCGGCGTAGTAGCGCAGGAAGTCGACCGCCTCGCGCACTTCGGCAACGCCGTCGGGAATGGTCTTGCCGGCTTCCAGCGTGCACAGCGCCATGAAGCGCGGCATCCGCTGCTCCAGCAGGTCGGCTGCGTGCTCGAGCAGCGCGGCGCGGCTGGCCACGGGCGTTGCGTCCCAGGCGGGCTGCGCGGCGACCGCATTGGCCATCGCGCGCTCGACCGTGGCGGTGTCGGCGGGCTGCCAGCGACCGACGGTGCGACGTCGGTCGGCGGGGCTGGTGACGTCGATCCAGTCGCCGGCGCTGCTGGCTCCCGGGACCAGCGGCGTGGCCTGCCAGTTGCCGGGTTCGGCGGCCATCGCCGCGGCCAGGCTGCGCAGGTCGTCGTCGTTGGCGAGGTTGATGCCCATGGAATTGGTCCTGTCGGTGCCCTGGCTGCGAAGCATGTCGGCCGGAAGCGGAATGCGCGGATGCGGAATGCTGTCGAACGCGGCCACGACGTCGACCGGGTCGCGGACCAGGTCGTCGACCGGCACGTCGGTGTCGGTGATGCGGTTGACGAAGCTGGAGTTGGCGCCGTTCTCGAGCAGGCGCCGCACCAGGTAGGGCAGCAGCTCCTCGTGGCTGCCCACCGGCGCGTACACGCGGCAGGGCACGCCCAGGCGGTCGGCCGGGATCACCTCGTCGTAGAGGTCGTCGCCCATGCCGTGCAGCTTCTGGAACTCGAACGGCCGCCCGGCGGCAAGCCGGTGCACCGCGGCGATGGTCTGCGCGTTGTGGGTGGCGAACATCGGGTACACCGCATCGCCGGCGTCGAGCAGGCGGCGGGCATTGGCCAGGTAGCTGACGTCGGTATTGGGCTTGCGCGTGAATACGGGATAGCCGGGGAAGCCTTCGACCTGGGCGCGCTTGACCTCGGCGTCCCAGTAGGCGCCCTTGACCAGGCGCACGGGGATCCGGCGCCCGCCGCGGCGGGCGAGGCCCGCGATCCAGTCGATCACGAAAGGCGCGCGCTTCTGGTAGGCCTGCACGACGATGCCGAAGCCGGTCCAGCCCTCGAGCGACGGATCGAGCCAGGCGGCCTCGATCACGTCCAGCGACAGCTCCAGGCGGTCGGCTTCCTCGGCATCGACGGTCAGGCCGATGCCGTGCTGCTTCGCACGCTGCGCGAGGTCCAGCAGGCGCGGCGCGAGCTCGGCAAGCACGCGCGCGTGCTTGGCGTGTTCATAGCGGGGATGCAGGGCCGACAGCTTGACCGAGATCGAGGGTGCGACGATGGCGTCGGCGGGGCGGCCGGCGTCGCGGCCGATGGCATCGATCGCGGCCCGGTAGGCCTCGAGGTAGCGATCGGCGTCGTGCTGCGTCAGCGCGGCCTCGCCGAGCATGTCGAATGAATAGCGGTAGTGTGCGTTGCGGCCCTTCCGGGCGCGCGTGAGCGCCTCGCCGATGGTCCGCCCCATCACGAACTGGTGGCCCATGATCTTCATCGCCTGGCGCACGGCCAGGCGGATCACCGGCTCGCCCGCGCGGCCGACCAGGCGCTTGAAGGCGCCGTGCACGTCGCGCTTGGTGCCGTCGGCCAGGTCGACCAGGTGGCCGGTCAGCATCAGGCCCCAGGTGGAGGCGTTGACCAGCACCGATTCCGACTGGCCGAGGTGCCGCTTCCAGTCGGCCTCGCCCAGCTTGTCGCGGATCAGGCGGTCGGTGGTCTCGCCATCCGGGATGCGGAGCAGGGCTTCGGCCACGCACATCAGCAGCACGCCCTCCTCGCTGCCCAGGTCGTACTGGCGCATGAAGGACTCGACCACGCCCTGGTCGGGCGCGCGCAGGCGCACGCGGCGGACCAGGTCCCCGGCGGTGGCGGCGATCGCGGCCGCGTCCGCGGGCGGTTGGCGGGCTTCGTCGAGCAGGGCGCGGACCCGTGTCGCCTCGTCCGCCAGCCAGTGGCGGGTGATGTCCGCGCGCAGCGGATCGGACGGCGGGAGCGGGGCAACCGGGGGGAAGTCGTTCACTGGGATCATGCGCGGGGAGGGACACGGATTCTAGCTGCCGCGACGTGCCAGAAGCGCACCCGCGGGGCAGCGGCGAAGCCGCCGCGCTTGCCGGTCAGGTGGCGCGACGGCTAACATCCCGTTGATCAGGCGCGTCCCGCTGGGGGCGTGGCTGGTCCACTTGCCGGGGAGACATGCCGGCCGGGGATTTTCCGAACAACGGTTCCAGCAGGCGGCCACGCGGCCGCCACCGACGACATTTGGGGTTGCACGCATGAGGCAGGCGCGATTCTTGCGGTGGATTCTGGCGGTCATCGCCGCGGCGCCGGCAGCGGCATTGGCACAGGCGGCCGACCCGACGCGATGGCAGCTGAACATGGGGCGCGGAGTCACCTCCTCGTCGCAGAACGCCTACGACGCGCACATGCTGGTCCTGTGGATCTGCGTGGCGATCAGCGTGGTCGTGTTCGGTGCGATGGCCTACGCGATCTTCGCCTTCCGCAAGTCGAAGGGCGCAGTGGCCGCCAAGTGGAGCCACAACCTCAAGGCCGAAGTGGTCTGGACCGTGATCCCGGTGGTCCTGCTGGTGATCATGGCCTGGCCGGCCACCGCCAAGCTGATCGCGATGTACGACACGCGCGAGTCGGCGATGACCGTCAAGGTCACCGGCTACCAGTGGATGTGGAAGTACGACTACCTCGGCGAGGACGTCTCCATCACCAGCCGCCTGGACCGCGAGAGCGACCGCATCCGCCAGTCCGGCGAGCGCCCCGACCTGGCCGCCAATCCCTACTACCTGCTCGACGTCGACAACGAGCTGGTGCTGCCGGTGGACACCAAGATCCGCTTCGTGATCACCGCCGACGACGTCATCCACTCCTGGTGGGTGCCGGCGCTGGGCTGGAAGCAGGATGCGGTGCCCGGGATCGTCAACGAGCACTGGACCGATATCCGCGAACCCGGCGTCTACCGCGGCCAATGCGCGGAGCTGTGCGGCAAGGACCACGGCTTCATGCCGATCGTGGTGCGCGCGGTGCCGAAGGACGAGTACGCAAGCTGGCTCGCGTCGATGAAGCAGTCCGGCGCCGGCGTGCCGAGCGAGCCTTCGGCCGTGCCGCAGGGCGGTGACGGCAATGCCCCGAGCTCGGTCGACCCCGACATGGTCGAAGACGTGCTGCAGGGCGAGGAGCCCGCCGCCCCGCAGGCGCCCGCCGCCGCCCCCGCCGACGCTTCCAGCGCCGGCTGACCGAACACGAAAGGCCGACACCCATGTCCACGCACACCACCGCCGCTGCTCCGCACGAACAAGGCCACGACGACCACGCCCACAGGCAGGGCTTCGTCCAGCGCTGGTTCTTCTCCACGAACCACAAGGACATCGGCACGCTGTACCTGCTCTTCAGCTTCATGATGTTCATCATCGGTGCGGCGATGAGCGTGGTCATCCGCCTCGAGCTGGCGGTGCCGGGGCTGCAGCACGTCGACCCCCACTTCTTCAACCAGATGACGTCGATGCACGCGCTGGTGATGATCTTCGGCGGCGTGATGCCGGCCTTCGTCGGCCTGGCCAACTGGCTGATCCCGCTGCAGATCGGCGCGCCCGACATGGCGCTGCCGCGCATGAACAACTGGTCCTTCTGGATCCTGCCGTTCGCCTTCACGATGCTGCTGATGACGCTGTTCCTGCCGGGCGGCGCACCGGCCGGCGGCTGGACCATGTACCCGCCGCTGTCGCTGCAGGGCGGCTCCAGCATGGCCTTCGCCATCTTCGCCATCCACATGATGGGCATCAGCTCGATCATGGGCGCGATCAACGTCATCGCAACCGTGCTCAACATGCGCGCGCCGGGCGTCGACCTGTTGAAGATGCCGATCTTCCCGTGGACCTGGCTGATCACCGCCTTCCTGCTGATCGCGGTGATGCCGGTGCTGGCGGGCGCGGTGACGATGCTCCTGACCGACAAGTTCTTCGGCACCAGCTTCTTCAACGCCGCCGGCGGCGGCGACCCGGTGATGTACCAGCACATCTTCTGGTTCTTCGGGCACCCCGAGGTCTACATCATGATCCTGCCGGCCTTCGGCGTGGTCTCGGAGATCATCCCGACCTTCAGCCGCAAGCCGCTGTTCGGCTACCAGGCAATGGTGTACGCGACCGCCGCGATCGCCTTCCTGAGCTTCATCGTGTGGGCGCACCACATGTTCACGGCGGGCATGCCGCTGGGCGGCGAGATCTACTTCATGTACGCGACCATGCTGATCTCCGTGCCCACGGGCGTGAAGATCTTCAACTGGGTCAGCACCATGTGGAAGGGCTCGCTGACCTTCGAAACCCCGATGCTGTTCTCGATCGCCTTCGTGATCCTGTTCTCGATCGGCGGCTTCTCGGGCCTGATGCTCGCGATCGTCCCGGCCGACTTCCAGTACCACGACACCTACTTCGTGGTCGCACACTTCCATTACGTGCTGGTCACCGGCTCGGTGCTGGCGCTGATCGGCGCGGTCTACTACTGGTGGCCGAAGTGGACCGGCCGCATGTACAACGAGGCCTGGGGCAAGTTCCACTTCTGGTGGACGATGGTCTTCGTCAACCTGCTGTTCTTCCCCCAGCACTTCCTGGGCCTGGCCGGCATGCCGCGCCGCATCCCCGACTACAACGTGGTCTTCGCCGACTGGAACCTGATCAGCTCGATCGGTGCGTTCGGCATGTTCGTCACGCCCTTCATGATGTTCGGCATCCTGTTCCATTCGCTGAAGAAGGGTGCCGTGGCACCTGCGCGTCCGTGGGAAGGCGCGCGTGGCCTGGAGTGGACCGTGCCGTCGCCGGCGCCGCACCACACCTTCACCACGCCGCCGGTGATCCGCCCGGGTGACCTTGCCCACGGCGACCTGGATCCGGAAGGCCATGAAGTCGAGCCTGTCAACGATGCCAGCCGCGCCTGACCAGCACGATCCCGATCGCGTTGCCGCCCAGCGGCGGCGCGCGCTGCGCCTGGCGCTCGTGCTTGGTGCCGTCGCGCTGGCGATCTACATCGCGTTCATCCTTTCAGGAGTCTTGGCGTCATGACCGGCAAGCGCTCCAATACCGCGGGCATCGGCAAGATGGTGCTGGCCGCGGGCGTGGCGTTCGCGTTCACCTTCTCGCTGGTGCCGCTGTACCGGATCGCCTGCGAGAAGGTCTTCGGCATCCGCCTGGACAACACCGCGGTTGATGCCGGCACCGCGGCCACGGCCGGTGCCGCGGCCGAAGCGCGGATGGTCACGGTGGAATTCGACGGCGGCGTGAACTCCTCGCTGCCGTGGTCGTTCCGGCCCAACCAGGCACGCATGCAGGTGCAGGTCGGCCAGCAGTACGAAACCACCTATTACGCGCACAACGACAGCGAGCGCGCGATCGTGGGCACGGCCACGCCGTCGGTCGCGCCGGCGCGCGCGTCGGGCTACTTCGCCAAGACCGAATGCTTCTGCTTCACCGCGCAGACGCTGACCGCTGGCGAGACGCGCGACATGCCGGTTCGCTTCATCATCGACCCCTCGCTGCCCGCCGACGTCAAGACCATCACCCTGTCCTACACTTTCTACAAGAACGACGTCCTGACCGAGCGCGAACAGGCCACCGCCGCCGCCGCGGCAGCGACCACCGTGCCGCACGCGGCACCCTGACCCAGCAACAACGGATACCGACATGGCACAGGCCCAAGCCGACCACCAAGACCCGAACGTCTATTTCGTCCCGCACGACAGCAAGTGGCCGGTGTTCGCGTCGATGGCGCTGTTCGTCCTCTTCTTCGGGCTCGCGAGCTGGTTCAACGAGGTCTCCTGGGGCAGGACGATGTTCTTCGTCGGTGCCGCGGGCCTGATCCTGATCCTGTTCAAGTGGTTCGCCGACGTGATCCTCGAGTCGGTCTCCGGCTATCACAACCGCCAGGTCGACGGCTCGTTCCGGATGGGCATGGTGTGGTTCATCTTTTCCGAGGTGATGTTCTTCGCCGCGTTCTTCGGCGCGCTGTTCTACGCGCGCGCGCTGTCGCTGCCGTGGCTTGGCGGCGCCGGCGACGGCGTGATGACCAACGCCCTGCTGTGGGAGGGTTACAGCGCGGCCTGGCCGTCGTCCGGTCCCGGCGCGATCGGCGGTGCCTTCCAGACCATCCCGGCCTGGGGCCTGCCGCTGCTCAACACCCTGATCCTGCTGACCTCGGGCGTGACGCTGACCATCGCCCATCACGCGCTGAAGGCCGACAACCGCCGCCAGCTGCTGGTGTGGCTG
Source organism: Luteimonas yanweni (assembly GCF_039548475.1). Classification (NCBI taxonomy): domain Bacteria; kingdom Pseudomonadati; phylum Pseudomonadota; class Gammaproteobacteria; order Lysobacterales; family Lysobacteraceae; genus Luteimonas; species Luteimonas yanweni. The sequence goes on along the minus strand of NZ_JBCLVC010000015.1, from coordinate 46,090 downwards.
GGCCTGACGGTGCTGCTGGGCTGCACCTTCCTGTTCTTCCAGGTCGAGGAATACATCCACGCCTACCGCGATCTCAACCTGACCATGGGCTCGGGCATTTACGGTTCGACCTTCTTCATGCTCACCGGCTTCCACGGCGCGCACGTGACGCTGGGCACGATCATGCTGGCGATCATCTGGTTCCGCTGCCTGAAGGGCCACTTCACCAAGGACAACCACTTCGCCTTCGAGGCCGTGGCCTGGTACTGGCACTTCGTCGACGTGGTCTGGCTGGCGCTGTTCCTGTTCGTCTACGTGGTCTGAGGCGCGCGCCCGCCAGGGCGGCCGTCATGGAATGACGAAGGCCGGCGATTGCCGGCCTTCGTGTCTGCGTCGCCGGACCGGCTCGACGCCGCGGGACGGCGCCATCCGGTCGACTGCGCTCAGCCCTGGATGCCGTGGGGCGTGATCCACCCCATCCAGATCGACAGGAGCACGATCAGGATCAGCGCCACGGACAGCGCGATGCGCCTGGTGAGCGCGTTGACGGTGCGCTTGGTGGTGCCCTTGTCGACCAGCATGTAATACAGGCCGGCGCCAAGGTTCCATACGATCAGGATCAGGAATCCGATGATGAGCAGGGTTTTCAGCGAATCACTCATGCGTGGCCTCCAGCGGGCCCGTGCGATCTCCGCAGTATCGCACCCGGGGTGGCCTGCGCGATGAGCCGCAACGCGACGCTGTCCTTCGGCTGGGCGCTGGCGCTGCTGGCCATCGCGGGCTTCAGCGCGCTGGGCCAGTGGCAGCTCGGCCGCCAGCACCAGAAGCAGGCGATGCTGGATGAAGTGGCTGCGACCGTGGCCGCGCGCGCGCCGCTGGCGCTGTCGGCGGCGGCCGATCCCGCGCGCGTGCGTGGATACGACTGGGTCGCCGGACCGGGCCACTTCGCCGAGGTGCCCGCGGTACTGCTCGACAACCAGCAGCGCGGCGGCCGCGCCGGCGTGCGCGCCTACCGCGTGTTCGTGCCGGAAGCGGGCAGCGATCCGCTGCTGGTGGAGCTGGGCTGGCTGCCGCTGCCCGGTGACCGCACGCTGCCGCAGGTGCTGCGCCCGGTCGGTGCCCAGACGCTGGCCGGACTGCTGGCGCCACCACCCTCGCACGGCATCGGGCCCGCCGGCTTCGCCGCGCAGCCCGACGGCACCCTGCTCGCGATCGGGCTGGATCCGGCTTCGCTGGCGGCGCCGCTGCACCAGCCCGGACTCGCGCCGCGGGTGCTGAAGCTCGATCCCGCGATCGAACTCGGCTACGCCCGCGACCTCGACGTGCTGCCCAATACCTTGCCGCCCGAACGCCACCTCGGCTATGCCGTGCAGTGGTTCGCGCTTGCCCTCGCGGTGTTCGCCACCGCCCTGGTCCTCACTTTCCGCAGGCCCCGCACATGACCGACCCCACGACCCGACCGCCGGTGACCCCGCACCAGCGCAACCGCAACCGCACGCTGCTGCTGCTGATCGTGGCGGTGTTCTTCGGCAGCGCGCTGGTGGCCGGCGCGCTGCGCTTCTCCGGCTGGCGCCCGGCGGGCATGAAGAACCACGGTGAGCTGCTGCAGCCGCCGGGCGACCTGCGCGAGGTCGTGCCGCGGCTGGTCGACGGCGGCGAATACCTCTGGAATCCGGTCGAACGCACCTGGCGGATCGTGGTCGCGCCGCCCGCGGACTGCACGACAGCCTGCGTGGCCCTGTCCCGGGACCTGGACAAGGTCTGGCGCCTGTTCGGCCACAACGCCGACCATGTGCACATCCTCTGGGTCGGCGCGCCGCCCGAGGGCGCGCTGCAGAACCGCGTCTGGCACGTCATCGAACCGGCGCCGGCGCTCAACGCGCAGCTCCCGGGCCTGGAGGCCGGCGGTTCGCAGGGCGTGCCGGTGTATGTTGTCGACCCCCACGGCTTCGTCATCCTGCGCTATGCGCCGGGCTTCGATGCCGGCCACCTGCGCACCGACCTGGCGCGACTGCTCAAGCTGAAGTGATGACCAACGGCAACGCCACGCACCACGGATCCCGCCACATCCACCGCAACTTCCACCGGATCGCCTGGCTGGCGGTGGCGCTGGCGCTGGGCGTGATCGTGTTCGGCGCCTTCGTGCGCCTGTCGCACGCCGGCCTGAGCTGTCCCGACTGGCCGACCTGCTACGGCCGCGCCACCTGGCCGCAGGCGGCGGAGCACGTCGCCGACCACGCCGCCAGCAGCATCCGCGAGTTCGAGGACCACAAGGCCTGGCGCGAGCAGGTGCACCGCCACGCTGCCGCGATCCTGGGGCTGCTGGTCCTGGCGATGGCGCTGCTGGCCGCGCGCCGGCGCCCGCGCGGCATCACCCAGGTGCTGGCCGCCGCGGGCGTGGTGGCGGTGGCGATCCCGGTGTACATGTCGGGCGCGCACGTGGCGGCCTCGGTGCTGGCGGTGGCAGGCGAGGCCATCCTGCTCGCGGCCGCGCTGCGCTGGCGCGGCGGCGACCTCGCGCGCGAAGCCTCGGTGACGCTCGCGGTGATCATCTTCCAGGCCCTGCTGGGCATGTGGACGGTGACCTGGCTGCTGAAACCGGTGGTGGTGATGGGGCACCTCCTGGGCGGGCTGCTGACCTTCTCGCTGCTCACGTGGATGGCCTGGCGTGCCCTCGACCGGCCGATCGTGCTGGCCTATGCCGGGCGGCTGCGCCGGCTGCTGTGGGGCGCGCTTGCCGTGCTGGGCGTGCAGGTGGCGCTGGGTGGCTGGGTCAGCGCCAACTATGCGGCACTCTCCTGCGGCGCCGGCGGCTGGTCGATCGCGAACTTCCCGCAGTGCGCCGGCATGTGGCTCCCGCCCACCGATTTCAGCGAAGGCTTCGTGCTCTGGCGCGGCATCGGCGTGGACTACGAGGGCGGCGTGCTCGACGGCACCGCGCGTATCGCGATCCACGTCGCGCACCGCCTGGGCGCGGTGGTGGCCGCGGCCGTGCTGCTGTGGGCCGCGGTGCGCATGCTGCGCACGCCGGGCCTGCGCGGCTGGGGGACGCTGCTGGCGCTCCTGACCGTGGCCCAGGTCACGCTTGGCATCCTCAACGTCAAGCTGTCGCTGCCGCTGCCGGTGGCGGTGATGCACAACGGCGGCGCTGCCCTGCTGGTCTTCGTGCTGGTCTCGCTGCTGGCGCGCCTGCGCGGGGTGGACTGACATGACCGCGAAGTTCGGCCAGTACTGGCAGTTGACCAAGCCGCGCGTGGTGGCGCTGATCGTGTTCACCGCGTTCGTGGGCATGTTCATGGCGGTACCCGGGCTGCCGCCGCTGCAGGAATCGGTGGCCGGCTTCATCGGCATCTGGCTGGCCGCGGCCTCGGCCGCGGCGATCAACCACCTCATCGACCAGCGCATCGACAAGGTCATGGTGCGCACCTCCAACCGCCCGCTGGCCACAGGCAGCCTGGCGCCGGTGCAGGTGCTGGCGTTCGCGGTGTTCCTGGGCGCGCTGTCGATGACGCTCCTGGTGGCGCTGGTGAACGTGATCACCGCGCTGCTGACCTTCGCCTCGCTGATCGGCTACGCGATCGTCTACACCGGCTTCCTGAAGCGCGCCACGCCGCAGAACATCGTCATCGGCGGCATCGCCGGCGCGGCGCCGCCGCTGCTGGGCTGGTCGGCGGTCACCGGCATGCAGAACGAGTGGGACTGGGCGCACGCGCTGCTGCTGGTGCTGATCATCTTCGTGTGGACGCCGCCGCACTTCTGGGCGCTGGCGATCTTCCGCCGCGAGGACTACGCGCGCGCGCTGGTGCCGATGCTGCCGGTGACCCACGGCGTCGAGTACACGCGCTGGCAGATCCTGCTGTACACGGTGCTGCTGCTGGTGGTGACGGTGCTGCCCTGGGCGGTGGGCATGAGCGGCCTGTTCTACCTCGGCGGTGCGCTGGTGCTGGGCCTGGTGTTCCTCTGGTACGCGTGGAAGCTGATGGACCCGCCGGACGAGTTCTTCGCCATGCGGGTCTTTAACTACTCGGTGGTGTACCTGATGGCGCTGTTCGCGTTCCTGCTCATCGACCATTGGCTGTTGCCTTACCTGCAGCCCTCGCCGCTGTTCGAGCTGCAGCGGGTGGGGTGAGAAGCTTTTTGCCACGGATTTACGCGGAAAGGGCGCGGGTTTACACGGATAGGGCAAGAGCTTTTTTTCAGCCACGGATTTACGCGGATTACGCGGATTTGGCCGAGGCCAGCCCACGCACCACGCCCTGCGCCAGTCTTTATTTCAAATGGATTAGCGGCTGCAACCTTGCCTCGGCCAAATCCGCGTAATCCGCGTAAATCCGTGGCCAAAAACGCCCTCCGCTTTTTTCCTCTGCCCGCTCTATCCGCGTAAATCCGCGCCCTTTCCGCGTAAATCCGTGGCAAAAAGGCTCTTGGGGCCGGCTATTCCGCCGGCCGCGCGCGCGCCGCGACTTCGGTCAGCGTGGCCGGCGTGATGTCCCACTGTTCCGGCGTGTCGTAGTCGAATTCGACGGCCATGCGTCCGCTGTCGCGCCAGACGCGCAGGATGCAGGCGTTCCAGGGTTCCTTGCCGGGCAGGCGGGTGGCTTCGCGAAGATCATCGAGGGTCGGGCCCAGCGTGTCGTCGTCCGGCGTGGCGGCGGCGTAACCGCCGTCGGCGTCGTAGCGAAAGCCGCTCATTCGGCGGGCGAGGGCGCCGTCGCCGTAGCGGACGATCAGCGCATAGGCCTGCCATTCGCCGTCGGACACGGCCGGGTCCGCCACCAGCAGCTTGCCGATGCGGGCGATCAGTTCATTGCGGTCGAGCAGCGGGCCTGCGTGCATGCGGGGCAGTCTGCCGTCAGGCGGCGGCCCTGTCGATCATGTCGGGCATGCGCGTGGAGGCGATGGCGTCGAAGGACTGGCCCGCACTGTTGCCGAAGGCGAGCAGCGAGGGGTCGTACACGACGCTGCCGGTGACGGGGTCGATCACTTCGTAGTCGACGTGCACTTCGTCGGGGCGGGCGGCGTCGTTGCGCACCAGGTCGATGTCGATCCGCACGTCCATGCCCGCGCCCAGCCAGTCGCTCCATTCCTGCTCCATCCTGGCGTAGGCGCCCTGGTTGAAGTTGCTGAACTGCGGGAACATGTTGACCTCGCCATGGCCCTGGGCGAAGCGGTATGCCATGAGGTGGCCCACGTCGTCGCCGCTGCCCTTCATGTCGTTGTCGGTGCGGAACCGGCTCTGCGCGTTGCCCTCGATGCGGTCGGAGTCTCGGCCGCGGCTGGAGGGCTCCCAGGTCAGCACGGCCTCGGCGCCGGTGGGGCGGCCTTCGGCGTCGAGCGTCCAGGTGATGTCGTTGACCTCGCCGGAGCCGGCCTCGGCCACGGTGCCGCGCACTTCGCCGGGCTCTACGTCCTCGCTTACGGTCACGGTGCCGTCGGGCACCTGGCCGGTCAGCAGCATGCGGTTGTACTGCGCGAGGTCGGTGCCTGCCGGATCGGACAGCATGCTGGTGTGGCGGGTGAAGTCTTCGCGCTCAAGCGCCGGCGAGCCGGGGCCACCGTCGCGCGGGGCGTCGAACAGCTGCTCCGGGCCGGTCATCACCCGCAGGCCCTTCTTTTCGGTCATCTCCAGCGACAGGCGCAGGTCGTCGATCGAGGCCAGGTCATTGGCCGCGGCGAGTTCGCGGAAGGCGGGCTCCAGCGCGGTGCCGGCATAGTCGGCGCCGTGTACCTCGATGCGGGTGCGCAGCGGGATGGTCGCGGGATCGAAGGGATTGACCGAGGCCATCGCCGCCGGCGTCGCTTCCTCGTTGCGCAGGGTGACCTCGTAGCGCACCGGCACGTCGGTGGCGGCGCCCGAGGGACCGTGCACGGTCATCTTGCCGCTGGCCTCGTAGTGGGTATTCCACTGGTCGGACCGTTCGTTGCCGGTCACTACGCTTCCCGGGTCGAGCTCGAAGGCGACGTCGCCGGGGCGTGCGTCCAGCAGCGCCGGATCCAGCGCCGGCTTGCCGGCATCGGGGCGCAGCGCGTTGCCTGGCCCCTCGCACCAGGACTGCGGCGGGGGCAGGGGAGCGAGCAGGCTGCGGGTTTCGAACGACATGCGTCAGGCACCGGTAGGCGATAGCGTCTCCATGACAATACGGAGCCGTACCCATCGCCACCATTGGGGAAAACCCCTGTCTTCCGCACGACACATTGGCCCTGACTGCCCTTGTAGGAGCCGCTATAGCGGCGATACGGCCAGCCAGCCTGGAGCTGGGTATGGCCGCTCCCACAGTGCGGGCAATCGCAGCCATAGCTGCTCCTACAGGGTCCCGGTGGCGTTTGTGGGAGCCGCTATAGCGGCGATCGTGGCCACGGGCTGGCCGCCGGGCCACGGGCGCGGCGGGCCTTCGGGACTCAGGCGTTGCGGGCTTGCAGGAGTTCGCGCAGCTCGGCCTTGTCGGCGGCGTCCAGGCCTTCTTCACGCTGCTTGGCGAGCAGCTCGTCCACGCGCTGGGCCAGGGTCTGGCGGTCGAGCTGGGCGATGGCGTCGATGAACTCCAGGCGCCAGCCGGCCTCGTCGCCGGGAAGGTCGAGGCTGGCCAGCTTCTGCAGGGCGCCGGCTTCCTCACGGCCCTCGAAGTGGCCGAGCAGGGCGCCGGTGCCGATGTCCGGGCGCGCGCTGACGATGGCCACCAGTTCGGTCAGGAGTTCGATGCCTGGCTGGCGCAGGGCGACGAAGCGGTAGGGCGGCTGCAGCTCCAGCGCCAGCTGCGGGCGCTGCAGCAGCAGGGTGATCGCGCCGCGCACCATGCTGCGGCGTGGCGTATTGCCAGCGGGTGCCCGGCGCGCGCGCGCGGCCGGGACGTGCACGTTCGGCGCCGCGGCGCGGGCGCCCACGCCGGTGAGTTCGGTCAGCCGCTGCTGCATCAGATCGGCGAAGGCGCCGTCGGGCAGCTGCGCCAGCATCGGCTTGGCGCGCTCGGCCAAGCGCGCCTTGCCATCGAGCGTCGCCAGGTTGATGCCGTCCCCGGCCAGGCTGTCGAACAGGAACTGCGACAGCGGCGTGGCATCGGCCAGGCGCGCGTCGAAGCCGGGCGCGCCCTCGTTGCGGACGATGGTGTCGGGATCCTCGCCGTCGGGCAGGAACAGGAAGAAGGCCTGGCGGCCGTCCTTCATCCGCGGCAGCACCGACTCCATCGCGCGCGTCGCGGCGCGGCGGCCTGCGGCGTCACCGTCGAAGCAGAAGTAGACGTCGGGCGCGTTGCGGAACAGCAGCTCGGCATGGTCGGGCGTGGTCGCGGTGCCGAGCGTGGCCACCGCTTGGGTGATGCCGTGCTGGAACAGCGCCACCACGTCCATATAGCCTTCAACCACGATCAGGCGCTCGATCTTCTGGTTGGCCTGGCGCACCTGCCACAGGCCGTAAAGTTCGCGGCCCTTGTGGAACAGCGGCGTCTCGGGCGAGTTGAGGTACTTGGGCGAATCCTCGGCCTTCAGCACGCGCCCACCGAATGCGATCGCGCGCCCGCGGCGGTCGTGGATCGGGAACATCACCCGGTCGCGGAACTTGTCGTAGACGTGGCCGCGGTCGTTCTTCGACAGCATGCCGGTGCGCTCGAGCAGCGACGTGCGGCGCGCGTCGCTGCCGAGCGCATCCTTGAGCGCGGAAAACCCGCCGGGCGCGTAGCCGATGCCGAACTGCTCGCGGATCGAGGCGTCCACGCCGCGCGCGTCGAGGTAATCCCGGGCTTCGTTCCCGGACATCAGCGCGCCGCGATAGAAGCGGGCCGCTTCATCGAGCACCGTGTACATGTCGCGGGTGTCCGGGTTTTCATTGTGCTGCCGCGTCTCGCGCGGCACTTCGATGCCGGCGCGCTTGGCGAGTTCGTCGATCGCATCAAGGAACTCGAGCCGGTCGAAGTTCATCAGGAACGAGATCGCGGTGCCGTGCGCGCCGCAGCCGAAGCAGTGGTAGAACTGCTTGTTCGGCGACACCGTGAACGATGGCGAGCGCTCGTCATGGAACGGACAGCGCGCCGAATACTCGCGGCCCTGGCGCTTCAGCGGCACGCGCGCGGCGATCACCTCGACGATGTCCGTCCGGGCGAGAAGGTCGTCGATGAAAGCGTCTGAGAGGCGTGCCATGGCTCCCGCCATGATCGCATGCGTACCCGGGCTCCTGCGGGAGCGGCTACGGCCGTGACCGGGCTTGCAGTGGTTCCCGGGCGAGCGATCCGCGCCGCCGCGTCGCGCGCTCGTCCAGCCGCCTGCGGACGTCCGACAGCCGCCAGCGCTCATCGATCACCGCGGTGATCATCGCGCCCACGAAAAACACCACCGCCGCGTAGTACAGCCACACCAGAAGCACTACCAGCGTGCCCATCGAGCCGTAGGCGCTTCCGGGTGCGGCCTGCGCGATGTACAGGCCGATGGCCCAGCGGCCGAGCACGAACAGCAGCGCCGTCAGCAGGCCGCCCCAGAGCGCCTGCCGCCAGCGCACGCGGCGGTCGGGGAGGTAGTGGTACATGAGCGCGAATGCCAGTGCATACAGCGCCAGCGCCGCCAGGTTGCCCAGGACCGGCAGGGTCGGCGAACCGCCGAACATGACCTCCAGCGCAGTGGTCAGGGCCGCCGAGACCAGCAGCAGGAAGCCCAGCGCCAGCACCACGCCGAAGGAGAACACGCGCTTGCGCAGCCAGGCCCGCAGTCCGCCGCGGACCTTGTCGCCGGAGGTGTGGAACACCAGGTTCAACGTGCCCTGCAGGCGCGCGAACACGGCGGTGGCGCCGAAGAACAGCAGCCCGGTGCTCCACAACCCGGCCAGGGAGCCGACGTCCGGCTCGGCGCGTGCGTTCTGCAGCACCGTATTGGCGACTTCGCCCGCGCCCGTCCCGGCGATCACCTGCACCTGCTCCAGCAGCGCGTCCTGGGCGGCCGGGTAGAGCGAGGCCGTCAGCCACAGCAGCAGCACCAGCAGCGGTGCCAGCGACAGCAGTGCGAAGAAGGTCAGCGAGGCGGCGTGGGTCAGGATGTCGACTTCGACGAAACGCTGCGCGATCGCATACGGCAGCGACTGCTGCAGGCGTTCGAAACCCGCCTTCAGGCGCCCGGTGATGAATTCAGCCATGGCGCGCAGGATGCGACCGGTGCTGTGCACGTGCCGTGGCGGTGCGTTCGAATGTTTCGGTGGGAGCGGCTCTAGCCGCGATCCGGTATCGCGCAAGCCCGTTCGCGGCTGTAGCCGCTCCCACAGGTGCCCCGCAAGGGGCCCGGCAAGAGGTCCGCAAGGACCCTGGTGGATCAGCCGGCGAGGGACTTCTTTACCAGCGCCGAGACCTGGCCCATGTCGGCCTGGCCGGCGAGCTTCGGCTTCAGCACGCCCATCAGCTTGCCCATGTCGGCCGGGCCGGCGGCGCCGGTCTCGGCGATCGCGGCATCGATGGCGGCCTGGACCTCGGCCTCGCCCATCTTCTCGGGCAGATAGCGCTGGATGACCTCGATCTCGGCCCGCTCGATGGCCGCGAGGTCCTCGCGGTCGGCGGCCTCGAACTGGCTCACGGAGTCCTTGCGCTGCTTGACCATCTTTTCCATGGCGGCCAGCACCTGGGCGTCGTCGAGCTCGACGCGCTCGTCGACCTCGCGCTGCTTGATCGCGGCGTTGACCAGGCGGATCACGCCCAGGCTGGCCTTGTCGCCGCTTTTCATGGCGGCCTTCATGTCTTCGGTGAGGCGCTGCTTGAGGCTCATCGCTGGTTCTCCATTTGCGTCAACACAAGAAGCCGGCGACGCTTGCGCGTGCCGGCTTCAGGGATGGATCACGACCGCGGCGCAGGACGCGCCGGCAGGCCGGATCAGTACATGCGCTGGCGCTTGGTGACGTCGCGCGAGGTGCGACGGACCTGGCGCTTCACCGCGGCCGCGGCCTTGCGCTTGCGCTCCTGCGTCGGCTTCTCGTAGTACTCGCGCTTGCGGGTCTCGGCCAGCACGCCGGCCTTTTCGCAGGTGCGCTTGAAGCGGCGGAGGGCAAACTCGAAGGGCTCGTTTTCGCGGACTTTGACGCTGGGCATTGGGAATCTCTGGGTTCGGGGTGCGCCGGTTTCCCCCCGGCGAGCCGCGTATGATAGCCCCGTCTCCCACGCGGCGCAAATGTGCCGGTCCGGGTCGCAGCTATGGCTGCTCTGCGGGGCCGGCGGATGTTGTAGGAGCCGCTATGGCTGCGGCCGCCCCCCGTCGAGGCCCACCCGCACCATTCGCTCCCGGACCCACCCCACAGACCCACCCGCCCAAGCCCCATGATCGTCCTCGGAATCGAAACCAGCTGCGATGAAACCGGCGTCGCCGTCTACGACACCGCGCGGACGGGTGCCGACGGGCTGCGCGCGCACGCGGTCTACAGCCAGATCGCCCTGCACGCCGAATACGGCGGGGTGGTCCCGGAGCTTGCCAGCCGCGACCACGTGCGCAAGCTGCTGCCCCTGGTCCGCCAGACCCTGGCCGAAGCCGGGCTCGAGGTCGGCGATCTCGACGGCGTGGCCTATACCGCGGGTCCCGGGCTGGTCGGGGCGCTGCTGGTCGGCGCCGGGGTGGCGCGCGCACTGGCCTGGGCACTGGAGTTGCCGGCGGTCGCCGTGCACCACATGGAGGGCCACCTGCTCGCCCCGCTGATGGAGGTCGATCCGCCCGAGCCGCCCTTCGTGGCCCTGCTGGTGTCGGGCGGCCATACCCAGCTGGTGGCGGTGGACGCGATCGGCCGCTACCGCCTGCTCGGCGAGACCCTGGACGACGCCGCCGGCGAGGCCTTCGACAAGACCGCCAAGCTCATGGGCCTGCCGTATCCGGGTGGGCCGCAGCTGGCGGCACTGGCCGAAACCGGCACGCCCGGCCGGTATGCGTTCCCGCGGCCGATGACCAATCGCCCGGGCCTGGATTTCAGCTTCAGCGGCCTGAAGACCCAGGTGATGCTGGCCTGGCGCGCGAGCGACCAGTCCGAGGCCACCCGCGCCGACATCGCCCGCGCCTTCGAGGATGCGGTGGTCGACACCCTGGCCATCAAGTGCGAGCGCGCGCTGGACGCGGCCGGCTGCGACACCCTGGTGGTGGCCGGCGGCGTCGGCGCCAACCGGCGCCTGCGCGTGCGCCTGCAGGCGATGGCCGCGAAGCGCGGCGGGCGCGCCTGCTTCCCACGCCCCGAGCTGTGCACCGACAACGGCGCGATGATCGCCTTCGCCGGCGCCCTGCGCCTGGAAGCGGGGCAGCGCGCGACCGACGCGGTGCACGTCACGCCGCGCTGGGACATGGCCACGCTGCCCGAGGTCACTTCGGTGCCGGCGACGCTGTTCGCTCCGGGCGCAACCGGGGCCACCGCGCCACCGCGTTAAGCTGGCCCGCCGTCCGGACCGCGCGCCATGGACCACGTCTTCATCGAAGGCCTCGAGATCGAGGCCCTGATCGGCATCTACGACTGGGAGCGGCGCATCCGCCAGACGCTGGTGTTCGACCTCGAGATGCGCTTCGACAACCGCGTGCCCGCCGCCAGCGACGACATCGCCCACACGCTCAACTACAAGGCCGTCAGCAAGCGACTGGTCGAGTATGTCTCGCAGTCGGATTTCGGCCTGGTGGAGACGCTGGCCGAACGATGCGCGGCGATCGTGCTGCAGGAGTTCAACGTCGATTCGCTACGATTGAAGCTCGGCAAGCCCGGCGCCGTGCGCGGCGCGCGCGCGGTCGGCGTGGTCATAGAGCGCCACCGGGCGGGCTGATTCGTCCACTCTGGAGATTCCATGCAATTTCGACTTGAAGCCCTGCGCGAGACGCTGGCGCCGTATCCCTGGGCCTATTCCCTGCTGGTGCTGACGGCGCTGCTGCTGGTCGCATGGCTGGCCAACTTCGTGACCAAGCGGATCCTGCTGCGCGGCCTGCGCCAGGTGCTCATGCGCGTCGCGGCACTTGCCGGGCACGCCGGAAACGGCTCGATCAGCCGCATGCGCGTGGTCTCGCGCCTGGCCAACGTGGTGCCTGCGCTGGTGATCGGCAGCGGCATCGCGCTGGTGCCGGACCTGTCGCCGGGGCTCGTGGCCTTCATCACCGGCCTGTGCCGGGTGTTCGTGATCTTCACCGTGGCGCTGGCCTTCGGCCACGCGCTCGATGTCGCCAACGAGGTCTACGAGCGCCGCCCGGACGCGCGCAACAAGCCGATCAAGGGCTACCTGCAGGTTGCCAAGATCATCGCCCTGGTGATGGCGGCGCTGGCCTCGGTGGCGCTGCTGGCGGGCGTGGACCTGGTGCACGTGCTGACCGGGCTTGGCGCGGCCAGCGCGGTGCTGATGCTGATCTTCCAGGACACCATCCTGTCGTTCGCGGCCAGCCTGCAGATCAGCGGCGACGGCCGCGTGCGCATCGGCGACTGGATCGAAATGCCCAGCCAGAACGCCGACGGCGATGTGATCGACATCGCCCTGCACACGGTCACCGTGCAGAACTGGGACAAGACCATCACCACGGTGCCCACGCGCAAGCTGATCAGCGACTCGTTCAAGAACTGGCGCGGCATGACCGAAGCCGGCGGGCGCCGCATCAAGCGCGCGATCTACCTGGACCAGCACAGCACGCGCTTCCTCACGCCGGACGAGATCGCGGGGCTGCGGCGCTTCCGCCTGCTCGACGACTATCTTGGTGGCAAGTCGAGCGAGCTGGAGGCGTGGAACCAGACCCTGGGCGAGCGCGGCCGCGAGGCGGTCAACCGGCGTCGCGTGACCAACCTCGGCACCTTCCGCGCCTATGTGCTGCAGTACCTGCGCAACCATCCGGGCATCCACCAGGACCTGACCCTGCTGGTGCGCCAGCTCGATCCCACCCAGGCCGGGCTGCCGCTGGAGATCTACTGCTTCACCAACGACACCGCCTGGGCGGCCTACGAGGGCGTGCAGGGCGACATCTTCGACCACCTGCTGGCAATCCTTCCCGAGTTCGGGCTGCGCGTGTTCCAGGCGCACAGCGATGCGCCGGTGGAGGTGCGCCTGCGCCGCGAGGAAGGGCCGGCCACCGCCGTCGACTGACGGACGCAACCGACCCGATCGCCGAGCCTTGTCGCGCGCGCCGCCGGGTGTGCCCGCCGCTCGCGCGCGGGCCGCCCGGTGCGCGATCATGAGCACCCCCACGGAGTGCGGCCCATGCCCATCGCCTGCCTCAGCCTCGGCAGCAACATCGATCCCGAACGCCATATCGCGATCGCTTTCGCGGCGCTGCGCGCGCGCTTCGGCGACATCCTCGCGTCGGCTGCCTACCGGACGCCGGCGGTGGGTTTCGAGGGGGCGGACTTCGTCAACGCCGCCGCCGTCATCGACAGCGACCTCGATGTGCATGCGTTGAACCACTGGCTGCACGCGCTTGAAGACGCGCACGGCCGCGACCGCAGCGGCCCGCGCTTCGGCGACCGTACGCTGGACATCGACATCGTGCTGTTCGACGACCTGGTCTGCAGCGGCCCGGGCAACCTGCGCCTGCCGCGCGGGGAGCTGCGCCACGCCTTCGTGCTGCGGCCGCTGGCGGAGATCGCGCCCGAGGTGGTCGAGCCGACCAGTGGGCGCACGCTGGCCGAGCTGTGGGCGGCATCGGCCGAGCGCAACGTGGCCATGCATGAAGTCACGCTGCCGGTGCAGAGCGATGCTCCCGCGTGATCGCTGCTGACAACCGGTACTGACACGGCACCTGTCCGGTCGGTCACACTCCGCGCGCTGGCGCCGTCATGGGGACATGCGCTGGACGAAGCGGCCAATCGGCGGTTTCGGGGCGCAGCACGCAGACGGAAGGAGGGGCCATGTTCGACAAATTCTCGCGCAGCTGGGAAATGGTGAAGGCAAGCGCGGCGGTGCTGCGCTCGGATCGCGAGCTGATGCTGTTCCCGGTGCTGTCCGGGCTGGCGACGCTGCTGGTGCTGGCGAGCTTCGCGCTGCCCACGCTTGCCCTGCGCCTGTTCAGCAGCGGCCTCGGCGTTGGCGGCGTCCTGCTGGGCTTCGCCTTCTACTTCTGCACCTACAGCGTGATGATCTTCTTCAACTGCGCGCTGGTGGGCGCGGCGATGATCCGCCTGGACGGCGGCGATCCCACGTTGGCCGACGGCTTCGCCGCCGCACGCTCGCGCCTGGGTGCGATCTTCGGCTATGCCGCGATCGCGGCCACCGTCGGCGTGCTGCTGCAGTCGATGAAGGCGAAGGACAACAACTTCCTCGTGCGCCTGGTCGGCAGCGGCTTGGGGCTCGCCTGGACCCTGGCGACCTTCCTGGTGGTGCCGGTGCTGGTCAGCCGCGACATCGGTCCGGTCGATGCGCTGAAGCAGAGCGCGACCCTGCTCAAGCGCACCTGGGGCGAGAACGCCGTTGGCCAGGTCGGCATCGGCGCTGCGTTCGGCCTCTTGACCGGTGGCGCCGTGCTGGTCTCGGTGCTGCTGGTGGTGCTGGCAGCGCAGGCGTCGGTGGCGCTGGCGATAGCGGTCGGGGTGCTGTGCCTGGTGGCCGTGCTCATGCTGGGCGTGTACCAGGCGGCGCTGACCGCCATCTACTCGGCGGTGCTGTACCGCTATGCGGTCTCGCATGAAGTGCCGGACGCGTTCCGCGACACCGCCATCGCAACGGCATTCGCGCCGAAGCACTGAGGCGTCACGCTACGGGCCGCGACCGCCATCCACCGAAAGCACGCTGCCCGTGGTGTAGCCGGCATCGCGCAGCAGCCACAGCACCGTGCCGGCGATCTCTTCGGGGGTGCCGGTGCGGCCCAGCGGCGTCATCGCCAGCAGACGCTCCTGGAGGTCAGGATCGATGCCTTCGTCCGGCCACAGGATCGCGCCCGGCGCTACCGCATTCACGCGCACCTCCGGCGCCAGTGCGACGGCCAGGGCGCGGGTGGCCGCCTCCAGCGCGCCCTTGCTGGCGACGTAGGCCGCGAGGTCGGCGCGCGGCGCACGCGCATAGATGTCGGAGATGTTGACGATCGCGCCGCCGGCCGCGCGCAGGTGCGGCGCTGCTGCCTGCGCAAGGAAGAACGGTGCGCGGGCGTTGACCGCCATCATCGCGTCCCAGTGGCCGGGATGGATGCTGCCGAAGGTGGCGGGAGCGAACGCCGAGGCGTTGTTGACCAGGGCGTCCAACCGGCCGAAGCGGCCCACGCTGCGCGCCACGAGTTCCGGCAGGCGGTCGAACCCGGCAAGCTCCGCCCGCAGCGGCAGCACGCTGCCAGCGCGCGCGGACTCCAGCTCGGCCGTCAGCGCCAAAGCCTCGTCGGCCGAGTCGCGGTAGTGCAGCACCAGGTCGTAGCCCTCGGCGTGCAGGCGGCGCGCGATGGCCGCGCCCAGGCGGCGCGCGGCGCCGGTGACAAGCGCAACGGGATGGCCTCCCGGCATGACTGGCTGCGTACTCATGACCGACACCATAACGTTCCGCGCCGCCGGGTTCCGTATCCTGTCGCGCGTTACGCAACGGAATCCCCCATGCTCCTTCCCCCGCTTGATCCCGCCGCGCAGGCGCACAGCGAGCGCCTGCGCAGCCTCATCCACGCCGTGATCGCCGATGCCGGCGGCGCGATCCCGTTCTCGCGCTTCATGGAGCTGGCGCTGTATGCGCCGGGCCTGGGCTATTACAGCGCGGGCAGCACAAAGTTCGGCCGCGCCGGCGACTTCGTCACCGCGCCGGAGCTCGGCAGCCTGTTCGCCGAATGCGTGGCCGAAGCGCTCGCGCCGCCGCTGCGCCAGCTGGGCGAGGACAGCAGCTTCCTCGAGATCGGCGGCGGCAGCGGCGCATTCGCCGAGGCCGCGCTCAGGCACCTCGCGACGCTGGACGCGCTGCCCGCGCGCTATGCCATCCTGGAACCCAGCGCCGACCTGCGAGAGCGCCAGCGCGAGCGCCTGCAGGCGCGCCTGCCCGAAGCGCTCAGCGCCCGCGTGGAGTGGCTCGACCGCCCGCTCGACGAGCCCTGGCAGGGCGTGCTGTTCGCCAACGAGGTGATCGACGCGCTGCCCACGCCGCGCTTCGTGATCCGCGGCGGCGAGGTGATGGAGGAAGGGGTGTCGGTGGCCGCCGACGGCAGCTTCGCCATCGTCGAAGTCCCCGCCGATGCGCTGATGGTTGCGGCCGTGCGCCACGTCGAGCGCCAGCGCGACGAAGGCGCCTTCCCGGAAGGCTACCGCTCCGAACTGCTGCCGCAGCTGCCCTACTGGATCCAGGCGGTGATGGGCCGGATGCAGGCGGGGGCGATGCTGTTCATCGATTACGGCCATCCGCGCCGCGAGTACTACGCCGCCACCCGCGACCGCGGCACCCTGCGCGCTTTCCACCGTCACCATGTAGTCGACGATGTGTTCGCGCGCGTGGGCCTGCAGGACATCACCGCGTCGGTGGATTTCACCGCGCTGGCCGAGGCCGGCACCGGCGCCGGCTTCGATTTCGCCGGCTACTGCAGCCAGGCCATGTTCCTGATCGGCAACGGCCTGGAGCAGCGGCTGGCGGCGCATGAGGCGGTGGCCGCCAACGAGACCGCGCGCTACGCGCTGCGCCGCCAGGTGCAGCAGCTCACCCTGCCCACGGCGATGGGCGAGCGCTTCCAGGCCATGGGCTTCGAGCTCGGCGTTCCCTTCGAAGCCGCCTTCCTTGCAGGTGACCTGAGTTTCCGCCTGTGAGCCGTCCGCGCGTGGGGCGCTCGCTCAAGCCGCTTCGCCATCCCCTGGCGTGGTGCGCGCTGTGGTGCCTGGCGATCGCCGCGGTGGTGGTGTTTTCGCTGCTGCCCGCACCGGACCTGCCGGACGCACCGGGCAGCGACAAGCTGCACCACTTCATCGCCTACTTCGCGCTCGCGGCCAGCGCGGTGCAGCTGTTCGCGCGCTGGCCGGCGCTGCTGGGCGCGGGCCTCGGGCTGGTGCTGCTGGGCATCGGCCTCGAGCACGGTCAGGGTGCCTTGACCGGCTCCCGCATGCCCGATCGCTGGGACGCGCTGGCCAATACCCTGGGGGTCGTCGCCGGGTTGGCGACGCGGCTGACGCCGATGCATGACCTGCTGCTCAGGCTGGAGGCGCGGGTGCTGTCCCGGGCCAGGGGTTGACCTCGCCCTTGCGCAGCGTGCGTGCAGCCCCGATCGCGGCGATGCGCGCCTTGCGCAGCGCGGCGCCGAAGGCGGGGCCTTCCAGCCCCTCGCCGGCGATGTCGGCACCGGTCACCGCGGCGGCGGCGTCGCGCAGCGCGACCAGTTCGCGCGCCTGCGGATAGGCGCGTTCGGACAGCCCGGCGCGGCCTCGCTTGTCGGCTTCGCAGGCCGTGGCCATGCGGCGGATGCGGTCCGGCTTGCGGAAGCCGTCGCAGCGCGCGAGCAGGTCGTGCACGGTCTGGTCGCGAAGCTCCGCCAGACGATGCACGTTGAGGTGTTCACGGCAGGTGGTCACGCCCAGGTCGCGGTGCGCCGCTGGCACCCGCAGCCGCTCGCACAGCGCGCGCACGGGGGCCACGCCGCGCTGCTCGTGCTGGACGTGCGCCGGCAGTTGGTTGGCCGGCGTCAGCGCCTTGCCGAGGTCGTGCACCAGGGCCGCGAACCCGACCTGGTCATCGCCCGGTGCAAGCTGCGCGGCCATGTCGCAGACCAGTTCCACGTGCACGCCGGTGTCGATTTCAGGGTGGTATTCCGCGCGCTGCGGCACGCCGTAGAGCGCATCGACTTCGGGCAGCACGACGGCCAGCGCGCCGCAGTCGCGCAGGGTGCGCAGGAAGGCCGACGGCCTGGGCGAGCGCAGCGCGCGCACCAGCTCCTGCCAGACGCGCTCGGGCACCAGGTCGGCGAGCTCGCCGCCGGCGACCATGTCGCGCATCAGCGCCTGGGTCTCGTCGGCCACGCTGAAGCCCAACGAGGCGAAACGCGCCATGAACCGCGCCGCGCGCAGCACGCGCAGCGGATCCTCGGCGAACGCGGGACCGACGTGGCGCAGCACGCGGATCTCGAGGTCGTGCGCACCGTTGTACGGATCGGTCAGGCGACCGTCGTCCCGCTCGGCGATGGCGTTGATGGTGAAATCGCGGCGCCCGAGGTCTTCTTCCAGCGTGACCGTCGGCGCGGCGTCGACCACGAAGCCGCGGTGGCCCCGTGCCGATTTGCGCTCGGTGCGCGCCAGCGCGTGTTCCTCGCCGGTCTCGGGATGCAGGAACACCGGGAAGTCGCGGCCCACCGCACGGAAGCCGGTGGCCAGCATCGCTTCGGGCGTCGAGCCCACCACCACCCAGTCGCGGTCCCCTGCCGGCAGTCCCAGCAGGCGGTCGCGCACCGCACCTCCGACCAGATAGGTCTCCACGTCCGTGACCTCAGCCTTCCGCAGCCGCTGTGGGAGCGGCCATGGCCGCGATCGTCGTGCGGTAACCGATCTCGGCTGTAGCCGCACCCACGGGATTTCCGACGGAAATCCCCGCGGTCGCTGCAGACGGGCATGCGAACGCCTTGCGCACCGGACCGCTGCGCCCGTGCATGCGATCACTGACCGGCACCGCGCGGTCTCCCAGGCGCCAGTCGTAGATCACGCTGAAGGCCAGCACGCGCGCCACGTAGTCGCGGGTTTCCTTGTAGGTGATGGTCTCGATCCAGAAGTCGGCGTCCATGCCCGGACGGTCCGCCTGCCAGCGTGCGGTTGGCGTGGGGCCGGCGTTGTAGGCGGCGATGGCGACGTAGGGCAGGGTGTATTTGTCCTTCATCTCGCGCAGGTAGGCGGTGCCGATGCGGACGTTGGTGGCCGGATCGAACAGCGACTCCGCGCCCGACCACGGGATGCCCAGCCGGCGCGCGACGCCGGCGCCGGTCTCGGGCAGCACCTGCATCAGCCCGCGCGCGTTGGCCGGTGACCGCGCGCGCGGGTTGAACACGCTCTCGGCGCGGATCTCGGCCGCGACCCAGGCCGGGTCAAGCTGGTTGCGCGCGCTCTCGCCGCGGATCAGCAGGTCGTGGTGCAGCGGGAAGCGCAGCGTGTACAGCCGCAGCTCGTCGGGTTTGCGCTCGCCGCCGGCGTTGACCAGGCCGAACACGCCACGGTCGAACCAGCCGTTGGCCTGTGCGATCTCCACCGCCATCTGACGCTGCCGGTCGCTGAAGCGCGTCAGCGCGTCGCGCCATTCCCGCGTCGCCCATGCGGCGCGATTGATGCGGAACAGCGCCATCGAGCGCTGCATCGCCGGGTCGGCGGCGACGGCGGCCTTCTCCGCCGCGCTGCCGCCGTGCTCGATCGGGCACAGCGCGTAGGGCTGGTCGATGCGGTCCGCTGCAAGGAATCCGTGGAACTCCGGATCGCGCGCCGCGGCGGCGTACAGCGGCCGCGCGCCGGCGCGGTCGCCGATGAGCTCGTGCAGGCGCGCGGCGAAGTAGGTCCAGCGGGAATCGCTGCGTTGCTTGTCGCCCATGCGCTTGATCGCCGCCAGCGCCGCCGGCCAGTCGGAGCGGGCCATCGCCTCGCGCGCGCGCCATTCGTGCAGGCGCTCGTCATAGGCTGCTTCGGGCACCGCGGCCAGCCGGCGCGCGCCGCCCTCGTGGTAGGACGCCACCGTCCACAGCGCGATCTGGTACAGCACCCGCGCGCGGTCGGCATCGGTGAACTGCAGCGCCTGCGCTACCTGGGGCAGCAATGCTTCGGCGGCGTCGGGATTGGAACGTGCCAGCGTGGCGAGGCCGTGCGAAGCCGCCAGGCGACTGCGCGCGTTCTTGGGCCAGGACACTGCGCCGGCATCGGCGTGGCCAAGGTATGCCGCGTAGGCCTCCGCCTGGCGGCGCGCCTCGGCGGGCAGGCCACGTGCAGCGGCGCGCGCCACGCCCGGCTGGCCCTCGGCGATCGCGGCCTCGATGCGCGCCCAGCGCAGGCCGTCGTCCATGCCGCCGCGTTCGGCCAGGGCATCGAACACCGGATCGCAGGCATCGGGCTGCGAACGCCCGGCACTGCGCCAGAGCTGTTGTACTTCCGCCGTCCACCCGGCATCGGCGGCGCCGGTGCGCAGCCGCGCCTCGAGTTCGCTGCACGCAAGCGCCGCCGAACCCGTGCCCGGCACCCACGCCGCGCGGAACGGACCCCAGGCCTTGCGCCGCGCCAGCTCGCCCAGCCACGCTGCGCGGAAGGTGTCGGCCACGGCCTGGCCCCGGTGGCGGTCCAGGAAATCGATCGCCTGCGCCGGCGCCAGCTTGGCAAGGTCGCGATGCAAGCGCGCGTAGCCGATCCAGCCCTGCAGCGGGTGGTCGGCGCGCAGCGGCGGCAACGGCTGGCCGATCTCGGCGGCGGTGAGCGCGCGCCGTGCAAGGTCGTCGTCGGGCAGCGCCTGCGCCACGACTGCGATGGGGGCCGACAGCGCGAACGCCGCGGACAGTAGGATGGCGAACGTTCCGTGCGGCATGCGGGGACTATATCCAATGGTGCGGGCGCCCATGCTGAAGGAGTCGATGTGATCGAAGGGTTCTGGATGTTCCCGCTGCTCGGCATCCTGGTCGGCGTGTTGGCCGGCCTGCTGGGCATCGGCGGCGGCCTGGTGCTGGTTGCGGCGCTGGCCTGGCTGCTGCCGCTGCAGGGCGTGCCGGTGGACACGGCGATGCACGCCGCGCTTGCGAGTTCCATGGCCAGCATCGTGTTCACCGCGCTGTCCTCGGCGTGGTCGCACCACCGGCGCGGCAGCGTGCTCTGGCCCACGGTGGCCTGGATGGTGCCGGGGCTGGCGCTTGGCGGCGTGCTTGGCAGCCAGGTTGCCGTGGGCCTTGACGGCATGGTGCTGCGCTGGATCGTGGCCGGCTACTGCCTGCTTGCCGGCGCGCAGATGGCCTTCAGCGGCGCCCGCGCGGACAGCGGCCGCGACATCGTGCCCACCGGCCTGTCGATGACCGCGGCCGGCACCGGCATCGGCGCGCTGTCGGCGGTGGTCGGCATAGGCGGCGGCAGCATGACCGTGCCGCTGCTGGTCTGGCGCGGCGTTCGTCCGGTGCGCGCGGTCGGCACGTCGTCGGCCTGCGGCGTCGCCATCGCGATCGGAAGCGCGCTGGGCTACGCGCTCAACGCCCCGCCGGGCGGACTGCCCGAAGGCGCGGTCGGCTATGTCTACCTGCCGGCCGCGATCGGCGTCGCCCTGACCTCGGTGCTGGCCGCGCCCTGGGGTACGCGCCTGGCGCATGCCATCAGCGGCCCGACGCTGCGCCGGGTGTTCGCGCTGTTCCTGGTGGCGGTCGGCCTGAGCCTGGTGCTGCAGGGCAGGGCACCCCTGGGGTAAACCCGGGGCTTGCTGCTGTTTTACATTTTGTTTACAACTGGGCTGCCGACGGCCTGGGGGCAACGGGACGGCACACCGCCATCAGGAGAGCTCCATGGCCATGCCCCCGCGTCGCCTGCTCGCAGTCGCTGTCTGCGCTGCACTGCCCTTTGCCTCGCCCTTCGCCGCTGTCGCGCAGGATGTGTCCGAGGCCACCACCCTTGATTCGGTCACGGTCACCGGCTCGCGCATCAAGCAGTCCGCGCTGGAAACCCACGTCCCGGTGCAGGTGCTCAGCCGCGAGGACATCGACCGCAGTGGCTTCAAGTCGGTCGCCGATGTCGTCCAGAACCTGACCGCCAGCGGCGCGGCGCTCAACACCAAATTCAACTCCAGCGGCAACTTCGGCTTCCCGCCCGATGGCGGCGGCGTGGGCGCGGGCGCGGCCACGGTCGACCTGCGCCACCTCGGCCCCAAGCGCGTGCTGGTGCTGGTGGATGGCATCCGCTGGGTCAACGAGTCCTCGGGCTCGGGCGTCGGCTCCGCGGTCGACCTCAACACCATCCCGCTGGCCCTGGTCGACCGCATCGAAGTGCTGGAGGACGGCGCCTCGTCGATCTACGGCTCCGACGCCATCGCCGGCGTGGTCAACATCATCACCCGCCGCAACGTGCGGGGCGGCGACATCGAACTGCATTACGGCACCTATGACGATCTTGGCGGCGACACCTGGGGCGCCGACATGGGCTACGGTGGCGGCAACGACCGCGTGCAGTGGTACGCGGGCGCGTCGTACTTCAAGCAGGACGAGGTGTCATCCCTGGAGTACGGCCCGGCCAGCGTCCCGGTGCCCGGCACCGGCCTGTCCAACGGCAGCTCGGCCACGCCGCAGGGACGCTTCGTGTTCATGGATCCGAACACCGGACTCGTGCATGACCTCACGCCCGACACCGGCGTCAGCGATCCCGGCTTCACGCCCGGCCAGGACTGCGACCGCAGCGACGACTATCACTGCTTCGCCACCGCCGACCGCTTCAATTTCGCGCCCTACAACCTGCTGCTGACGCCGTCGGAGCGCAAAACCGTGTTCGGCCAGGTACGCTTCGCCTTCAACGAAAACCTCGGCGGCTACGTGCGCGCCCTGTACAACGAGCGCCAGTCGGCCAACCAGGCCGCGCCCGAGCCGTTCTTCCTCGGCACCGATGCCGGCATCTACAACCACTGGGGCGAAAGCAGCCTGGTGATCTCGGCGCTCAATCCCTACAACCCCTTCGGCTTCGACCTCACCACCGTGGGCGACGACGCCAACCTGTTCCTGCTTGGCCGTCGCCCGGTGGAGGGCGGGCCGCGGCGCTACGAGCAGGACGTCGAGACCTGGTACGTGGCCGCGGGCCTGGACGGCAGCTTCAGCGTGCGCGAGCGCCCCTGGGATTGGGACGTCAACCTGGTCCGCAGCGAGAGCAAGGCCGAGCAGACCAACTTCGGCAGCTACAACCTGCGCCGCATCAACGAGGCCCTGGGCGATCCCGCGGCCTGCGCCGCGATCCCGGGCTGCGTGCCGCTGAACGTGTTCGGCGGCGCCGGCACGATCACGCCGGACATGCTCGACTTCATCCAGCCGGTGGTGCGCGATGAAAGCGAGAACAGCCTGACCCTGGCCTCGGCGAACGTCACCGGCGCGCTGGCCGAGCTGCCGGCGGGGCCGCTGGGCTTCGCCGCCGGCTACGAATACCGCAAGTACGAAGGGCGCTACCAGCCCGACCCGATCACCGTGGCCGGCGAATACAACGGCGTGCCGTCCGGCCCGACCGCAGGCGACTACAACGTCAACGAGGTCTACCTTGAACTGGCCGTGCCGCTGATGGCCAATGCCGAACGCGGCAGCGCGCTCGACATGAGCATCGCCGGCCGCTACTCCGACTACTCCACCTTCGGCGGCGAAAGCACCGGCAAGCTGGGGCTGCGCTGGCAGCTGGCGGAAGAGTTCGTGCTGCGCGGCTCGTTCGCGCAGGGCTTCCGCGCACCGTCGATCGGCGAGCTGTACGGCACGCTGTCGCGCTTCGACGCCACCCTGGTCGATCCCTGCTCCGGCGCGGCCAACGCCGTGCGTCCGGAGTGCGTGGCCCAGGGCGTGCCGGCCGATTACGTGCAGACCAACTCGCAGATCTCGGTGGTGACCTCGGGCAACGCCGACCTGCAGCCGGAGACCAGCCGCAGCCTGAACCTGGGCGCTGTCTGGAGCCCCTCGTTCGCGGCCGGCGCCTCCTGGTCGGAGCGCATGGACCTGGGCCTCACTTTCTACAGGCACACCATCGAGGACGCCATCCAGGCGCCGGACGCGCAGGTCATCCTCAACCGCTGCGTGTTCGAAAACGATCCGTTCTCCTGCGCGTCCTACGACCGCAGCGAGCGCGGCCAGATCGTCCGCTTCGACGACATCCTCGACAACCTCGGCACCATCCGCACCGACGGCTGGGACCTGAGCCTGGGCTGGCTGCTGCCCGAGCAGGGCTGGGGCCAGCTGCGCTTCGACGCCAAGGCGACGTTTGTCGGCAAGTACGAGCTGGTGAACGAATCCGGTCAGGCCGAGCCGCGCGCGCCCGGCGTCGAAGTCAACAACAGCGCCATCCCCGAGTGGACCTCCAGCCTGTCCACGCAGTGGAGCAGGGGGCCATGGGCGATCGCCTGGAACGTGCGCCACATCGACGACCTGCGTGAATCCTGCGGCGGCGCCAACGGCTTCGCCATCTGCGACGACAGCGCCAACGACATCAACCACCTGGACGCGACGACGTACCACGACCTGCAGGCGTCCTGGAACAGCGATGCCTGGATGCGCGGGATGCGCGTGACCCTGGGCGTCAACAACCTGACCGGCGAGGACCCGCCGATCTGCCTGAGCTGCTCGCTCAACGGCTATGACGCGGCGACCTATGACCTGCCGGGGCGCTTCTTCTACGCGCGCGTGGGGCTGAAGTTCTGAGGGCTACGGCGGCCGGGCGCATCTTCGCCCGGCCGGCGTCTTCAGTCGGCCCCCAGCGTGATCCGGGCGATGCGCTCGATGACGCCGGTCATCGCGGTCGCCGCCTCCTCGAACAGCTCCCCCTCGGCCGTGGCCATGACGCTCTCGAGCACATCGGCCAGCGCTTCCAGGGGCTTCTGCGCATCGACGAGCAGGTGGCGCGGATCCTCACCGGCTCCGCCTGCGCTGCCCACCCCCGGGGCTCCCGGATCCGGGATGGCAGCCGCCTCTTCGGGTCGGACAGATCCGGGGATGGAGCGCTCCAGCAGGCGCGCGCCTGCGCTGTCGCCGGCACGCGCCAGCCGCTGCGCCAGGGCAAGGTGGTTCTGCGCGATCTCCGCTTCCTGCCGGGCCAGGAACTCGCGCAGCATCGCGACCGACTCGATCCGCGGCCGCTCGGGCTGCGGACGCCCGGCCCGCGCGCTGCCGCGCTCCCGGTGGTAGGCCTGGCGCCGCCATCGGCGCAGCAGCGCCGCGTGCCGCAGCTCCTCGCCGCCAAGCTTCTCGGCCTCCGCCCTGATCTGCGCGTTCTCGGCGCGGGCGGCGAGGTAGGCATAGAAGGAAAATGCGCGTTCCTCGTTCTCGACCGCCACGGCGAATGCACGGTACGGCGTGAGCAATGCGCTCCCGGCGATGTCGTCCCAGGAGCTGGACAGGTCGGCGGGCAGGCGCCATTCGAATTCGCGGGGTGTTGATGCAGTTTCGCCCACCGAGGCGGCCCACCGGTCCACGGCGGCGACGTGGCTGCGCTCCTCCTCCAGCATCACCCGGAACGCCGCGGCGGTCGCAGCCTCGCCGCGCTGGTCCATCAGCCTGGCGAGCAGCGCGTAGCGCCGGACCGCTTCGTCTTCGATGGCGCGGGCGATCTCCACGAGCGTGGCCATGTCGACCACGTCGATGTCCGGGTCGTCGCGCAGGAGCGAGCGCCGCCCGGCGCCTCGCGCGCGCCCTGGAAGATGCGGGTCCCGCCTGTCGCGATCAGGCGCAGACGGGTCCTGGAAAACGATCCCGGGAGTGGTTCGACGCATGACAGACACCTCGCCTATACTCGTTCGCGGCAGCACCCCTGCAGGGTGCACCGCACCAATCATCCCACATGCATTCGCGAGGGTAGATTTGAGCGATCCGGCCAGTGTCTGGTGGCGTGTGGTTTTCGCGACCATCCTGCTCTGCGCGATGTCGTGGCTGCCGGCGGCTGCGCAGTCCGCGGCGACGTTCGACACCTTCGTCAACCAGGTGACGCCGACCGACCTCGTTCCCGGTGCTGATCGCTTCGGACCCACGCAGCAGACGCCGCCCGTCGCCCAGGTGTTCCGTGGCGACCAGCTGGTCGGTTACGCCTATCTCAACTCCCAGTACGTCAATTCGGCCGGCTATTCCAGCAAGCCGATCCACGTCCTGGTCGGACTGGACACCACGGGCACCATCGTCGGCATCGAGCTGGTCGAACACAGCGAACCGATCGTGCTGGTGGGCATCTCCGAAGAGCGTGTCGTCGACTACCTGTCGGCTTTCGTCGGCTACAACCCGCTGAAGGCCGCGGCGAGCGGAGAGGGACCGCCGCGGGTCGACCTGGTCAGCGGCGCCACCGTGACCGTGCTGGTGATGGGCGAAAGCGTCACCCGCTCGGCAGCGAGAGTGGCGAGGCTGCTTGGCCTGGATGGCAGCGGCAGGCCGGCCACGACTGGCGCGACCAGCGCAGCCCCCGTGACGGCGACGCGTGTCCTCGATCCGGAGGCCGGCAGCATCGCGGCCTGGCCGCAGCTGGTCGATGAGGGCGCGGTCGCCCATCTGGCGCTGACCGTGGGCGACGTCAACCGCAGCTTTGCCGAAGCGGGCGACCCGGAGGCCGTGCGGCGCCCGCACGCAGGCGCGCCTGGCGACCGGTTCATCGACCTGTACGCGGCCCTGGTGTCGCAGCCGGCGATCGGCCGCAGCCTGCTCGGCGAAAGCGAATACGCGAGCATGCTGCGGATGCTCTCACCCGGGCAGCAGGCGGTCCTGGTCGCGGGTGAAGGGCTTTATTCCTTCAAGGGCTCCGGCTACGTGCGCGGTGGCATCTTCGACCGCATCGAGCTGATCCAGGGTGCGGAGACGATCCGTTTCCGCGACAAGCTGCACCGGCGCGTGGGCACGATCGCCGCCGCGGATGCGCCGCCGTTGAAGGAAGTCGGCATCTTCGTGATTCCTGAAGGCGTCGATTTCGACCCGGCGCAGCCCTGGCGCCTGCAGCTTCTCGTCCAGCGGGCCACCGGCGCGCTGAGCAAGGCCTTCGTGTCCTTCGATCTGCCCTATTCGATCCCGTCACGCTATACCCGGGCCGTCCAGCCGGAGGGAGCGGCTGTCGCATCCGGGCATGCCGCGCCGGCCCCTGCGCCCGTCGCATCCGGGCTGGCCGCCGCTACGGACTCGCACGCATTTTTCGAAGACGACGAGGATCCGCTGTGGAAGCGGTTGTGGCAAAGCAAGATCCTCTCCATCGCGATGCTCGGCGCGATGCTGGTCGCCTTGACCCTGATCTTTTTCTTCCAGGACGCGCTGGTCAAGCACGAGAAGCTCTTCGACCGGATCCGCCTGGTCTACCTTGCGCTCACCCTGGTCTGGCTGGGCTGGGTCGCCCAGGCCCAGCTGTCGGTGGTCAACGTCCTGACATTCACCAGTTCCCTGCGCTCGGGCTTCACCTGGTCGTCGTTCCTGATCGATCCGCTGATCTTCATCCTGTGGTGTTCGGTGGCGGTGGCGCTGATCTTCTGGGGGCGCGGAGCGTTCTGCGGCTGGCTGTGCCCCTTCGGAGCGCTGCAGGAGCTGAGCAACCGCGCGGCGCGCGCGCTGAAGGTGCCGCAGCTGAAGATCCCGTGGGCCATCCACCAGCGCATGTGGCCGATCAAGTACATCATCTTCCTCGCGCTGTTCGGTGTTTCGCTGGGGTCGCTCGCCTTTGCCGAAAAGCTGGCCGAGATCGAGCCCTTCAAGACCGCGATCGTGTTGCGCTTCATGCGCGAATGGTGGTTCGTGCTGTTTGCGGTGGCCCTGCTCGTCGCCGGGCTCTTCGTCGAGCGCTTCTTCTGCCGGTACCTGTGCCCGCTGGGTGCGGCGCTCGCGATTCCGGGGCGGATGCGGATGTTCGACTGGCTGAAGCGCTACCGCGAATGCGGCAATCCGTGCATGCGCTGCTTCAAGGAGTGCCCGGTGGAGGCGATCCACCCCGAAGGCCACATCAATCCGAACGAATGCATCTCCTGCCTGCACTGCCAGGTGCTCTACCACAGCGACAAGAAATGCCCGGTCCAGATCCAGCGTCGGCTCAAGCGAGAGCGGCGCGCGGCGGCCGGGAAATCCATCCCGCTTGCGGTCATGTCCGCGGACGGCGGGCAGGCCGCAGCAGCCGACGCCAGCCCGTGAAGCTGGCCGCGCACCGATCAATGACCGGAGAACGAGTATGAGTGACGACAGGAAAAAATCGATGGCCCCGACGGCCGACACGTCGGCAAAGCCGGACTCCGGTAGACGGGCGGTGCTGACCGGCGGCGTCGCCCTGGCCGCCGGTGCGGCGGCCACGGGCCTGTTGGCCGGCTGCGGCGACAGGAGCGCGCCGGGCAACGGAGCATCCACGCCTGCAGGCGCGCCGGCTGCCGGCGGCACGGCTGCGGCGGGGGCCTCCGCGGCCAAGATCCACATCGCGCCGGGCGAGCTCGACGAGTACTACGGCTTCCTCTCCGGTGGCCAGAGCGGCGAAATCCGCATCATGGGCATGCCCTCGATGCGCGAGCTGATGCGCATCCCGGTCTTCAACCGCTGCAGCGCCACCGGCTGGGGCCTGACCAACGAAAGCCTGAAGATCCTCACCGAAGGCCTGACGCCGGGGACGAGGGAATTCCTGAAGACCCGCGGCGGCACTTATCTCAACGGCGACGCGCACCATCCGCACATGTCGTTCACCGACGGCGCCCACGACGGTCGCTACGTGTACATCAACGACAAGGCCAACACCCGCGTGGCGCGCATCCGCTGCGACGTCATGAAGTGCGACAGGATCATCGAGCTGCCCAACCAGCACACGGTCCACGGCCTGCGCCTGCAGAAGTTCCCGAAGACCGGTTACGTCTTCTGCAACGGCGAAGACAGCGTGCCCCTGCAGAACAACGGCACCAACGTGAACGACCTGGAGCAGTACCGCTACATCTTCACCGCGGTCGATGGCGAGACGATGCAGGTCGCCTGGCAGGTGATGGTCAGCGGCAACCTGGACAACGTCGATGCCGACTACGACGGCCTGTACGCCTTCTCGACCAGCTACAACTCCGAGGAAGGCATGACGCTGGCGGAAATGAGCGCCTCCGAACAGGACCATGTCGTCATCTTCGACATCAAGGCGATCGAGGCCGCGGTCGCGAACGGCGAGGCCGAGATGATCAACGGCGTGCCGGTCGTGGACGGCCGCAAGGCGGCGAACTCGGCGTTCACCCGCTACGTGCCCGTGTCCAACAGCCCGCACGGCATGAACATGGCGCCCGACGGCATCCACGCCGTCGCCAACGGCAAGCTGTCGCCGACCGCCACCGTGTTCGACGTGCGCAAGTTCCCCGACCTGTTCGCCGGCAAGATCCAGCCGCGTGACACCGTCGTCGCCGAGCCGGAACTCGGACTGGGGCCGCTGCATACGGCATTCGATGGCCGGGGCAATGCCTACACCACCCTCTTCATCGACAGCCAGATCGTCAAGTGGGATATCGCCAAGGCCGTGCAGCTGTACAACGGCGAAGACGTCGACCCGATCATCCAGAAGCTCGACGTGCAGTACCAGCCCGGCCACAACCACACCTCGATGGGCGAGAGCAAGGAGGCCGACGGCAAGTGGCTGATGTCGCTGAACAAGTTCTCAAAGGACCGGTTCCTCAACGTCGGCCCGCTGAAGCCCGAGAACGACCAGCTGATCGACATCTCCGGTGACGAGATGGTCCTGGTGCACGACGGCCCGTCCTTCGCCGAGCCGCACGACATCGAGATCATCCATCGCTCGAAGGTCAATCCGGTCAACGTCTGGGACCGCAACGACCCGATGTGGGAAGACGCGCGCCGGCAGGCCGAGGCGGACGGCGTCACCCTCGAGGCCGCGGCGCAGGTGATCCGCGACGGCAACAAGGTGCGCGTCTACATGACCTCGGTGGCCCCGGCATTCAGCCTGACCGACTTCACCGTCAAGCGTGGCGATGAAGTCACCGTTTACGTGACCAACAACGACACCGTGGAAGACCTGACCCACGGCTTCACGATCGTCAACTACGGCGTGGCCATGGAAGTCGGCCCGCAGGCAACGGCGTCGGTCACCTTCACCGCCGACCGCGCCGGCGTCTACTGGTACTACTGCCAGTGGTTCTGCCATGCGATGCACATGGAAATGAAGGGGCGGATGCTGGTCGAGGCGTAAGCGTGCCGCGTAGTGCCCATCCGGCGCCTCGACGCAGCCGGTGGCGCCCGTTCGGCCGGGGCGGGCATTCCGTCCCGGCGTTCCGGCGGGCGCTTGTCTGTGGCCTGGCGACGGTCTGCCTCGTGGCGTCGATCGGGGTGCCTGCCGCCGAACACCGGGTGGCGCCGGGCACCATGCTGCAGCCGGTCATCGAAGCCGCGGCGCCGGGCGACACCATCCGCCTGGCGCCCGGGCGGCACGCAGGCCCGGTCGTCGTCGACAGGACGCTCTCGCTCGTTGGCGAGCCTGGCGCGGTGCTCACCGGTCCCGGCAGCGGAAGCGTGGTCACGGTCACGGCGCCGGATGTCCACATCAAGGGACTGGAGATCAGCGGGTCCGGCTTCGACCTGGCGGCGATGGATTCGGCGATCCTGGTGCGCGAGTCCGCGCCGCGGGCCGACGTGCGGGAGAACCACCTGGTCGACAACCTGTTCGGCGTCTACCTGCACGGAGCCGGCGACTCGGTCGTCCAGGACAACGTCATCACCGGACGCAAGGACATGCGCCTGGCCGAGGCCGGCAACGGCGTCTCGATCTGGAATGCTCCCGGCGCGGCGGTGATCGGCAACACCATCAGCCATGGTCGCGATGGCATCTACGTCAGGGTCAGCAACCGGAACACGTTCGAACGCAACACCTTCTCCGACCTGCGCTTCGCGATCCATTACATGTACACCCACGACAGCCGGATCATCGGCAACACGTCCCGCGGCAACCACGTCGGCTGGGCGATCATGTTTTCCAAGGGGCTGGAGATCCGCGACAACGTGTCCCTCGGCGACCGCGACCACGGCCTGATGCTCAACGCCACCAATGATTCGCAGGTGGTCGGCAACACCGTCCGCGACGGCGGGGAGAAGTGCGTGTTCATCTACAACGCCAACCAGAACCGGTTCGATGGGAACTGGTTCGAGGGCTGCCCGATCGGCGTCCATTTCACCGCCGGGTCCGAGGGCAACGCGCTCGTCGGCAACGCATTCGTGGCCAACCGGATGCAGATCAAATACGTGGGCACGCGCTACCTGGACTGGGCGTCCGAAGGGCGCGGCAACTACTGGAGCGACAACCCGGCCTATGACCTCGATGGCGACGGCATCGGCGACCGGCCGTACCGGCCCAACGACGTGATGGACGAGATTTTATGGACCCTGCCGCAGGCCAAGGTGCTGGTCAGCAGCCCGGCGGTGCAGATGGTGCGCTGGGCGCAGGCGCGCTTCCCCGCGCTGTCCACGGGCGGCGTGGTGGACAGTGCGCCGCTCATGCGTCCGCCGCGGATGCCGCGGGACGATCTGCCATGAGCGCCATCGCACAGTGGAGCGACGTGACCCGGCGATACGGGGACGTGGTCGCGGTCCGGGACGTCACCCTGGCCCTGCACGCCGGTGAAGCCACCGCGCTGGTGGGCCACAACGGCGCCGGCAAGACCACCCTGATCAAGCTGCTGCTCGGGCTCGTGCGCCCTGACGCCGGTACGGTGCGCGTGTCCGGCGTCGACCCGGCCGGTGCGCGCGGTGCGGAGGCGCGCCGCACGCTTGGCTTCCTGCCCGAGAACGTGGCATTCCACGGCGCGATGACGGGCACTGAACTGATGGCGTTCTATGCGAGGCTGAAGCGCCATTCGCCACGCAGGAACCATGAACTGTTGGCCATGGTCGGGATCGCCGACGCTGCCAACCGGCGGGTCTCCACGTACTCCAAGGGCATGCGCCAGCGGTTGGGCATCGCCCAGGCCCTGATCGGCGAGCCGCGGCTGCTGCTGTTCGACGAGCCGACCAGTGGCCTGGATCCGGCATCGCGCGTCGATGTCTTCAACACCATCGACATGCTGCGCGGCAGCGGCGCCACGGTGCTGGTCTGTACCCACGCGCTGGCCGAGGTCGAGAACCGGGTGGACCGGGTGGCGGTCATGCATCGCGGCCAGCTGCTGGCGGCCGGCACCCTCGACCAGCTGCGCGAGGGCGCTGTTCCGGATGTGCGCCTGCGCCTGCGCATGCGCGAGGGCGGCCGCGACCCGGCGCAGCTGCTTGCAGGGCTTCCGGCAGGAAGCCGGTGCACGCTACATACCGATGACACGCTGGTGCTCACCGTGCCGGCTTCGAAAAAAATGGCCGCGTTGCGGATCCTCGCGGCCACCGACGGCGTCGAGGACATCCACACCGCGACGCCCGGCCTCGAGGACCTCTACCGGCACCTGGTCGGGCGGGAGGCGGGCGCGGCATGAACGTGTTGAAGCTTGCGATGCAGGAGATCCGCGCCGGCCTGCGCAACCGCTGGGTGGTCGCGACCACGCTGCTGCTGGCGGCGCTGTCGCTGTCGCTGGTGCTGCTGGGCAGCGCACCCACCGGTGCGGTCAAGGCCGACCCGCTTGCGGTGGTGGTCGTCAGCCTGGCCAGCCTCACGATTTTCCTGGTGCCGCTGATCGCGCTGTTGCTGTCGTTCGACGCGATCGTCGGCGAGCAGGAGCGCGGCACCCTGATGCTGCTGCTGTCCTACCCGGTGGCGCGCTGGCAGGTGGTGGTGGGCAAGGCCCTGGGCCAGGTCTGCATCCTGGGCATCGCCACGCTGCTCGGCTACGGCGTCGCGGCGGGCGCGCTGGCGATGGGCAATGAAACCGGTGGCCTGGCGTGGAACGCCTTCGCGATGATGGTGCTCACGTCGATCATGCTGGGTGCGTCCTTCGTGTCGATGGGCGTGCTGGCCAGCACCCTGGTGCGCGAGCGTGCGACCGCGGCCGGCCTGGCCGTGGGCGCATGGCTGTTCTTCGTGCTCCTCTACGATACGGCCCTGCTGGGCATCCTGGTCGCGGACCAGGGGCAGCGCGTGACCCAGGGCGTACTGGACGTGTTGCTGCTGCTCAATCCCGCGGACGTCTACCGGATCTTCAACATGACAGCCAACGACGGCGTGGCGATCTACAGTGGCCTGGCCGGTCCCGGCAACGCGGCGCCGCTTCAACCGGGCGTACTGTTCGCGGTGCTGGCGGCCTGGGTGGTGGCTCCCCTGGCGCTCGCGATATTCGCATTCAGGAGAAGGCCGATATGAAGACTGGACGGATGGCATGGGCCGCGATCGGCCTGGCGATGCTGCTGGCCACCGCGTGCGACAGGGCGGCTCCCGCAGCGCCGGCGCCGGTCGCCGCCGAGGTGCCCGACGACGCCACCGGCTACTACTGCGGGATGCTGCTCTCCACTCACGAAGGCCCCAAGGGACAGATCCACCTC
Organism: Luteimonas yanweni; assembly: GCF_039548475.1. Lineage (NCBI taxonomy): Bacteria > Pseudomonadati > Pseudomonadota > Gammaproteobacteria > Lysobacterales > Lysobacteraceae > Luteimonas > Luteimonas yanweni. Next base: position 13,183 of record NZ_JBCLVC010000015.1, on the reverse strand, counting down.
GAGAGCCGGGACGCCCCGATCTGGTTCTCGTCGGTACGCGACACCATCGCCTTCCTGCGCCTGCCCGAGGAAGCCAGCGACGTGGCCGCGGTCTACGTCAACGACATGGGCCAGGCCCGGAACTGGAGCCAGCCCGAAGCCGGGACCTGGGTGGATGCGCGCAACGCGTGGTTCGTGGTGGAGAGTTCCATGGTCGGCGGCATGGGCGCGCCAGAGGCGGTGCCCTTCGCCACCGAGCCGGGCGCGGAGGAATTCCGCGCCACCCACGGCGGCCGGCTTGTCCGCCTGGACGATATTCCCGACGACTACGTGCTCGGTCCGGTGGATCTGTCATCCTCGATGCCGGACGCACACCAGGACCATTGAGGATCCGGTCATGCTGAAACGCCGCCGTTTTCTTTCGATCGCCGCCACCGCTGCCGTGCTGGGATCGGCGCCAGGCAGGTTTGCACTCGCCGCGTCGTCGGCATCGCCGGCGCCCACCGTCTGGAAGGGCGTGGCGATGGGTGCGCTGGCATCGATGACGCTGGTGCACCCGGACCGTGCGCATGCCCAGGCGATGATCGCGCGCTGCATGTCGGAGGTCGAACGGCTGGAATCGATCTTCAGCCTGTATCGGACGGATTCGGACCTCTCCAGGCTCAACGCCGCCGGCCGCCTGGATGATCCGCCGGCCGAACTGGTCGAGCTGCTCGCGTTCGCGCTGTCCCTGGCGCAGGCCAGCGGCGGTGCCTTCGATCCGAGCGTGCAGCCGCTGCTGCGGCTGTATTTCGACCATTTCGCGAAGCCGGACGCCTCGCCGCAGGGTCCCTCGGCCGAGGCCATCGCCCGCGTCCGGCAGCGGGTGGGCTTTGCCGACGTCGAAGTGGACATGGACCGGATACGCCTCGGCCGCCCCGGCGCCGCGATCACGCTCAACGGCGCAGCTCAGGGCTTCATCACCGACCGCGTGGCGGAGCTGCTGCAAGCCGAAGGCTTCCACGATGTGCTGATCGACCTGGGCGAAGGTCGCGCGCTTGGCCGGCGTCCCGACGGTGGACCCTGGCGCGCCGCCGTCACCGATCCTGCCGAGCCGGGACGCACCCTGTTTGAACTCCCCCTGGGCAGCGCTCGCGGGCAGCATCCCGCGCTGGCGAGCTCCGGCGGCTATGGCACGCGCTTCGGGCCGGACCCGGGCCTGCATCACCTGATCGATCCCCGGACCGGCCGCAGTGCCAACCATCATGCGGCGGTCTCGGTGGCGGCCCCGCGGGCCACGCTCGCCGACGGCCTCTCCACGACGCTTTCGGTCCTCGCGCCCGCACAGCGCTTGCCGCTGCTTGCGCACTACCCGTCCGTGCGCACCTGGTTCGTGGATTCCGCGGGCCGCGTCACCGGCCCCGCCGGTGAGCCGACGGACCAGGCCTGACGGCCAGGCATGAAAAAGGCGGGAGACATGCTCCCGCCTTTTCGACGTGCCCGCCGATGGTTACTCGACGGAAACGGTGCCGTTCATGAGCGCCGAATGGCCGGGGAAGCTGCAGAAGAACTTGTAGGATTCGCCCGCCTGCAGCTCGCTGACCGAGAAGCTGACCGAGGTCGTCTCGCCGCCACCGATCATTTCGGTATGCGCAATGATGCGCTCGTCGTCGGGCTTCAGGAAGTCCGCGTCGAGGCCGGCGGCCATGCCGTCGGCCACCACGCCGGCCATGTCGCCAGCGGTGGTGATCACCACGTTGTGACCCATGGCCGCAACCGGCATCTTGCCCACGTGGTTCATCGTGATCTTGAAGTCGCTGCAGGAGGACGGGATGGCGATCGACTTCGTGTTGAACTGCATCGCGTCGTTGCTCTCGATCACGATCTCGCAGCCGGTGACGGCCGGGTCGGTGCCGGCGGTCGCGGGCGCCTGGGCGGTGTCGGCCGGAGTGGCGGCTTCGGCCGGAGCGGCCGGCGGGGTCTGCGCCGGGGTGGTGTCAGCAGGAGCCGGCGGCGGCGTGGCCGTCGAAGCCGGCGTCGGCGCGGAATTGTCGCCACAGGCGGACAGGGCCAGTGCGCACGCGGCGGTCAGGACGGTCAGTTTGATATTCATGCGAAAACTCCAGTAAGGGGGCATCTGCCGGGAACGACGCTGCGCCACTTCGGGGGCGCATGCCATCGCGCATGATACGCCCGCCGCCGTTACGGCCTGTCAAGCCGCTCGTTGTCAGCGTGGGGCATCCCCCAGGTCATGCACGTCCCCGGCATCGCGCGGCACCGTGGCGTGCTCTTCGCTGGGCAGGATCGCCGGCGTCAGCACCGATGCCGTGTCGCGTTCGCTGGAGACGGTCAGGAAGGCCAGATGGGCCTCGTAGCGGTCCAGCACGTCGTCGATCACCTGGCGGCGGTCCAGGCCCATCAGGTCGTATCCGCCCGAGCCGGTCTGCGTGAACACCTCCAGCCGGTAGTAGACGTCGGTCTCGCGCGACATGCGCCCGCTGAACATCGGCACCGGCGCCTCCACCACCGCGATCTGGTAGTGGAAGTCGCGGAAGCCCTGCATCGACACCCGCAAGAGCGGCTCGTCCACGCCCAGCGCGTCTGGCATCGTGCTCTGCTTGACGTCGTAACCCTGGTTGCGGAACTCGGCCCCGACCTCGTCCAGCGCCGGCCGCGCCGTGCGGTCCATGAACTGGGTGACCTGTTTCAGCGATGGATACGCGCGCAGATGCTCCAGGCGCTGTTTCCACGAGCGCTCCGGCATCGCGCCGCCCATCGGCGCGATCGTCGGCCGGCGCAGCACCTGACCCTCGCGCTCGGCCCGCTCCATGCGCAGCACCTTGTGGAACGAGGCCATCACCAGGTACGCGATCACTGTCACCGGCAGCGCGAAGATCAGCGTCGCGTACTCCATCGTGGTCACGCCGCCGGCCAGCAGCATCGCCACCGTCAGCACCGCGGTCAGCACGGCCCAGTACACGCGCAGCCACTTGGGTCCGTCATGCGAGGGTTCCGGGATCGAGGCCGAGAAGTTCGACATCACCATCGCGCCGGAGTTGGCGCTGGTGAGATAGAACAGGAGGCCCGACAGGGTCGCGAGCCCGATCAGGAACATCGCGCCGGGGAACATGCCGAGCAGCGCGTACCAGCCCTGTTCCGGGCTCTGCACCGCCAGCTCGGCAAAAGTTGTATTGCCCTGAAGTACCTCGAACAGCGCCGAGTTTCCGAACAGGGACACGATGATGAAATCGCACAGCACCGGCGCGGTGATCGCCGCGATCACGAACTCGCGCAGCGTGCGCCCGCGCGAAATGCGCGCCAGGAACACGCCCACGAATGGCCCCCAGGCCATCCAGAACGCCCAGAAGAACAGCGTCCAGCCGCCCATCCAGTCGGCGCCGCCGGGTTCGTAGGCGAAGGTCTGCAGGGTGCGCGCCGGCAGGGTCAACAGGAAGCGGCCGATGTTCTCCACCAGCGCGTTCAACAGGAACGCCGTCTGCCCGGTGACCAGGATGTAGACCATCATTGCCACCGCGCTCCAGAGGTTGAGCTCGGAAATCCAGCGGATGCCGCGGTCCACGCCCGAGGTGGTGGCGGCGATGGTCAGCAGCACGGCGCCGCCCACCAGCGCGATCTGCAGCGCCAGCCCCTGCTCCAGCCCGAAGATCAGCGAGAAGCCCACGCTCAGCAGCACCACGCCGATGCCCATCGAAGTGGCCACGCCGAACACCGTGCCGACCAGAGCCAGCATGCTGATGCCATCGCCCAGCGGCCCGCGCACGCGGCGGCCGAACAGCGGGTACAGCGCCGCGCGGATCGACAGCGGCATGCCCCAGCGGTAGGCGAAATAGCCCATCGCCATGCCCAGCAGCGAATACATCGCCCAGCCGGCCACGCCGTAATGGAACATCGTCCACACCACCGCGTCCTGCAGCGCCGCCGCCGAGCCCGGGTCGCCCGCCGGCGGCGAGAGGTACTGCACCACGGGACCGGTGACCGAATAGAACAGCATGTCTATGCCGACGCCGGCGGCGAACAGCATCGCGACCCAGGTCCCCAGCCCGTACTCGGGCCGCGAATGGTCGGGGCCCAGGCGCACGCTGCCTTCCTTCGACAGCGCCACCCAGAGCACGAACACGATGACCACCGTGACCGTCAGCACGTAGTACCAGCCCAGGTTCCAGGCGATCCAATCGACCATCGCCTTCATGGTGACGCGCGCCTGGTCTGGCAGCAGGATCGCCCAGATCGAGAAGGCCACGATTACCGCCGAGGCCGTCCACAGCACGCCCCAGTTGATCCGCGCCGTGCGGTGCTCCATCAGCTCCTGCGGCCCCTTGCTGAGGTCGCTGCGCGAGACCGGCGCGTCGTCGTCGTGCCGGTCAGGGCGCCGACCGCTGCCGCCGAAACGGGTGCGCTCCAGCGTTGGTAGCCGCTGCGCAGGTTGCTCCGGTGCCGGTTCGCCTGGGGTTTCCGTGGACATGCGCGCCTTCCTGAAGTGGGCCACGCCACGTGGTGACGGACCGCCGGACCTTTTTAACCCGATGACACGTGACTGGGCGTGCGCCCCGACCGCGGTGACGCTCCGCGGTCAGAGCACGCCCGGATTGAGCTGCCACAGCCGCAGGTTGAGCATGGCCGCGAAGCTGATCCAGGCGAGGTAGGGCAGCAGCAGGAGCGCGGCCACCCGGCTGTGCTTCCAGAAGGCCAGCATCGTCGCCACCACCAGCACCCACATCAGCGCGATGTCGGCCAGCGCGGCGGCGCCCATCTGCCAGGCGAAGAACAGCCAGCTCCACAGCGCATTGACCACCAGCTGCACCAGGTACAGCGTCAGCGCCGTGCGTGCGTGGTCGAAGCCGCCGACGCGCCAGACCAGCCAGGCCGCCACGGCCATCATGATGTAGAGCACCGTCCACACCGGACCGAACACCTCCGGTGGCGGCGCCCAGGCGGGTTGCTCCAGCAGTCCGTAGAAATCCTGCGAGCGCCGCGAGGCCATGCTCATGCTGCCGGCATAGGCAGCGACGCCGGTGACCGCCAGCCAGGCCAACAGGCCGACGAACTGCTGTTTCCCCGTGATCCTGTGCATGGTGGCGCCCCTGGCTGGTGAAGTCGCCACGCTAAGGGCGCGGTGCGTGAACAGGGCGGCAAGGTGGCCGCGCGCTCAGCCGTAGCGCTGTCGCACCCGTGCAATGGAGTCGCGGACCAGCGCTTCCAGCACGGCCATGTCCACCTCGGCCAGCTGGCGGACGTAAAGGCAGGACTTGCCCATCCTGTGCTTGCCCAGCCGTGCCAGCAGCGACTGCTGCGCCCCGTCTTCGCCCTCGCAGTCCAGGTAGACCACCAGGTCGCGCCCGCGGACGGCGAAGCCCGCCAGCTGCGCTTCGCCACTGCGCCCGCTTGGATAGGTGTAGCGATAGCGGCCGAAGCCGACGATGCTCGGGCCCCACAGCGTGGCCGGCTCGCCGGTGATGCGGGTCATGAGGGCGATCAGCGCCTCGGCGTCGGCGCGCTGCGCAGCGGAGGTGGCCTTGGCGTCCAGGTACTGCACGACGCTGGCGCCGGTGGGTGCGGTCTTGTTGGCGGCCATGATGGCTCCGGTCACGGTGGGGCAGGAGTCGGGCAAGCCACGCCGGCTGCCGTGGCCAGCCGCAGGATGCCGTTGCGCTGGCCGGCGCCGAGCACCCGGAACGGGATCGGCAGCGCGCCTTCCTCCAGTTCGATGAGAAAGCCCGCGGTGTAGGTGTGCAGCGCCTTGACCCGCGACCAGGGCAGCGTCCCCGGCCCGCGCCGGGTGTGCCGGCGGATGCCTTCGCCATCGAGTTCGAACCGGCAGCGGCCCACTCGCGCGGCCTTCCACGCGAAGCCGACCGTGCCAGCCGTTCGCAGCAGCAGGTGGGCAAGCAGGCGCCGGATGCCGCGAAGGTCGCGCAGCGAGGCCTCGCTATCGAAGCCATGCTCGGTGACGAAGCGAAGGTACTCACCCAGCCGGTAGCGGACCGAGAAGGTGATGGGGCCGGTGTCCATGATGCGGCTCGTTCCGGCTCAGCCTGCGCCGCGCAACGCGCCGGCAATCCCGGCGATCAGCAGCGCCAGGATCGGGAACATCGACAGCGCGAAGCCCAGCCCGCGACTGGCCGGTGCCGAGACGTAGCTGCGCCAGTAAAGGATCCGGCCCACGAGGTACACGGCGCCGACGCCCGCGACATAGCCCGGCGGCCAGTATTTCGCCGCGATGAACAGCACCGGCAGGAAGGCCACCATCAGCTCCAGCGTGTTCATCTGCACGCGGTAGGCGCGCTCGAAGCCTTCGTGGCCGGTGACCGCCGGCGCCTTGACGCCGTAACGGCCGCGCGCGCGGCCGACCAGCACCGCGAAGAACACCAGTTGCGCGACCGCCAGCAGCGCGACGAGATCGACCGGGTTCATGGCGCGTCGGCCTCCGTCCACACCGCCAGCTCGTTGCCGCCCGGCTCGACGAAGTGGAAGCGCCGCCCGCCCGGGAAGGCGAAGACCGGCTTCACGATCTCGCCGCCCGCGGCCTCGACCTTGGCCAGCGTCGCCTCGAGCGCATCGCTGTACAGGACGACCAGCGCGCTGCCGTGGTCCGTGCGGCCGGCAGCCTCCGCGCGGAAGAACCCGCCGTCCAGGCCCGCATCGGCAAGCGCCGCATAGTCCGGGCCGTAGTCGATGAAGCCCCAGCCAAAGGCCTGGGCGAAGAAGCGCTTGCTGGCGTCGAGGTCCAGGGACGGGAACTCGACATAGTTGATCTTTTCGTGCCGCGACATGGGACCTCTCCGTTTCAGTGGGCAAACGCGGCCAGCAGGTCTTGGGCGAATCCGGAACGGAGCATCCAGGCCACGGCCGCCACGTTGAGCGCCACCGTGGCCAAGAACACCAACTGGAACGGCTGTTTGACCGTCTTGTGCCGGAACAGCTGCTGCGCGATCAGCGCACCGGGCCAGCCGCACAGCAGGCCGACCAGGTGCAGGTTGGCTTCCGGCGTGCGCTGGCGCTCGCGCTGGGCGGCGACCTTGTCGCTCCGGTACATGAGGAAGGCCAGCAGGCTCGCCGCCGCGTACGCGCCCACCAGCACCAGTGGCAACCAACCCAGGATGCCCGCAACCGCGACCAGCAGCAGGGCCAGCGTGCCCAGCGCCGCGCGCGGAACGTCCGAGGGCTGCCGCGGGGCCGCGACCTTCTGGCCGGCATGGCGGACCTGGGTCGCGTTGGTCCGGCCACGCGCGTCCACCACCGGCAGCCAGGACACCAGGTCGCCTTCCACCGGTCGGCGCGACCCGCGCTGGAAGGCATGGATGTGGACGAAGGCGCGCGTGCCCCCGCCGCTGGGCGTGGCGAAGCCGAAGCCCTTGTCGTCGTTCCAGTCGGCGATGCGGCCCGCCAGTCTCATCGTGGTCCCCGTGTGCTGCTGCCCGCGCCCCCCGGCGGCGTCTGCCGATGGTAGGCCCGTAGCGACGCCACGCACAACGCGCGGCGCGCCCGTCCGGCGGCCGACTTCATCCGCCCGACACGGCCGCCGTGCGATCCAGAGCACCCGATTCACCCGGATCCGCCATGTCCCATCGCACCAGCCTGCTGGCCATCCTCGCGCTGATCGCCGCACCCGGCGTCGCCCTGACCCAGCCCGAAGACAGGCCCGATCCCCGGGGCCAGGCCGTCGAAGCCGTGACCGTGGTCGACCTCGAGCGCTATGCCGGCACCTGGTACGAGCAGGCCCACCTGCCGCTGGTCTTCCAGCGCAACTGCGTGGCCAACACCACCGCCAGCTATAGCCTGCGAGACGACGGGCGCGTCGACGTCGTCAACCAGTGCGACAACGACAAGGGCGAGCGCATCGAGGCGCGCGCGATCGCACGGAAAGTCGATGGCAGCACCTCGAAGCTCGAGGTGCGCTTCGCACCGGCCTTCCTCTCGTTCCTGCCCGCCGTGTGGGGCGACTACTGGATCATCGACCTCGACCCGGACTACCGCTGGGCCATCGTCGGCTCGCCGGACCGGAAGTACCTCTGGTTCCTGACGCGTGACAAGGCCATCGACCCGGAGCAGCTCGACGCCCTGGTCGCCAAGGCCCACGCGATGGGCTACGACACTGCGCGCCTGGTCCGCACCGAACAGTAATCGGCCGGACTAGAGCACCTGGATCTGCGCGGCCCGCGTCACCCGAACGTGGGTCTGGTAGTAGTACTTGTCCGTCGGCTTGCCGTCATGGCTGAAGTCGATGCGGACGCGCCGCGCGGTGCCGACGACCTGAACCTGCTTGCCACGCAGCGCGACCTCGGGCGGCGCGCCGTAGCGCGCCTCGAGTTCGGCAGCCGCGCGGGGCATGACCGCGATCGACAGGTTGCGCGGATCCCGAAAGTCGCGTTCCGAGTTGAGGTGCACCTTGTCGGTGCGGCCGGTGGCCTGGACCGTCAGCGCGAACACGCCGGTGACGCCCGTGTACGGCGCCGCGGCGGCACGCAGCACGGCCTGGCCCGGATCGATCCACGGCGCGTCGCCGGTCGGCAGTGGCGATGCACATCCGCCCAGCATCAGGAGGGCGGCGAACAGGGTCGGCTTGCAGCGGCTCATGCGGATCCTTGCGGGAGTCGGTGGGTGGGTCAGGGTTCGGGGGTGCCGGTGTCCTCGTTGCCGAGATCCAGGTCCTCGCGCGCCGAAGCGGCCAGCGCACGGTACCTGGCCCGGAAGGCGTCGAGGCTCTGCTCCTCGATGTCCTCCAGGTCCAGCAGCGCATTGTGCGCGCCGCGGGTGGCGCGGATCAGCTCGTCGAGCTTGATCTGGATGGCCTCCGTGTCACGGTTCTGCGTGTTCTGGATCAGGAACACCATCAGGAAGGTGATGATGGTCGTGCCCGTGTTGATCACCAGCTGCCACGTGTCGCTGAAGCCGAAGATCGGGCCGCTCGACAGCCAGACGACGATGAGCAGCACGGCCAGCGCGAAGGTGCGCGGGCGTCCGCAGAAGCGGGACGCGGCCTTGGCGAACCGGGCGTACAGCGATCCCTTGTCCATCGTGATGGTCCTCAGGGGTGCCAGAGGCAGGACTTCCCGTCCTTGATAGTACTTCCTGGTCGCGACGCCAAGCAGGTCGTGGTCCTCGACGGTGTCCCCGTACGCGTAGACCTCGGTGAACGTCGCCAGGTCGTAGCGACCACGCACCCGCCGGACCTTTTCCCGGCGGACGCACTGTGGCCCCGCATAGCGTACCGGCGCAGGAAGTCCGGCATGGTCTCGTGCGTCGTGATCGTGCCATCGAAGTCGAGGAGCGCGATGCCCGTGCCGCGGGTGGGCGCTGGCGGGGCTAGACGAGCCAACCGCGTGCGATTCCCTTGCGGCTGAGCAGGACGAGTCCGATGCCGACGGCGAGCACCACCGCTTGCATGGCGACTGCGACAGGACCCGCAAGGCTCGCGCCGTCCGCCAGCACGAAGAGGCCGACGTCCTGCATCAGGATACCGAGCAGGGAGAGGACGAAGGCCGGGAACGCCCAACTCCTGCGCAGCAGCAGGCCGATGGAGCCGAGCGCACCGCCGAACACCGCGATGGCCGTTGCGGCCACTGCCCAGCCCGGACGGGCTGCGTACAGGGCCTGTTGGGCCTCCGGCAGCCTGGCGATGTCTTCCGGTGAAAGGCGCAGGTCCGAGAAGAAGGCGAGGCAGCCCAGCAGGTTCCAGAGCAGTGCCAGCACCGCGACGATCTTGAACCAGGTGGGCGTTTTCATTCGACTCTCCGGACTCGCTTGTGACGGCCAAGGGCAACTGGATTACTGCTTGAACGAATATCACGTTGCCGCCGGGCCTCGCCACGACCGCCGGAAGCCCTACGGCATGACGGCCGGCGGGGAAGCCGTGGTCCTCGCAAGTACGTATGAGCGCGTGTAACCGGGCATCGGCGATGCTTCCATGTAGCCCTCCGCCCGCGCATCACCTGGTTTGCCCTCGACCTGGTGCACGCCACAATCAGGCATGCATGCCCAGACCGTGCCGGAACGGTGGACGATCAACAGCGACGTCGGATCGAGATCGGCGAGAAGCAGGCCGGTTGGAGTGGACTGTCGATCTCCAGGCTGCAACACCGCCTGGCTCGCGTGGACATTGCCCATCAGCGCGATGATCGTGGCATCCGGTTTGGCCAGACGGAAGTCGCGGATCCCCTTCGCCAGTGCGGCATCGCGACTCGAAGCTGACGGGACCTCGAACGCGAAGACAGTGATCGGTGCGTCGTCCCGTATGAGCACCCTGACGGAGTCGAGCAGGTCCACCATCGCGACACTGGCACGACCGTCTTTCCCCGTCTGCCAGAACGGCCCCGACAGGAGCCTGGTTCGAGATTCCTCTGACCCGTCTGACTTCAGGAACGCATCAATCGAGTCCTGTTCGCTCGCAGGAATCTCGAGACCGATCGAAGTCGGCCCCCTCGACGCGGACGAGCAGGCGAGTCTGCCTACCAACTCCGGTGACTCGCGCGTTCCGTGGACTTCTCCAACGAGAAGCAGCCGGCTGTCCGGTCCTTCGATTGGAGCGTCACAGGTGAACCCTCCTACGGAGGGACGTACTGGGTCGCACGCAGTGAGGAGAACGAGTAAACCGCACACAACTCTCACGGGCTCAAGACCTCAGTCAGGCGACGAGCCACCGAGCGGCGTCGCATTGCGTGAATCGTCGGCACTCGAATGCGTCGATGTCCACCGCCGGAAGCGCCACTTGGTTCAAGTTCACCGTAGCCCTCCCCAGCGGCCTAACGCCAGAATTAAGCGGAGACGCGTGTGGAGCGAAGCACATGGCAAGCTTTATCTGCCATGTGGTTTGCGTAACGAAGCGGCTGGGACTTCCTTCGATAAAGTGGACACCCGTTGGTTAGGTGCATGTGCGCTCATAGTCCGCAGGTGCGGTGCAACCCAGAGCCGAGTGTAGGCGCTGGTGGTTGTAGAAGTCGACGTAACTACGGATAGCCCTGTGCAGGTCCTTGTCGCTGGCGAAGGTCTGCCGGTGATACAGATCGGACTTCATGGACTTGTTCCAGGACTCCATGTGCGCGTTGTCGTTCATGCGCTTGGGGCGGTTGACCGACTGGGCGAGGCCGGCGCGCTGCAGCCGGCGCTTGAAGTCGCCAGCGATGAACTCGATCCCGCGATCGCTATGGAACAAGGTGCCCTCGGCAGGCTTGCGTGTGCGCAGTGCCGCAGCAAGCGCACGGCGCGTCAGCGTCGTCGTTCGATCCTTGCCCAGTGCCCAGCCGAGCAGGCGCCGCGAGTGGCGATCCATGACAGTCGCCAGATAGCGCCATTCGCCTCGCACCTTGAGATAGGTAACGTCGGCTACCCAGACCTTGTCGATGGCGCTGACGTCCACCGCATGCGCGCGACTTTCAACGCTGCCGAGGAAACGGGCAAGCCCTGGTCGTCGGCGGTACTGGCGCGACGAACAGGCGCGGACGCCTGTTTCCCGCATCAGCCGCTCGACGCGGCGCCGGCCGACTCGTTCGCCCGACTGCTGAAGGACTGCATGCACGCGTGGGCTGCCATAGGTCTCACGGCTCTGCGCATGCACGGTGCGGATCCGGTCGACCAACGCCGCGTCGTCGTGATCGCGCTGGCTGGGCGACCGCTACTGAAGGCGGGGGGACGTCGCAACCTTTCGTACTTCCGCTTCACTTCCCGCAGCGCCTTGAGTTCTGCGGCTACTGTCTTGTCCAGCTCCGTACCCTTGGTCACGATCACTCCCTCGCGGGCCAACTTGCGCCAACGAGACAACATGAAAGGGTGGATGTAAAGCGACTCGGCAACATCGGCGACGGAGACGCCGGGAAGCTCACTCAGGCGTACTGCGGTAGCCTTGAAGTGGTCTGTGTAGCGATAGGTTGTTCGGGGGCCTGGCGTAGGCATAAAGACACTCCTGATCGTTAGGTCAGGGTGTCCACTGAAGCGAAGGAACTACCGCTTCGGCTTGAGCGCATTGTTAGGCCTTAACCCGGTCCGCTGGATGGTTGATCCCGTCATTAACTGGGACCTCAGGAATGGCAAAAGGGTTGATGCCCTCCAGGCAGCCGACGTTGAAGCCGTACTGGTCAGGATTGGATCTACGCTGGTGGTGCGTGTAGATGCCGCAATTGCCACAGAAATAGTGCTTGGCAGTATGGGTGTTGAACTCGTAGAGCTTGAGATGCTCCGACCCTTTCACAATTCGAATGCCACTCAAGGAAACCGAAGCCATCACGGCGCCCTTTCGGCGGCAGATGGAACAGTCGCAGCGTCTCGGATTTACGATGCCCTGTGGCAGGTGAAGCTCAAGCTCCACAGAGCCGCAGTGACAGGTAGCACGATGCTTGGCTAGGACGGGCACGCCGTCGATCTCTTTCAGCACCCGTAGACTCTCCCTTGAGGCCTAACGCCAGAATTAAGCCGTGCCGTGAAGCGGAACCGGCTTGAATGAACTGTTAGGCATCATGCTAGTCAAAAAACCGCGCTTTTACTGTGCCATAAGGACCGTATGGAACCGGGATTGTTTGGTAGCCAGTGTAAACATCTATCTCTCCACTCGTGCTAAGCGGATGGATGTAGATGACTGCGTACCGAGCAGTAGCCAGATCTTCAAGAAGCGGAATGATTGCGGAAACGCCCAGGCCGCTGAAGTACCCTTCGCCGGCCTTCAATCGTGGCTTCTGGAGATCGCGAATGACTTCGTGGTTCTGATCCAGAAACACCACGGATGGATGAATTGCTGTGGCCTCGTAATAGGTCATTCCGCCTTTCGAGCCACCATGAATCTCCATTGCGCTGGCCCCTGCAGGAATCGCTATGCAACTTGCTGCGGCATTTGAATCATTCGGAAGTCCGTAAATAGTATTGCCTGGCGTGAACTCAAATTTAGTCCACGACTTAAACGAAGGAGCGGCCGTACATAGTGTGCTCGGATCGAACTCTTCACCCGAAGAGGTAGCTGCTCTGTAATTTTGCACGTTCTGTGCATGAGCCAAGTCTCTTTTGACTTGCAGCTCAGCGCACGACGTAACCAAGCAACAGATCATGACGCTCAAGAGTACGTTCTTCATGTTTCCCCCTTGCTCAGATGTCTCACCTGAGGCCTAACACCAGAGTTAAGCCGTGCCGCGAAGCGGCATCGGCTTGAACGACTCGTTAGGCCGCCGTTCCCTGGCACCTGCGCCCGACGTGCGGCAGCCCAACCCCTGAGGCGAACAGTACA